>JBLIMP010000098.1:0-14327 GCA_047638855.1 Cellvibrionaceae bacterium | reverse complement strand
CATGACACCTGTTTTGTTCGGCCGCTGGCAGACCCGCCTCTTTTTACTCGGCGTCGTCGGCTCCTTAGTCACCCTCTTATTTGCACTGGCTCAAGGTTCATTTACCCCATTCCTTATCTTGGCGTTTGTTACCTTTACCGGTTTCTTCTGGGACATCATTTATTCATTCATCCAGAAGTTTCATTGGGATCGTGATTGGCCGGCCATGCTGCAGTTTTTAGCTGGGGTATGGGAATTTATCATTTTAGCACTCATCGTATACCGGTTTCAGCTCTTTGGCCCGCCGGGAAATCCACTTATTTTATTTTTTCATTATTGGGCCGTTTGGTTGACAACATTTATCTGCTCACAAAGCATCATGCGTATCATTTTTCCACGCTGGCGCTTTTATGGTGGGCGAATTATTTAAGTAAGTTGCGAGTTGCGAGGAGCGACTCCATGACCTAGTTGGCTTTGTATAGATTAACCCTTTACTACAGCCTGTGGGATTCGGCGTCGCTCCCCGCTCCTTGCTACTCACCACACAAAATCATGACTCATAAAAATTCACATTCCGATTCATTTCGATATACAAAAAAACAAATGATAGGGTCAGGCGGCACAGCTGTCGTTTACCTGGCCACAGATCATAAAACTGAGGCTGACGTAGCGATCAAACTGATCAGCAAACAAGTTTCGGCCGAACCGAAATTTCAGGCGCGTTTTGAACGAGAAATCGAAATGCTTAAAACGATTAGCCATCCAAACATTCTACCCGTACTCAATCATGGCAAACTCAAAGATCAACTTTATATTGTCATGCCCTATATTTCAGGTGGGTCAGTACGCGACCTGCTTGAAAATGGGCCGATTGCGTGGGAGCAAACCCTTCACCTTATGGAGCAGGTTTGCCCAGCGCTTGATATGATGCATGAGGCGGGCTTTATCCATCGAGACATTAAACCGCACAATATCCTTGTTCGGGAGGATGGCAGTGCCATCATCAGTGATTTTGGCATCTCCCGGCCGATTGAAGCCACACAAGATAACAGCGTGACCCATACGCTGGATATTGTGGGTACACCAGAGTTCATCGCCCCAGAACAGGCGGCCGATGGCGAGCTTTCAGCTCAGACTGACATTTATCAACTGGGGGTCACCGTTTTTTATATGCTGACCGGCCAGCGTTTGTTTAGTGGCTCAGCTTTGCAGGTTATCGCCAAACACATTGGTGAAAAGCCAGGGTCGGCCGGTGACATCATGGAAGGATTGCCACGCAACATCGATGCGGTTTTGCATATGGCTTTGGCTAAAAATCCAATCAATCGTTTCCGTACAGCCGGAGATTTCCTCAGTGCCCTTCAGCTTTTGGGCGATCAAAACACCGTCACTTTCCAGCATTTGCCCGGCTTCCCGCTGCGTGGGGTAGCGGCGGTTGTACCGTTGGTTGCGGCGGCTTCATCAGAACCGGCCGTTGCCGTTTACGAGGCGGTGGTTCCAGCCAGTGGTCAAAACCAAGTACGATCAGTCATCACACCATCGGCCGCACCGGTTTCGGCCAAGGCCAAAGCCAAATCCAATAAGAAAAGACGGCCGCTTGTGCGCTATGCAATTGCAGGCTTCAGCATCGCAGCGCTAGTGGCCGGCGGATTCTTCTTTATCCCTGGTGCTCCTGGTGGGGGCAACAGCGGGGGTGGAAACGGCGGAAATGGTGGGGGCGGCCGTGGAAACGGTGGCAACGGTCAAGGGGGCGCCCTCAATGACAATGTACCCACATTGGTAGAAGCGATTGAGGTAGAAGCGATTGAGGTAGAAGCAATTGAGGCAGAAGCAATTGAAGTAGAAGCAATTGAAGTAGAAGCAATTGAAGTAGAAGCAATTGAAGTAGAAGCAATTGAAGATGAACTTGTTGTTTTTGCCAACGCAGACGCAAATATAGAGACAGATACAACTGAAGCTGTCGTGGCTCCAGTGCTCGCCCTAGATTTAATTAATGATGCTGATTCCAACGACACGAATATCGCAGATACGGTTCAAATTGCGTCCTTAGCAGCGAATGACCCAGCTCCGGCCGATCCAGCCCCAGCAGCTGACGAAGGAAACCAGGACAATAATATCAATGCGGCACCCGTCAACAATCCGGCTCCACCAGCCGCGCCCGACAATAATAACAACGACAATAACAACGGGGGCAACAGAGGAGATGGGCAAGGGAATCGCAATGACCAAGATGGCGACAACCGCCAAGGTGACGGCGGCAATAACAACGGTGGCGGCCGAGGAAATGGGGGTCAAAACGGCGGCCGAGGAGGAGGCAACTAAGTTAGTAAGCGATAAACAAAAAAGCGGCCAATGGAAATCAATCCATCGGCCGCTTTTAATTTCAACTTACAGTACTCAGCGAGCCTAACGACCCACCGAATACCGATTACTGACCTACCGGTCTATCCGCCAAGCAACATAATGATCAAACCTTGACCATTACCCACCAAAACAATCAAACCAGCGAATACAACCGAAACAATTGACATCAACTTGATCAAAATGTTCAAAGCTGGACCAGATGTATCTTTGAACGGGTCACCAACAGTGTCGCCCACAACGGCCGCTTTATGATGCTCAGAACCTTTCTTTTGAACCACGCCATTTGCATCTTTAAACTCGCCAGACTCAACATATTTCTTCGCATTATCCCATGCACCACCAGCGTTTGACATCATGATCGCCAATGAAAAGGCTGTTGCCAACCCACCAGATAACAGACCCATGACACCCGCAACACCCATGATCAAGCCAACAACAACCGGTACAGCAATCGCTAACAATGATGGAATGACCATCTCACGAAGGGCTGCAGTTGTTGAAATTTCAACACAGGCTTTGTAATCTGGCTTGCCGGTTCCTTCCATGATTCCAGGAATTTCGCGGAACTGACGACGAACTTCAACAACCATTTCATTGGCCGCACGGCCGACGGCCGACATCGTCAAAGCTGCAAAGTAGAACGCAACCATCGCACCGATAAACATACCAAGCAAGAACATCGGATTAAGCGGATTAACCTCAAATGCTTCGATGAATGATTCAATCGTCATTCCTTTCACAGCAACACCATTGACTTCTTCAACGCCGCCTTTTTCAAGGAATTGGCTGATTTGCTGTGTGTAACTGGCAAGGAGTGCCAAACCGGTCAAAGCAGCTGAACCGATCGCAAACCCTTTACCGGTTGCAGCCGTGGTGTTACCCAAAGCGTCCAACTGGTCAGTACGTTCACGAACTTGTGGGTCAAGACCCGCCATTTCAGCATTACCACCGGCATTATCAGCGATTGGGCCATATGCGTCAGTTGCCAATGAAACACCCAAGGTGCTCAACATACCAACGGCTGCGATAGCCACACCAAATAGTCCGGCAAGCGTATTGCCATGGCCACCAGTTAGATAAAATGCCAATGAGGTTGCAATTACAACGACCAATACTGGGAAGCCGGTTGATTCCATACCTACGGCCAAACCGTCGATAATGACTGTCCCTGCACCGGTTTCACTCTTTTCAGCGATCCCTTGAACAGGACCGTATTCGGCCGACGTGTAGTATTCGGTGATACGGCCAATGGCGATACCAGAGATAAGACCCACAATCAGAGCCAACCAAACTTGTAGAGGGCTGTGATTTGCCAACTGGCCATCTGCCCCACCAATTGCATAAAGCAATGGGAATGAAGCCCCGGCGATCACGGCTGAAGCGATCCAGATGGAGCTTTCAAGTGACCACATTAGGTCTTTCATCGTTGAGTTTTCTTTGGCCCGAACGGTGAAAATAGCAGCAACTGAAACCAAAGCACCCAAACCGGCTAACATAATTGGCAATGCCAAATATTGAAGCTGTTCGGTTGTAGTTGCACCAGCGGCTGCGGCACCAGCCACACCCAAGGCTGCGGCCGACAAAATAGAAGCCAAATAAGATTCGTAGAGGTCAGCACCCATACCGGCAACGTCACCTACATTGTCACCCACGTTGTCAGCAATCGTTGCTGGGTTACGTGGATCGTCTTCTGGGATACCGGCTTCAACTTTACCAACAAGGTCAGCACCAACGTCGGCTGCTTTGGTGAAGATACCACCGCCAACACGGCCGAATAGGGCCACAGTTGAAGCACCCACAGCTGCGCTCAATTGGATTGAAACAATAGAAATTGGCTCAAGTCCAAACCCTACTTTCAAAATGAAAAACCAGAGCGTAATGTCGAGCAAAGCCATTCCAACAACGGTAAGACCCATCACGGCTCCACCACGGAATGCAATACGTAGACCTTCATCTAGGCTACGGCTAGCCGCATTGGCCGTACGGGCAGATGCCTGGGTTGCGGTGCGCATACCCACATATCCGGCCGAAGCCGATGCCAAACCGGCCGTCAAGAATGCAAACGCTACGCCCCATTGTTGCGCACCCAGTGCCGCCAAAACGACGAAGACAACAAACAGTGCCGCAAAGACATAAGCGATATAGCGATACTGAGCAGAAAGATAAGCCATCGCCCCTTCACGAACCGCCTCAGCGATTTCGATCATTAAGTCGGTCCCTTCATCCTCTTCCATAATGTTATTATAGAGATAATAAGCGACAGATAGTGCGACAAGTGAGCCGACAAGACCGAGCCAAAACAACCATGGCACAGAGCCAGTGTCTGCCTGAAAGGCAGATGAAGTCAAGATTTCCATACGAAGACCTCCGGAAAAATATATTTTTTCATTTAAAAAATTTTAGGGGCAATAAAGCACCTCTATCAAATGAGGCACTAAAACAAAAAGATGTTGGACTGATTCAAACCAAGTCCAACACAAAGAGCTAATAACTTAAACATGCATAAGCCGAAACCCAGTTGGTATTTTAGCCAAAGGGATGCGTTACCGCAAAAAGACATACTGAAAGACGTTCCGTGGCCTGTGGCCAGCATCCAGCAAGTCGGTTTTCGCATACCGATTACCGATCACTGCCCCACAGTTTTAGACCGCCGCTCCAAAATAAGAGTATCTCGCCAAGATCGGGTTGTGGGGTGAAAAGCGATTTTCTCGCGTCGGCCGATGACACGAAAGCCATACCGCTCGTGCAATTTGACACTGGCGCTGTTTTCTGGAAACAAGCTGGAATAGAGGGTCCAAATTCCGGCCGCTTCTGACTCATCGATTAGGGTTTGCATAAGCGCTTTGCCAACACCCATCCCTTGGGCATCGTCCGAAACATAAATCGTGACCTCACAAACCCCTTCGTATACTTTACGCTTGCTTGTGGGTGAAAGGACCGCCCATCCGGCCAACAAACCATCTGCTTTTCTGGCTACCAGGCGGCAATCCGGCCGTTTTCCAGCAATCCACGTTTCAAAATCAGGGGCAACCGTTTCAAATGTAGCATTGCTTCCGGCAATGCCTTCCCCGTAAATACGCATGACTTCGGCCGCGTCAATATCTATCATCGGTTCAATTGTGAAATTCATCGTGCAGAATGATACAATGAAGCGTTGGGAATCAAAAAAGATCGTTCAAGCACACAAGTGAAAACCAGACAGGTCAATAAAACACAAATATCAGCAAGACCCAATAAGACTCAATGAAGCTAAAAAAACTCGTTCTGCAAGGATACAAAACCTTTGCCAGCAAAACAGAATTCGTCTTTGAAGGGGGCATCACTGCCGTCGTAGGACCCAACGGTAGTGGAAAAAGCAACGTCGCAGACGCCATCCGCTGGTGTTTGGGGGAGCAAAGCTACAGCACTTTGCGGGGCAAACGCACCACCGATATGATCTTCTCCGGTAGTCAATCCCGTGCTCGGGCCGGATTGGCGCAGGCGACATTGACGCTTGACAACGAAAGCGGCTGGCTTCCCATCGACTACACTGAAGTTGAGATTTGCCGCCGGGCTTATCGCTCGGGCGAGAATGAGTATTTGCTCAACGGGCAAAAAGTTCGTTTGAAAGATATTTCGGAGCTACTGGCAGGGGCTGGGCTTTCAGAACAAACTTACACAATTATCGGCCAAGGTTTGATCGATCGAGCCTTATCTTTGAAGGCGGACGAACGTCGGGCGTTGTTTGAAGAAGCGGCCGGGATCAGCCATTACAAAAGTCGGCGAGCAACCACATTACGGAAACTACAAGACACCCAGCGTAATTTACAACGGGTACATGATATTTTAGGTGAGTTAAAGCCACGGATGAACTCGCTTAAACGCCAGGCAGATCGGGCTGAAAACTACCATTTAGTGCAAATAGACTTGAAAGAGATGTTGCGCACCTGGTACGGTTTTCAATGGGAAGAAGCCAAGACGGTGTTACGGGCTAAACGAGAAGAAGCGGCCGAAGCGGAAAAGATTTGGAGCAAAGAGCGTGGCGAAATGCAGCGCGAACAAGAGGCGATGGACACGGCCAAAGAAAGCCTACACGAAGCTGAAACAGCGATCCAAGAGATTGACGGCCGGCGTGAAGAAGTTCGCGAGGTGCTAGAGCGGGTCCGTCGTGAGGTCGCCATCCTAACCGAGCGACGCGCCTCGCTAGAGGGTCAGCTAGCAGAAACCAAAGAAGATGTTCCATTGCTTGAAGAACAGCTCAAAACGGCCCAATCAGAGCTTGACATTGCGCTTGCTGGACTAAAAGAGGTTCAAACAGAATGGGACAGCCAGCGGGGAACGTTGCAAACGTTTGAAAAAAGCTTTAAAGGGCAACAAGAACAGATCAATACAGCTCGCAAACGGGTCAATACATTTGAACGAGAAGAGCGAGAAATAGGCAATCTTTTGGCTCAGCGTGAGGGGCAGTTGGGGCAACTTGAGGAGCGATTGGCTGATGTGCAAAAACAGTCGGCCGGAGCCGGTTCAGGGGATGGGGACAATGAGCTGGTGACGTTAGCCAAAGACGGGCAAAAGTTCTTGGGTGTGGCGAGCAGTGCCAAATCAAAAGTAGATGAGTTGGCCGAAAGTCGGCGCAAAATTCGAGAAACAGAGCAGGGACTAGAAAAACAGATTAAAACAAAACGGCGTGAGCTTGAGGACGCTCGCAAGAAGCTTAATCGAGCCAATCGTGAGATTGCGAGTTTGCAAGCAAAGGTTGAAATGCTCGACCGGATGCGCCAGAAAGAAGCGAGTTTTGGGGCTGAAATCGAGGTGGTCGGCCGCTTGTCCAAATTCCTCACGATTCCGGCCGATATCAGCCTGCCGATAGAGCTGGCTTTACAATCTCGCTTGTCGGCCGTGGTTGTGCCTGATGAAATCAACCTATGGCGCATCGTCAGCAGCCGAGAATTAGATAAATCACTCGATGTGGTGGTTCAAGGCGAATCGTCAACTTTAGACCGCCCGTCGTTACCAGACGGGGCGTTGGGTTGGGCCGATGAGTTGGTGACAGCATCTAGTGGAAAAAAAGAGTTGATTGCTCAAATGCTCGGCCGCATCTTATTAACCACAACTGGGAAGCAAGCCTATGCAGCAGCCAGGGGATTACCGGTCGGATTCACTGTGGTTAGCAAAGATGGGTTGATCGCCCATGCAACGGGCCAGTCAAGCGGTGTTGTTGAACTGCCCCGATTGGATGTGCGCAATAGTGCAGTTGCCCGCGAAAATGAATTCCGTGAGGCCCAAATCGCTTTTGACACCCAGCAAGATGCTTTTGGCGATTTAGACAATCTGGTTGCTGATTTACAAAAGGAACTGCGCAACCTCAACAATGAACTCGAAACGGAACAGAAAGAGCGACGCAGATTGGGCAATTTAGTTCAAGAGGCGGAGCAACGGGTAAATCGTGCCCAACGGGATTTAGATCGGGTTAATCAGCAAAAAACATTTATTGAACGGCAGAATTCCGGCCGTCAACAAGAAATGACAACGTTGTCCCAACGCATTGAGAAAACACAGGCAGATATCGCCGGGGCCCGTGAAAAGGTTGTCATCGTTGAATCCAGTCTGCACAAATCACGCGAGGCGTTGGCCGCCTTGCCAGTAGGCGAAGCTGAACAACAGCGAGACCAGCTCAACCAACAGGTGCAGACATCTAGGTCAATTATGGACGGCCGTCGTGCCATTGTAGATTCACGTCGAGCGACGTTGGTTCAGTTTGAAACCCAGCTAGAGCGACTAAAAAATCGACGCAGAGAATGGTCGATGGCTCTGCTAAAAATGGAGATCCCGGCCGCTAGCAAAGACCTAGAAAAGTTGGAAGCGGAAATGAAAGAGTTAAACGAAAAGCGTGTTCCGCACCGTGAATTGCGAAAAGTAGAAATGCAGAAAATACGCGAACTTGAAGGAAAGCTTTCAATGTTGCGTAAAGCGGTTCAAACGATTGAAACTCGGTACACCAATACGAAGATCGCTTTAACGACGAGTGAAACCCGTGTTGAGAATCTGAAAGAGCGCATCAGCAATGATATTGGTATTGTGCAATTGGCCTATGAGGGTGAAAAAGAAGGTGAGGCGCAAGTTAGTATTATTCCACTTCCGATCGATGATTTGGTTGAGCAACTACCTACTGTTGATGAGTTGCCTGAAGGGCTGAATGAGAGTATTCAAAAATTGCGCGGCCAGATGAGCCGGATGGGGGCGATCAACCCAGATGCCCCGACCGAATACAAGTCGGTCGCAGAACGACACGGCTTCTTAGAAGAGCAAATTCTCGACTTAAACCAGACGGAAGAGCAGTTGCGCAAGGTGATTGATGAGTTGGATGAACTGACTTCGAAGAAGTTTGCGGAGACAGTCACAAAGGTAAATGTGGAATTTGGGCAGATGTTTACGCGTCTATTTGGCGGTGGATCAGCCGAACTCAATTTAACTGATCCTGACGACTTGACGATTACAGGGGTTGAGATTGTGGCGCAGCTACCCGGCCGACGGCCGCAAGGGTTGGCCCTGCTCTCAGGAGGCGAACGCTCGCTGACGGCCGCCAGTCTAATCTTCTCTCTGCTCAAAGTCTCTCCCACTCCATTCTGTGTGATGGACGAGGTTGATGCTGCCCTAGACGAAGCAAACGTCAATCGTTTTCGAGATGCCTTGAGCGAGCTTTCAGAGGACACGCAATTCGTGGTGATTACCCATAATCGAGGAACGGTACAGGCAGCTTCAACCATTTATGGCATCACAATGGGCAGTGACAGCACGAGTCAGGTGATTTCAGTCAAACCAGAAGAATATGTGCATCAGGATCGCTTAATAGCTTAAAAGCAGCAACTTTTATTGAGGGTCCTATCTTCTGTTCAAATTTTCCCATACGGGAAGGAGTTACACAGTTTGAAGACATTTGGAGAATGGCTCTCTTTTTATCGTCGCCAAAGCATTGATCCTAAACGCGGGGGGCCGCTTACTCAACAGCGGGTTTTGGATTTACTGGCCGAATATGACCTGAAGCAAATGTATGCTCCGAGCCAATTAAGCAAATGGGAATCCGGCGAGCGTAAAATCTCGTGGCAAAACCGGGAGACTCTGATCGCTTTGATTTATGTATTTGCCCAATGCCAGGGGATTAAAACAAAAGAGGAAGCAAACAACTTCTTAGACACAGGCGGCTATGCCTCTTTAAGTCATCAAGACCTTAAGTTATTACCATTTAAAGGATTTGAACCTGGAAAAGAAGCATCTGAATTGACACTTCCGAACTCTAATTCTGATCCTCAAGACGATGCTTTTCAGAATTCACTTAAAGAAATAGTTGTGCAGCTTCAAAATCAGCTCAAAAACTCGAAAGGTGCAGAACGGCGTTTAATTGAAATTGAAAATCAACGATTACAGTCAATCGCAAATATTTCACAAACTCAGCGGAAAATATTGGAGTTCATTCCAAAGTCATCACCTGTACCAGCCAAGCTGATTTTCAACCAGATTAAAGCCAAAAGTGAGTATGTCGGCGAAATGACAATAAAAGAGTTTATGTTACGCCTACACGAGTTGAAATATCTTGAATTAATCAATCGGAAGAAGAATGCGGAAGATAAGTGGGTTTATTGGCGTGAAGAACCTTCATTAAAATTATAAATTTGACTTTAGAAAGCTGAATTCCGATGCCGCTTAGTGCGAGGAAGCTCATAAATTAAACTCAAACTCATCGTTTTTAAATAGGTAATAAAAAAGGGGTAGTAAAAAATACTACCCCTTTTAAAATTAATCAGAATTCTATCTGACTGCAGAAAGCGACAAAGGCCTAACGGCGTCGATTGCCACCGCCACCACCGCCACCATCACGGCGATCACGGTTACCACCGCCACCACCATCACGACGATCACGGTTACCGCCACCACCACTGCTACGTCCCTTGTTCGGGTTGTCAGCAGCGATCGCTTCTTCTAAGGTCCAGCCTTCGATGATTGCACGGCGAGAAAGACGGATTTTACCATCTGGCGTTACGGCCGTAACCATCACTATAATTTCATCGCCAAGTTGGACAACGTCTTCAATGCTAGCGATTCGCTCGTTTGACATCTGCGAAATGTGAACCAATCCATCTTGCCCTGGAATCAATTCGACAAATGCACCAAAGTCGGTGATTCGAACAACTTTACCGGTGTATGTTACGCCAACTTCTACTTCTTTGGTTAGAAGCTCGATCTGACGTACTGCGCCATCACCCATCTCACGATTAACGGCCGCAACATAAACGGTACCGTCATCTTGGATGTCAATTTTGACTTCATAGATTTCTTCCAATGAGCGAATTGTGCTACCACCTTTGCCGATAATCGCGCCAATCTTTTCTGGATTAACCTTTAATGTGGTCAAGCTAGGGGCGTATTGGTTCAACTCTTCACGTGGTTTCTCAATCGCAGCGGTCATATTCGCAAGGATCGCCAACCGTGCTTCTTTTGCTTGGGTCAAAGCTCGGCTCATTAGTTCACTAGACAATCCAGAGATTTTGATATCCATCTGCAAAGCGGTAATCCCTTCGTCAGTTCCAGCAACCTTGAAGTCCATATCGCCTAAATGGTCTTCCATCCCCTGAATATCGGTCAAAATCGCATGTTTGCCAGACGCTTCATCCATGATGAGTCCCATTGCAATACCACCAACCGGCTTGCGAATTGGAACACCACAGTCCATAAGGGCTAAGGTTGACGCACAAATGCTACCTTGGCTGGTTGATCCGTTTGAAGAAAGTACTTCACTCACAACGCGGATGGCGTAGGGGAAATCTTCTTCAGATGGCAGTACGGGTAGTAGTGCTGCACGAGCCAATTCACCATGGCCAATTTCGCGCCGTTTTGGTCCACGTAGGGGCCAAGTTTCGCCGGTGCTAAATGGGGGGAAGTTATAGTGATGCATATAACGAACCGAGTTGACATTGTCGAGTCCGTCTAGCTTTTGCGCTTCACGCATGGTTCCCAAAGATGCAATTGAAAGTACCTGGGTTTCACCGCGCTGGAACAAACCAGAACCATGTGCTCGTGGGCTAATGCCAACCTCTGATGAAAGTTCGCGAAGATCAGCATAACCACGGCCGTCTGGGCGAATGCCTTCATTTAAGATTTGATCACGAACCGCTTGTTTAAGAAGGTTTCCAATTGCGCTTTGTATAAATACGACTTGAACATTAGGATCTTCAGTTACAAATCCTTCTGTGATCTCATCACGCAAATCAGACATCGCTTGTCCACGATCATCACGATTTGGATTTTCTTGAACAATCTTTTCGACGCGATTTCCGACTTTGGCTACAACTGCAGCAACCAACTCAGGATCTGATGCGGCAAATTTAGGCTCGTCTTTCTCTTTACCGACGGCCGCCTGCATCTCGAGAATCGTCTCGATAATCGGCTGCATCGCTTTATGACCCACTTCAAGGGCCTCGACAATAATCTCTTCTGGCACTTCGTTTGCACGACATTCAACCATGATGATGGCATCTTTTGTACCAGAGATACGCAGGTCGAGTGAACTAGCAGCATCTTGTTCAAAGGTTGGGTTGATAATGTATTCGCCGTCGATATAGCCAACACGCACACCTGCAACTGGACCGTTCCAAGGAATGTTGGAAATTGTCATTGCTGCACTTGCGACGTTAATAGCGTTAATGTCCATCTGTTCAATGCTGTCAGATGACATCGTTGAAATGATAACTTGAACTTCATTCCGCATTCCATAAGGAAACAGCGGCCGAAGTGGACGGTCGGTTAGGCGCGAAGTCAAGATCGATGATGTTGTCGCACGCCCCTCACGTTTGAAGTAGCTTCCTGGTATGCGGCCGGCCGCATACATTTTTTCTTCATAGTCTACGCTCATGGGGAAGAAATCAAGCCCCGCACGAACCGTTTTAGACATTGTTGTTGTTGCAAAAAGGACACAGCCGCCAAATGATAGCGTAACTGCTCCACCTGCTTGTTGGGCAAGTTTCCCTGTGCCAAATACAAGCTCTTTACCGCCGACTATGGCCGTAAACTTTTGTTCGAGTGACATACAACCTCCGTATGTTTCTATCGATTTCACTATTCAATTCATATCCAAAATGAGTGGTACAAATATGTAGAATATCTCCCAAAAAGGAGACAAACATACTGCTCTTCTGATCTGACTTTAAAGTCAGCCAGTGACAATTCAGTTCTTATTCAGAGTTGCTGAATCATTGTAAAGCTCAAGATTAGATAGTACTAGGAATAACTAAATCAGTAGTAATGGGGGACAGAGGCGTCGGTTTTTTTAGGGACTGGGATTTGAGGACAATTTGATAAAATCGTCTATCCGCAAAACCCAGGTCCTAAAACGCATGTAACCAACCTGGCCAATGTCCAAAAATAAATTAAAGATTATCCAGCGTACCAGATAATTAAAAAGCCGTTGATAATTGCTAGATAACAGCTACCAACGACTTTATTTACCTACTTAAGAGGGCGTATACCCAATTTGGCACGAATCGATTCATACCGATCAAAATCATTCTTCTGTAGATAAGCAAGCAAGCTACGACGCTTACCAACCATCTTTAACAAACCACGGCGTGAGCTATGATCTTGTTTGTTTTCTTTCAAATGAATTTGAAGGTCGTCTACTCGTGCAGTGAAAAGTGCGATTTGCACTTCTGGCGACCCACTGTCACCTTCACCACGGCCGTGTTCTTTTACAATTGCAGCCTTTTGTTCTATTGAAATCGACATAATAATCTCCTATTAGAATATGTATTTCCCTAGTCGCCGCCATGTCGATACACCGGTCAACCAAGAAAACCACCTAAAATTATACAAGAAAATACTATAATCCCATAATGAATCGCCTTGTAACCAAACAATTCTTATCAAAATAGTTGCTGTTCAAAAGTGATTGACTAAAATAGCCCCACTATCTTCTAAAATAGAAGGCGTTTTACAAGCACTTAAGATTGTGCCAATCAGTTGTCCTTTGTAAAGGGCTAAAGTCAACAAACCACATTAATTATTTAATTTACGACCGGAGAATTATAAGATCATGAATCTTGATTTTGCTGCCTTTCTAACCGCCGAAGGATTAATTGCTTTAGCGACACTACTCGCACTTGAAATTGTTCTAGGAATTGACAATGTTATATTTATTTCGATTTTGGCCGACAAATTACCTGATGCCCAAAAGCAACAAGCTCGCCAATGGGGAATCGGATTAGCGGTTGTGACTCGAATTTTATTATTATTGAGTATCTCCTGGGTCATTGGGCTAACCGAGCCGATCTTTTTGGGGTTTTCTGGCCAAAGTATCATTCTGTTACTGGGCGGAACATTTCTAATTGGAAAAAGTACGTACGAAATTTCAGAAAAACTAGAAGCAGCAGATCATACGGCTGAGCGAGCAGAAACGGCGAAAGCGACATTAGGGGCGGTTATTACGCAAATCATACTGGTCGATATCGTATTTTCACTAGACTCTGTTATTACAGCGGTTGGTATCGCTGATTCACGAGCGATTATGATTACGGCGATTGTTATCGCGGCCGGTATTATGATTGCAGCCGCCGGAGCCGTTAGCGAGTTCATCAAAAAGAATCCGACAATGAAAATATTGGCTCTCGCCTTTTTAATTCTAATTGGCACCCTGCTTGTATTTGAAGGCTGGAATCCAGATTTAGCCCATGAATTGCATATTAAAAACTACGCCTATTTCGCGATGGCCTTCTCGCTTGGTGTTGAAGTATTAAATATGCAATTGCGTCAAAGTAGAAAGAAACCGGTTGAACTACATAATCAACCCACGCTTGCAGAAGTCGAAGACCTTCATTAGTTGAATTTGAAGTTGAATTTGAGTCATGGTCAGACAAGATTAGAACGTCAAACAGTTCGGTTCGCACTATTGCTGGGCTGTTTGACATTCTGATTCACTTAAGTATCCGGCCGCACCTCCAACCGGCGATCAAAGAAAC
>JBLIMP010000097.1:0-14429 GCA_047638855.1 Cellvibrionaceae bacterium | reverse complement strand
GGGTTCAAAAGGTTGACTGTAGGGGGCCAGCATGTTGGAGCAAATCAGGCTTTGCGGCTCACTTGTAGGCCCCTCTTTATTTTGTAGGCGAATAACCAAAGTAGTTGGGGCATTCTACGAGATCTGCTTCAATTTGCTAGCAATCAACTCTGCCCACTCTGAAATCGCTTCCCAGTCACGATAGTCGCCTGCATCAGCACGGAGTGTCCTAATTGTTAACAGCTCAAGTGTGTCTAATTTTTTGAGATCAATCTTGCCATGAAATAACTCGACATCATGTGCCCCAATCTGATCAACGATTGCTTTTTGCGTCCGTGGCAGTGCCCATCCGTCTAAGATGTCAGCTGGGTCACCCAAGCCGGTCGGGCCACTCGAAAAGACCCAAAAATCTTTTTCTTTTAAAGCTTCTTCGTTGTTTTCTAAAAACTGAATCGCTTCTGGTCGCCACCGCCCCACATAGACTGAGCTGCCTAAAATGACGGCCGAATAGCGGGATAAATCGATGTGATTTGTAATTGGCACAATATCAACTTCAAGGTGAGCCTGGCGTAAGGTTTCACCAATTTTCTCTGCGATACCGACCGTTGCCCCATATTTTGAAGCATATGTAACTAATATTTTATTGTCCATTTTTACTCCTAATAGCTTACTCGACAAACCCGTTTAGGGTTGAAATGCTTTGTTTAAGGTTAGGTGAAATAGGAAAGGTTTTGCAGTGAAGAATGTCACTTTAGAAATCAAATTTGTCATACGCCTTTACCGATCATGCAATTGCCTCGACAGGTTAATGACATTTAAATTTTGAACAAATGACATCTGTTACTGATCTCTATTTGCCCTCTCAGGCAAGATTATGGCAAGCAAATCGTTAATCGAATTTACAAATAGTTAAACAAGAGGACAAACGAAATGGGAAAACAACATCCTGAAAATTACGAACATTTAAAAATGTTGATGGGCAAATTAGGGGCTGAAATCCCTGGCACAATGGGCGCTTTTGGCACATTACACAAAGCTGCAACTGCTGACGGTGCCTTGAACCCAAAAGTTAAAGAGCTGATCGCTTTGGGCATTGCGATTACCGTCCGCTGTGACGGCTGTATCGCTTTTCATGTCCACGATGCGCTGAAAGCTGGGGCAACCCGTGCTGAAATCACGGAAACGATTGGGGTTGCTGTTTTGATGGGTGGCGGCCCGGCCGTTATGTATGGCTGTGAAGCACTCGAAGCTATCAATCAATTTGAGGCGATTCCGGCTTAATTAAACGGGGTCAGATTTTATTAGGACTTACGCAAAGAGGTTTGGAAAACGCTGACTGAGCCTGTCGAAGCCAAAGTTTGCCAAGCCATTGCCCTTCGACAAGCTCAGGGCGCGTAAGTCCTGTTTATCTAATCAACTGCGCAATATCTGGCTGAAGAGGCTGTCGAAAGGCGGCCTTTTTTATTTACAGGACTTACGCAAAAAGGTTTGGAAAACGCTGACTGAGCCTGTCGAAGCCAAAGTTTGCCAAGCCATTGCCCTTCGACAAGCTCAGGGCGCGTAAGTCCTAATTTAGAGGAAAAGCAAAAGTATGAATTCATTAACCACAATCAATAAAACCACATCTGACGTTCAAGCAGCCACAGCAACCCGATCTTTGTGGGATTACATCATGGATGACCGAACAAAACTCTTGTCCACTGTTATCACGTTGATAGGTATGGTTGTGGGGCTTGTGGCTGGGTGGCAACAATACGAGCTTGTTGCCAATAGTGCCTATTTTGTCGCTTATGTGGCTGGTGGCTTTTTTGGCTTAATCAATGTTGTCAATGCCTTGAAGAAACGGACCATCGACATCGATATGCTGATGATTTTGGCCGCTTTGGGGGCCGCTTTTGTAGGTGCGCTATTTGAAGGGGTGATGCTGCTCTTTCTGTTCTCGCTTTCTAACCGCTTGCAGGAGTTCGCCTTCGGCCGGACGCGCAAAGCGATCCAGGCTTTGATTAAATTACGGCCGACTGAAGCGTTGGTCAAAGAGGGCAACACGCTCACATTAGTCCCGATTGAAGCGGTTAAGCTCAATGATCTTATCGTGGTTAAGCCTGGGGAACGGCTGCCGATGGATGGAAAGATTGCGAGCGGCTGGTCTAATGTTGATCAATCGACCATTACTGGCGAGTCGATGCCGGTTGGCAAAAAAGTGGATGATGATGTTTTTGCGGGGACGATGAATATCAACGGAAGCTTGGAAATTCGCATTACAAAATTGGCAAAAGACTCGACATTGGCCCGTTTGATCGAATTAGTTGAAAAGGCTCAGAGTGAAAAATCGGAGACGCAACGGTTTATTGACACGGCCGAACAATATTACGCTGTCGGGGTCATTCTGCTGACCATCGTGGTTGCCCTGTTCCCAGTCTTCTTTTTGCAAGAGGCGTTTTACCCCGCTTTTTATCGAGCGATGACCGTTATGGTTGCCGCCTCTCCCTGTGCCATTGTAATTAGCACCCCGGCCACTGTGTTATCCGCTATCGGCAGCGGTGCGCGTCAAGGGGTTCTCTTTAAAGGGGGGGCGCACCTTGAAGATATGGTCAAAATCAAGGTGATCGCTTTTGATAAAACGGGGACGTTGACAATTGGGGAACCGCAGGTGACTGATATTGTTCCGTGGACAAACGAAATAAGTGAATCCGGTTTATTGGCGTTGGCAGCGGCCGTTGAGTTGAAATCTGAACATCCTTTGGCCCAAACGACTGTCAAAGCGGCCCGAGAACGTGAACTCACTTGGCCGGAGGTCGTTGATTTTGAAGCGATTATGGGGCAAGGGGTAAAGGCAAAGGTTGACGGCCGCCAGATTTATATTGGCAATCTTCGCCTCTTTTCACAATTTGATATGGGCGATTTAACCCCTGTTGAAAGTGAATTAAACAACCTGCGTCATCAGGGTAAAACGAGTGTGATTGTCGGTGAGGTTGACCAGAGAGGGGTTGGGCAAGTTTTGGGGCTGTTGGCTTATGCCGATGTGATCCGGCCGGATGCGGAGCACTTGATGCGTTCGCTCAAAAGCAGAGGGATTGAGCATTTGGTGATGCTGACGGGTGACAATGAAATTGTTGCCAGGCAAATCGCCAAAATGGTTGGACTTGATGATGTGATGGCGGACCTAATGCCTGAAGACAAGGTCGCGGCGATCAAAAAGGTGCAAGCGAAATATGGGCCGGTTGCGATGATCGGGGATGGGGTGAATGATGCGCCAGCTTTGGCGACGGCCGATGTCGGGATTGCGATGGGGGCGGCTGGTTCAGACGTGGCGCTGGAAACGGCCGACATCGTTCTCATGTCCGATGATTTACAAAACCTATCGTACATTATCGACCTAAGCCACAAGACACAGCGGGTGATGCGCCAAAATTTAGGCTTTGCGCTACTCATGATCCTGATCATGCTAGGGGCTATCTTTATCTCAGACTTGGCTTTGCCGTTCGCCGTCTTAGGGCATGAGGGGGGGACTGTCTTGGTTGCGCTCAATGGGTTGCGCTTGTTGGGCTTTAAACGAGAACAATTTAATAACGTGTGACAATCTCAAAACAGAGGGGTGACATCTGTTACTAACTATGAGGCACACTTTGGCTCAAAATACTGTTATCAGATGGTGGTTAATTGAACTGCCAGCTAGATAGATAACAACGTTGAATACAATGTTGTTGAAGTCGAGGAAAATCATGTTTAAGAAAATTCTAATCCCACTTGATGGCAGCTTTCGGGCTGAGCAAGCACTTGAATTGGTCAAAAAATTGATGCCAGAAACCAAGTTTGAACTTGTTTTATTAGAAGCAACTGGCAACCAAAACCTTGTCTATTCTGTTTATGGGTTTGGTACCAATTCCTATGTAGATGTCTGCCCTGAATGTTTAATAAAAGATGGGAAGTACATTTTAAGTGCTGCAGAAAAGGCGCAACAATGGGCACCCAAGGTTGAAGGGTTCACAAAGTTTGATACGGCTGAAAGAGCGATTGTAGATGTTGCCATCCATGAAGAGGTTGATCTGGTTGTGATGGTAACCCACGGTTACACAGGCCTTGAACGGCTTTTGTTTAGCAGTGTAACGGAGAAGGTAATTCGAGACGCGCCTTGCCCGGTTTTGGCCGTGCGTGACGGGCATTTGCCAAAGCATATGTTAATCGCCTTAGACGGGACACGGTTTTCAGAAACGATTCTAGAACCGGCTTTTGAATTGGCGAAATTGATCAAAGCTGACGTGACTCTGGCCCGTGTTGATGTACCAAAGAAACAGTTGCGCCGAGAAGATGTGGCTGAAATTCGCAAATTTGATCGCGGTTTAGCTGATACTGTTCTTTACAACGATATCAACGAGGCTGATCTTTATTTGAAATCTTTGCATCGACAATATACGGACGAAGCTGATGAGATCAATGTGATGCTTGATGTTGATCTCGCTCGCGGCCAGCCAGGGGATCACTTGCCCATGATGGCTAAACGGAACGGCTGTGACCTGATCGCGATGGCGACACACGGCCGGAAAGGTTTAGATCACTTTTGGAATAGAAGTGTGACCGAAAAGGTGATGCACCAAACTGATACGGCGATGTTAATTCTTCACCCTGAAGTTGAGGCCGTACCAACTCTAGTCTGAATGAATGGCCGATACACCGCATAAGGCCAACCTCGAAAAATAATTATCTAGCAAACTAGCTCAGGGGGAATTGGCTGTGTCAATCAAGTTGACCAGGTGAGGCGATTTTGTTAATGCAATTGCATGTTTTATTCTTGGAAATCGCCTAAAGAAAGTTTTGATAGGGTGTATCGGCTGTTAGTAAACTTAGCTATACAAAAATAAAGGTAATTATTCAGCACCTCGTGTAAGGGCCAACGGCAAGAATTGACACCTGCTGAACAATTAAGAATAAAGAATATGAAGATTGGAATCATTGGTGCTGGTTATGTAGGGGCCACAACCGCGTATGCTTTGGTCATGAGCGGTGTGGGGCGTGAAATTGTTTTTGTCGATAAAAACCGGAAACGGGCTGAAGCAGAAGCTGAAGACATCTATCATGCGGTTCCCTTCGCGCACCCTTTAAAAGTGCGGGTAGGTGATTATGCTGATCTTGCCGGGGCGCGGGTCGTCGTTATGGCGGCCGGGGTTAACCAAAAACCCGGTGAGAGCCGACTGCATTTACTTGAACGCAATGCGGCCATTTTTCATGAAGTAATCCCCCAAATATTTGAGCATGCACCCGAAACGATTTTAATTGTTGCGACTAATCCAGTTGATATCATGACCCATGTTTCGGCGAAGATCGCCAGCGAAGTTGGGGTTCCAAGCAGTCGAATCATTGGCAGTGGTACCACTTTGGATACAGCCAGATTTCGGGCATTGCTCAGCAACCACTTAGGGGTAGATGCAACCCATATTCATGGGTATGTTGTGGGTGAGCATGGGGACTCTGAGGTGTTAACGTGGTCTTCAACAACGGTGGGCAACATCCCTTTAGTTGATTTTTGCAAGATGAACAATCTTGATTTAGATGAGGTTGTTCGCCAGAAAATTGACGACAAAACCCGACATGCAGCGTATAAAATTATTGAAGGAAAAGGGGCGACATACTATGGGGTTGGCAGTGCTTTAACGCGCATAATCAGCAACATTTTGGGGGAGCGGCGTTCGATTATGACGGTGTGTACCCCGACAGCTGAAGTGGCTGGGGTCAAAGATGTGACTGTTTCTCTGCCACGGCTGATTGGTGGAGCGGGTGTCTTGGAAACCTACCCGATTAATCTGGATGCTGATGAAAATCGGGCGTTGCATGTCAGTGCATCGATAGTTCGGGAAGCGATTAGCAAGTTGGGGTATTAGTGCAAAATAGGCGGTTCGATGAGTACGAAGGAAAAATGACCATGCGAGTATTAGTCACATATGCCACAAAACATGAATCTACGGCTGAAATCGCCGCAAAAATCGGCGAGATTTTGACGGAAAACGGCCTTGCAGTTGATGTGTCAGAGATACATCAAGTAAATGATTTAGGTTCGTATACAGTTGTGATTGTCGGTAGTGCCATCTATTTTGGGGACTGGCACAAAGCTATGATCGGTTTCTTAAGAACAAACGAAGAGTTGCTTATTATGCGTGATGTCTGGATTTTTTCGAGTGGACCAACGGGGGAAAAAGACACGACTGAATTGCTGGCTGAATGGCGTTTTCCGGCACGGCTCCGGCCGCTTTTAAAACGCATTCAGCCCCATGATGCGGTGGTCTTTTTCGGCAATCTTGATCCCGACAAGCTCAATTTCATAGAGAAAGGGGTCGTCAAAGTGATAAAAGCACCTATCGGTGATTATCGTGATTGGGATGAAATTCAAGCTTGGGCAACGAAGATAGCCAATAGACTTAACGCATCGACAGAAGGAATTTAAACAACGATGACGACTTGGGCACAACGAACTGTTTTTGAGGCTGCTGACCAGTTAAAAACTGATGTAGAGCAGGGGCTATCGAGCAAATTAGCGGCCGAACGTTTGGCAGAAATCGGGCCAAATGAATTGGTTGATAAAGGGACAAAGTCGGTTTGGGCCATTGTTTGGGAACAACTAACCGATGTGATGGTCATCATCTTGATCATCGCTGCGCTGGTGTCTGCTTTTATTGGGGAGGTGCAAGATACGATTGTGATTATCGCGATTGTGATCTTAAATACGCTTTTGGGGGTCTCGCAAGAGTATCGGGCTGAGCAAGCGATTGCTGCGTTAAAAAAACTGGCTGTGCCAACTGTTAGGGTGCGCCGGAATGGCCAGGTGCGCGAGATGTCTGCCCGTGAGTTGGTGCCAGGTGACATTGTTGAAGTGGAGTCTGGCAATCTTATTCCGGCCGACGGCCGTGTGGTTGAGAGTATCAATCTGCGCATTGAAGAAGCAACGTTGACGGGTGAGTCAGAGCCTGTTGAAAAAACAATCGATTCAATCGATTTAATAGAAGGAGCTGGTATTCCGATTGCGGATCAAAAAAACCGGGGTTTCATGGGGACGATTGTGACCTATGGCCGGGGGGCGATCTTGGTCACAGAGACCGGTATGCAGACAGAATTGGGCAAAATCGCAGACATGCTTCAGGGGGTTGAAGGGGAACAAACCCCACTGCAAGAGCGGCTTGATGGATTGGGCAAAACCCTCGCTGTTATCGCCTTTCTCATCATCATTGCGGTATTTGTGCTGGGGATGGTGACCAGTGCTGAAGTCGCCCGGCTCTGGGCTGAAGGGGCAATATTTAGCCAATACTTGGCCAACGATGGGGTTCGCGAGCTGTTTTTGACAGCGATCGGGCTGGCGGTGGCCGCTGTACCGGAGGGATTGCCGGCCGTGGTGACCATCACCTTGGCCCTTGGTGCCCAGCGGATGCTACGCCGTCACGCTCTAATCCGGAAATTGCCCGCAATTGAAACGCTCGGCTCGGTTACTGTTATTTGTTCCGATAAAACGGGAACCCTGACGCAGAACCGTATGACAGTTACATTGCTCGATGTGGCTGGGGACCGTGAGGTTGTTGAAATGCTCCTCGCACAAAAAATCACGCTGGTTGATGCGGAACAAGATGAGTCGGTAGATCCTCCTTTTCGCAGTTTGGCAATATTACTCAAAGCTGTGGCTCAATGTAACAATGGCAAAATTACGGTTGAACCAGATGAGACGGTCAGCGCAGTTGGTGATCCGACAGAAACGGCGCTGATTGTGGCGGCCCACAAGTTTGGTTTACGCAAAGATGAGCTTGACGCGCATTGCCGACGAGTAGGTGAGGTTCCATTTACATCTACTCGAAAACGGATGACGACCTTGCATTTGGTCAGTGATGAATCGCATGATTCGAAGTCACCTTGGGCCGATTCAAAGTATGTTGCTTTTACCAAAGGGGCGGTTGATGGGCTTTTGGAAATTTCTTCATATGTGTGGGATGGCAAGAATGTTCTGCCGCTAGATGCGAGTTGGCGAGAAAATATTGAGCAAACCAATGCTGAACTTGCCCAAAATGGGCATCGCGTGTTGGGGGCGGCTTTCCGGCCGATTGCGGAATTACCAACCGCCAATGATATGGGGTTGCTTGAGCAAGACTTGATCTTTGTTGGATTTGCCGGAATGATAGACCCGCCTCGCAATGAAGTTGCGGCCGCCGTCGAGGTCGCCCGTGCGGCCGGTATTCGCCCCATCATGATTACGGGCGATCATCCATTAACGGCCCAATATATCGCCAAAGAGCTAGATATTACCCGCAATGAACAGGTCTTAACTGGCAAGCAGCTTGACCAAATTGATGAGGCAGAGCTGCAAGAACGTGTTAAAGAGGTCAATGTGTTTGCTCGTGTTTCGCCAGAACACAAACTGAAAATTGTTCAGGCGTTACAAAATAATGGCGAAATTGTGGCGATGACGGGTGATGGAGTAAACGATGCCCCGGCTCTTAAGCAGGCCAACATTGGGGTGGCGATGGGGATTACCGGCACGGACGTGACAAAGGAAGCGGCCGAAATGGTTTTGCTCGATGATAATTTTGCCACGATTGTGGCGGCTGTGCGTGAGGGGCGCACGATCTACGACAATATCCGCAAGTTCATCAAATATGTCCTTTCAAGCAACATCGGTGAAATCGTGGTCATGTTTATCGCCCCGTTGGCAGGGATGCCATTGCCCTTGATTCCAATTCAAATTTTGTGGATTAATTTAGTCACCGATGGGGTGCCGGGGTTGGCGTTGGCTTTGGAGCAAGAAGAAAAAGGAAACATGTCACGGCGACCGTTTGAGCCAAACGAAAGCATCTTTTCAAGAGGGCTGGGCTGGCAGGTTATCACCACAGGCTTAATACTGGGGGTGGCTGCCTTTGGGGTTGGCTATTGGGGGTTCATCAGCGGCCGTAACATAGCCGTGTGGCGCACAATGACCTTTATGACCTTGACGCTGGCCCAGCTTGGTAACGCTTTTGCATCCCGATCATTTCATGAGTCACTTTTTGAAATCGGTATATTTTCTAATCGCCTCATGATTGGAGCGGTTGTCACGACGGTGTTGCTGCAATTGGCTCTGATCTATGTGCCGTTTTTAACCAACATTTTTAAAACAACCCCACTAAGCGGACTTGAATTGATGGTTTGTGTTGGTGTGAGTGTTGCGTTTTATGGGGTGGTTGAAATCTTAAAGAAAATAAATGTGGAAAGCTAGGCAGAAAAGTGATGACGGGTAGTAGGGTATTCTTTAAAGTGCCTATCGACTCTCATTAGGTGGTAAGTGGTAAGTGTAGGGGCATCGCGTGCTACGCCTGCACCGGATCTAGTCCAACGGGGTCCAGCATGCTGGACCCATACGTATCAGCTTAAGAAAATTATGTTTGGCCAACCTTGTTTATGTGCCTTTGAAGAACGATTAAATGCGGCATCGGGCGAGTTAGCGGCAGTAACTTGCAATGACCTAGTTGAGCCGATGCCGCTATCTACGAAAGAGTCCGATCCGATCCGATCCGATCCTTAAGTGGATAGCTATGCGTTGCACTACAACTTGCCCCCTACATATTTTGGCGTACGATACCAGACCATGAAAATTCTTGAAACCGCCCTGTATGTTGATGACTTAGCAAGGGATGAGTAGACCCCGAAGTTAAAAATTTAACAGCTCCCCAATTCAGCAGTTCAACAAATAAATTGGATCAGTTATTGAGGTAAAAACAGTTGATGTTTGACACAATTATTAAAAACGGAACCATCATTGATGGTAAAAAGACCCAACGCTATTCGGCCGATGTTGGCATCATTGGCGATAAAGTCGCGGCAATAGGGCAACTTGACCTGGCTGATTCAAGCTCGGCCGTTGTCATCGATGCGGCCGGTAAAATCGTCTCCCCTGGCTTTATCGACGTCCATACCCATACAGATGGCTGGTACCTTAAAAAGCCTAATTTCTTCTCCAAAACCGGGCAAGGGTTCACCAGCGAAGTCATCATGGCTGACGGCATTTCATATGCTCCGGTCAATAAGCACACCGCTTATGAATGGATCTACTATCTGCGTGGTTTAAACGGACTTCAGTTTGAAGACTACACTGGCTGGGAATCTATCGCTGATTACATGGCCCTGCTTGATCGGAAGACGGCCCAAAACACCATCCCGCATATTCCTTATGCCAACGTGCGCACACTGGCTTGTGGTTTCGGCCGTCAAGGGCCAGACGACGTGCAGATGAACCAGATTTTGGGCGAAATTGAAAAGGGGATGGACGCAGGTGCAGTCGGCCTGTCATCTGGGCTGGACTATATTGTTGAATGTTGGGCAACCACAGACGAACTTGTTGAGGCGTGTACGGCTATGGCACCTCAACAAGGGCTTTATGTGACTCATATTCGCTACCGCAAAGGGATGATTCCAGCATTAAAAGAGGCGATTGAAATCGGCAAACGGGCTGGGGTGCCGGTTCATATCTCCCATTTAAAAGGAGGCTCGTCGTCGCCTAATTTAGATGATAGCGTGATTAACTTTATCAATGATGTGGCTGTCAACGAGGTCGATTTTTCGTTTGACGTTTATCCGTATATGGCCTCGTCTACCATGCTCAACTATCTGTTCCCTTATGAGGTGTGGCAAGATGGCCCCCAACAAGTTTATAAGCATTTGCGTCGGCCGGAGATGCAGAGTCGGGCCAAGGCCGCACTCGCTCATATCGATCTTAGAAACGCAACAATTGCCTGGCTGCCCAGCAAAGCCAACAGCCAGTTCCAAGGTAAAACACTCCAGCACTATGTTGAAACAGTGGGCGACCTTCCAATCAAAGCCCTCACCAATTTGCTGATCGAAGAAAATCTGGCGGTATTGCTTGTTTTTCGGGTTGGCGATGACCGCTTAATTGAACCGTTTTTGCAGCATCCCAATTACATGATGGGGTCAGACGGAATCTATCAGGAAGATGGATTGGTTCATCCCCGCCATTACGGGTCAGCGGCCAAACTCATCGGCCCGATGGTGCGTGATAAAAAGCTCTTTTCATTAGAAGAGGCTGTTTCTAAGATGACGAGCATTCCGGCCAAGCGATTTGGCTTAACCCGTCGAGGTGTATTGGCCGAAGGCAACTTTGCCGACCTTGTCGTTTTTGATGCAGATGCTGTGTCTGATCGAGCGACAATGGCAGATCCGATTCAGTTGAGTGTTGGCATCGAACATGTCCTTGTCAATGGAGTCCCTATCGTGGCAAATGGACGGCCGCTCAATGAAAATGACCCCGTTCAACCCGGCCGAGCCTTGAAATTTAAACGATAATATTTTGCAGGTTATTATGAACTCAACTTTAAAATTCCCCCCATTTATCCCTCAGCAGCTTCCCAGAGTCTCCCACGGCCGTGGTTCGTGGATCACCGATCAAGACGGCAAAGAATACCTTGACGGCTCCGGCGGCCCGGCCGTTTTTTGTATCGGCCACGGCGACACACGTGTCAACCAAGCGATCTCTGCCCAATTTGAGCAGATCGCCCAAGGGTATCGCAGCATGTTTAGCAGCGATCCGCTTGAAGCATTAACGGCTTTGATCCAGGATCATTGTGGCGGCGGGCTGACCGATATGCTTTTTGTGAGCGGCGGCTCTGAGGCGGTTGAGTCATGCTTGAAGATCGCCTTGCAATACCAGCAGGCGATTGGGCAAACCGGCCGAACTCGCTTTATCGCTCGCCAAAAATCCTATCATGGCAACACGTTAGGGGCGTTGTCTGTTTCTGGCTACCCGATGCGCCGAGCACTTTTCAAAGATAGTTTGATGCCGGTGTCGTTTGTATCGGCCGCCAACGATTATCGGCCGCCGGAGGGGGTTTTGCCCGGCGATATACCTGAGTTTGCGGCCAACGAGCTTGAGGCTGAGATTTTGAGGTTAGGTGAGGAAAACGTCTGTGCTTTTATCATGGAGCCGGTCGTGGGTGCGGCCGGATGTGTGGTGCCCGCACCCAGCGGCTATGCTCAAGCCATCCAGGCGGTATGCCAAAAGTATGGCGTGTTGTTAATTGCTGACGAGGTGATGAGCGGCTCCGGCCGGATGGGCACCTGGCGAGCGTTAGAACATGACGGAGTTGTGCCAGATATCATGTCGATTGCTAAAGGGCTGGGCGGCGGCTATTTGCCGCTGGCGGCCGCAGTTTACCAGGAAAAAATCGGAACGACGCTGCGTGAAAAGCATGGCGGTTTGATGACCGGGCATACGTTTATGGGGCATACGGCCGCTTGTGCCTCAGCTCTCAAAGTACAACAAGTCATAGCTGAAGAAAATCTGTTAGAACGGGTGCAAAAGAAAGGTGCATGGTTGGGAGAACGGCTAAAATCGCGCATCGGTGACCATACGCACGTTGGCAATATTCGTGGCCGTGGCTACTTTTGGGGCATTGAACTCGTAGAAGATCGTGAAGCCAAACGGCCGTTTGACCCCGGCCTGCAAATGTTTGCTCGTTTTGGACAGGCATTGCGTGATGAGGGCTTGCTGCTTTACCCCACCTCTCGCTTTGTGGATGAGCAGAGTGGGGACGGAGTGATCGTCGCTCCGGCGTATAACGCATCTGATAATGATTTAGATGAGATTGTCGGCCGGATAGAAATGGCGTTGAAAAAATTATTTGATTAGCGTGAAGCGTTCTTGTAAGGGCTACGGCATTCGCAAGGCGAATCTAACTGTTTGAATCATCTTGCAGCGAATGTCTCACCCCGAAATAGTAACCTAATAAATCTTGGAGGATTTAAAATGCAATATCGTCAATTAGGAAATTCTGGTGTGCGTGTATCGGTTATCGGCATGGGGACCAATCAGTTTGGAGGAAAAGTTGATCAAAAAAAGGTTAACGCCATTATTGCAGAAGCGATTGATTTAGGGATTAACTTTATTGATACGGCCGACGTCTACCAAAAAGGAAAGTCGGAAAAAGCATTGGGTAAAGCGCTGAAAGGCAAACGCGATCAGGTTGTTTTGGCAACCAAAGCGTGTCTGGCTACCGGTGATGGACCCAATGCTCGTGGAACATCTCGCTATTATTTGAATCGGGCCGTTGAAGCGAGTCTTGATCGACTCAAGACGGATCACATTGATCTGTACCAGATGCACCGTTTTGATGAAACAACTCCGATGGAAGAGACGTTGCGAGCGTTAGACGATTTGGTTTCGGCCGGAAAAGTGCGCTATGTGGGTACGTCAAATTATGCGGCGTGGCAGTTGGCTAAGGCTAATATGCTAGCTGAATTCAGGGCACAGGTGCCGTTTGTGACAGAGCAAGGGCATTTTCATATGTTTGAACGTGAGGTTGAAAAGGAGATGATTCCGTATTGTGCAAAACACAATGTCGGTTTTATCCCATTCTTCCCACTGGCTGGTGGCTTTTTAACAGGTAAATACAAACGTGGGGAAGAAGCTCCGGCCGACTCGCGTGGCGCACAAAGTCCATACGTACAAAAGTACATGACTGACGCCAACTTTGACGTTTTGGATAAGCTTTCTGCTTGGGCGCAGGATCGTGACCACACGATTAATGAACTGGCGCATTGCTGGCTGTTGGCGCAACCGGCCGTCTGTTCGGTGATTTCTGGGTTGACGAAAAGCGAGCATTTGCAGGCGAATGCAAAGGCTGGGGATTGGATGCTGACGGCCGAAGAAAATGCAGAGGTAACAGCGATTTTGGATGGTGCGGTCTAAGCTCGTTATAAAGTCGTGACTTTAGTCACGATTTATATACAAACGCTTGACCCTCTTGTGGGCAACTTTTATACTGACTATATCGTTCAATATTTTCTGAACGTTATGAAAATTCCCACATTGCTATCGTAATGCCGAGAAAACAGGCTAAAATTTGATCTGTTAGGAATTAGCTATTTATCCCAAATTTACATCACCCATTGCTTTAGAGTTGATAGGAACCGTTGCCCCATCAAAACTTGTTTCTGAATATTTAACTATTCAGAATGCCCATATCGATCTAAAGCTCAGAAGGATGGCGAGTCATGTTTGATCACTTAATCGGCCCAGGAATGGAGGCCGTTGAAGAAACTTTAGAGAGAGCTGTTTCAACCGATGTTGAAACGTTGCAGGATGCGAGTGTGCATATCATTGTCTCTGGTGGCAAACGAGTCCGGCCGCGCTTGGTTCTGCTCTCGTTTCTCGCCTGTGGCGGCGAAGATATGTCAAAAGTCTATGACTTAGCGGCCGCTGTCGAGATGGTTCACACTGCCACTTTGGTGCATGACGACATCAACGACCATAGTGATTTTCGTCGCGGAAAAGTAGCCGTTCATAAAAAATGGGGGCGGACTTTTGCGCTCCTTGCTGGTGACTTTTTGTTTACCAAAGTTTATGAGTTGATGGCGCCCTATGGGAACCCATACAACGTCATGATGTCACAGGCATGTGTGAAGCTGGTAGAAGGTGAAACACTCCAAGCCCA
>JBLIMP010000096.1:0-14505 GCA_047638855.1 Cellvibrionaceae bacterium | reverse complement strand
CCAGAGTCAGCCAGCTCAAACACATCGGCCGGATTAGACACATCACAGTCAGCAGCTTGTGCCCTACGTAAGATCGCAGGACCCGAGACAATGGTTTCAAGAATCGCAGGTGTACCATCCTCAAAGGTTTCTAAAACATGACCAATCTCACCCGCCAACCCGTTTTTGCCTCGGTAAAGCTGGCCGTTCAAAACAAACCCGGCCGCCAAGCCAGTTCCTATGCTGATATAGGCCACATCGTCCTTGTTTAAAAGCTGTTGAACACCGATTGCGCCCAGGCGGACATCGTTTTCGATATTTACTACTGTGCTATATCTTTCGCTCAGCAATGAGCCTATTGGAAATGGGGTTTCGATATTTAAATTAACCGCTAAATGAATTTCGCCGGTTTCTGGAACAACTTTGCCCGGAATGCCGATTCCGATCCCATTTAAGCTGTCAATTTTTGGATCGATATGCATTAAAGCTTGATCGATCAGGGCGCAAACGGCCGGATATAGCCCCTTGCCCTTTGCAGTTGGTGCTTTGATTTGCCAAACAACCTTACCCGTATCATCAACCATTTGAGCCGCAATTTTTGTGCCGCCAATGTCTAACCCAATCCAATAATTCAAGTTAGATTACCCCCAATTCATGATGCAAAATAATTGACGCCGCACCCTGCATGACAATAGCTTGTCCAAGGTTTGAAAGCTTTAACTCTGTCTCTGCAACCATGTTACTTAACGCTCTACTTTCCATCTCACCACGAATCGCATTCAGTAAAGTAGGGCCAAATCGGGCGAGGCTACCCGCTATAACAATTTCGGGGATATTTAGAATGCCTACTAGATTTGCAACAATAATACCGATATGACGACCCGCTTGCTCAATAATTTTGGTGATCCCTGGGTCACCCGTGTTAAATGCGGCTAAGACATCGTCGGTTGTAATATCTCCAAGAGATTCAACATAGCTGTGCAAAATAACCCCTGGGTCATTTTCCGCAAGCATACGCGCTTTACGCACAATTGCGCGGCTGCTTGCGACTGTCTCCAAACAGCCGAAATGGCCACAGATACATGGCTCACCGTCATCTACAATTTGCAAATGACCAATCTCGCTTGCTCCAAAGCTACTGCCAGAATAGATTTTGCCATCTAAGATAATGCCTGCACTAATTCCCCGGCCAACTTTGATGACAATTAAATTTGGGGCGCCGCTTTGATTATCAAAAGTAAACTGCCCAAGTGCGGCCGCCTGGCTGTCGTTAAATACATGAACAGGAACCTGATATCGTTTTTCGACTTTCTCTTGTAAAGGAAAATCTTTCCAACCTAGATTAATTGCCATCCGCACAGAGCCGTCTTGCACGTTCATGAGACCTGGTGCCCCAATGCCGATTCCTAGCAGCGGAATTCCCGATTCTTGCACGTTTACGATTAAGTCATCGATTAGGTCAATTAGAGTGGGGAAAATGGAGTCGGGCTTGCTATAGTCTGCTAGCCTTTGTTGAGAGTAAACCGGCCGGCCGCGCATATCAAAAATCACACCTTTCAACTCTCTATTGCTGATATCAATGCCGATGACACTGCACGCGTCATCAACAACTTGAATCAATGTGGCTGGTTTCCCCCGCCCGTTCGTAACTTGCCCAAGTTCAGCAACCAACCCATCGTTGATAAATTTGGTAACTGTGGTTGAAACAGTTGGACGCGTTAAGTGTGTGGCTCTAGCAACATCAGCCCGACTTATCATGCCTGCATCATAAATTGTTTTTAGGATGAGGCGTTCAGTATCGCTTGTGATTTTTGAACAAACAGCAATTTGAGAAACCAACATGGTTTTTTGTAAACCTATTAATCTAAAAAGCAAACATCTCACGATAGTTCCTGAATAAATCAGGGAAAAAAGAAAGATAATCGACCTTTTAGTAAAGTAATTTTACAAAATAGTACCGAACTTTTTGAGTTTGTCAACACTTTGTATTTGACTACGCGAATTAAAACAAGATTAGAGAAAAGCTGTAGGCCCCACTTTAAAGCATGCTCACACATCACCCCGCATCACAATAAATTCGGCCGCATTTGGCTCAAAACCATGTGCCCCAAGGGCTTGCTTTGTCACTAGAGCAGAAGCTGGAAACAAACAACTTAGCTGCTTCACACCGATTTCGGCCGCCTTGGCACGTGCAAATTGCAAACAAACATCATGATCTCCAGCAAATAGCCCTAGATGCAACGCTTGTTCTGGCATAAAACGAGCACCTAAAACCACGACGCTACCGCTGATCGGCTCTTGGTAGACTTGCCCCAACTGCACTAAATAGGCACATAATTCGGGTGTTAGTTTGTAAAAAGTACGGTTCATTACTAAGAAATCATTCCAGTCTAAACTGTGTTCCATTATAAGCGCAGTGGCCTGTCTAGGATCGGTTATTGGGTGAAAGGCTGGAGGCGAAATAACGGCCGACGACGGATCGCATTGAAGTGACATGCCACAAAAAGTAGCTTCGAGCTGAAAGCCTGCTTGCTCGGCCAACCCTTTGCTCACCGCATTGTTAATACCTGTGTACATACGCATCGTGCTGACTTCTTCGCGCTCTGCGATTTCAAAAAACCGTTGATACAGCCGTTTCCCTACCCCCAATCCCTGCCGTTCTGGAATCACTCGCAATGTTTCAACCCACGCCGACCCATTGGGCGTTATGGTAAATTTGGCACACCCTACCATTTCGCCGTCAATTTCAGCAACGCAAAACTCACCCCGTTTATCTTCCAAAAACTGGTTGAAAACATGGGGAACATAGCGCAGGTTTGGGGTAGATTTTGCCTCTACGATCACTAATTTTTCTTTGTCTTCATAAAGAGCTTTCCGTATTTCTATTGTTGTCATTAAAGTTTTCCTTATATTGCTAAATCTATTGTTCCTCTTCACGTTCTACTTCACGAAAACCAACAAAGATAATTGCTCCCAGCAAAGCTAAACTGCCCCAAAAGTAAAACGGGGTCTGGGCTCCATATTGCTCAAGATTATTGCCGATGATGGGTGCCAAAGTGCCGCCTAGCTGCTGAACCATAAATACAAGGCCGATGGCTGTTCCAGCTAATACGGCCCCAACTCCTTTAACTTCGGTTACGGCCGTGACTGACAGACCCATCGTGGCATCAAAAGTAAGCCCTGCAAGCGCAACCAAAACGAGCAAAAACCAGCCGCTGGCAAAAGGAATGCTTAAAACAGCCACCGCTAAAATGGCTGTCAAGCCAACTAAAAAGGGCCGACGTTTGCCCACTTTGTCTGACCAAATTGATAATGGCACAACAAAGATTAAGCTAAACAAGAAGAATATCGACAAAGCAGAATCGGCTTCGGCCGGGGTCCACTGTTGCCCACGCAAATAAAGGGGAAGATAGCCCGTGAAACCCCGGACACATCCCCAAAATCCAAGTTTTGCAAAACCTAGCAGCCAAAGGCTGGGTTTTTGAAGCACCTTTTTTAGTGGAGTGAATACAGATTCAGAAAAAGAGAAGGTGGTTTTGACAGCAGCGTGATTTTTAGGATAAAGAACAAGCCAAGCAATCCCAATCAAAATGCTCAAAAGTCCAAACAAGAAGAAAACAGGCTGCCACCCTCCAAGTAAAGGGGAGAGATAGGTAGCGGCCGTAAATGACCCGATCAAAAATCCGGCCGCAAACCCGGCTGAATAAAAGCCAGTTGCCATGCCACGCTCAGCCTGCGCAAACCAGCTCGTCACCACCTTCATCATATTTATTCCACCAGAAGCTAAGATAAATCCATAGAAAAAGCTGGTAAACAAAAATGGAACATAACCTGATGTAAAGCCTCTGAGCAAGCCAAACACCCCACCACTGATATAAATGATCGACAACATAGCTCGAGGACCAAAACGGTCTGATAACAATCCGCCGGGAATCGCCATAAGCAAACCGGTAAGCGAGGAAACAGACCAGATAACGCCTATTTGTACAATGCTTAACCCTAAATCTAGCCTAATCTCATCGAACAAAACGGAAAGGGCCATGTTGGGCATTGCAATCGCTAACATGCTGGTAAGCACGATAAGGGCCAGTAAAACCCATCGATAATTACTTGTATATCTTTCTTCTTTAGTCAAAATTATCCGGCTTGAATTGGGTTGATCTAAAATAAAGTGTGGCTAGACGAGGTCAACCGATTAACTAAATGTTCCCATAGCTACGGCAAATTAACCAACGGTATAAAGCCATTCCAACAAAACAGTTGTCTTGCGGAATGGCTTTAGTTGAGTACAAAAGGCTCTTTTTAATTGGTGATTTTTTGAACTGCAAAATTTTTAATTTTTAATTTTTTGGTTCGTACTGAGACAAGTTCTAAGGGCCCCTTTACAGCCAACTTAATCCAACCTACAATCAATCTAACTTAGTTTCAAAACAGGTCGCAAGGAGTTCTTGATGTTTAAAGATATTAACGATGTACGTGAGCGGTTAACCGAGCAGGATTACATCGCTTCAGATGAGATTTCAACCGTTGTCTACTTAGCGCAACAGTTGGGTAAACCGGTTTTAGCAGAAGGTCCGGCCGGGGTCGGAAAAACTGAATTAGCAAAGGTGTGGGCATTAGCCAGCGGCCGACCTTTAATCCGGCTACAGTGTTACGAAGGGCTAGATGAATCCAAAGCCCTGTACGAATGGGAATATGCGAAACAAATGCTGTATACCCAGCTTTTGCGTGACACGTTAAAAGATGTTTTGAGTGACGCTAAAAGTTTGCGCGATGCCGCAAAACGGCTATCACAAGAGGACGATGTCTTCTTTTCAGAAGAGTTTCTACTCCCACGGCCGTTATTGCTCGCCCTGACTTCAGATGAGCCTGTTGTTTTGCTCATCGATGAAATTGATCGGGCTGATGTTGAATTTGAAGCGTTTCTACTCGAAATTCTCAGTGATTTCCAGGTGAGCATTCCGGAATTGGGCACCATTAAAGCCAAGCATCAACCGATGGTGCTGCTCACTTCCAACAACACGCGCGAACTAAGCGAGGCTCTAAAACGCCGCTGTTTGTTCTTGCATGTTGATTACCCTGACTATGAAGCTGAAATGAGCATTGTTCGCTTAAAGGTACCCGATCTAAGCGAAGAGTTAGCCAAACAGGCGGTTAACGTGGTGCAAGAGCTACGCAAGATGAACTTGCGCAAAATGCCAAGCATTAGCGAAACGCTTGATTGGGCCAGAGCCTTGGTTACTTTAAATGCCAAAGAAATCGATGCCGAAACGTTGAACAACACATTAACAGTCCTATTAAAATATGAAGCAGATGTTCAAAATGCTCGTCGTCGGATGGGCTAATTAAGATGCTAGATATTAGATGTTAGATGCAAGTAGCAGACTAATATCCAATATCTAGTATCCAATCTCTTAAAATATTATGAATGGTCGAGTCATTGAATTTGTACGGGGGTTGCGTGCGGCCGGGGTTCGTGTTTCTGTGGCTGAAAGCCAGGAAGCACTCCAAGCCGTACAAGTTCTAGGGGTGCGTGACCGAAGTTTGTTTCAAGCAACCTTGCGTGCAACAATGGTTAAAGAGGTGAGTAGCTATCGCATCTTTGATGAGCTGTTTCCCCTCTATTTTTCGGCCGACGAACCCCCGCTTCAAAATGTGTATGACGACCTAGACGACAGCGAGCAAAACATGCTCCGTGGGGCGTTACAGGCGATGAGCGGGCGTCTAGACAGCTTGCTCGACTGGCTCACCAGCGGCGAAGGGCCAACGGCCGAAGAGCTAGAGCGCATGGCTGAAAACGCCGGAAAAGGGGTTGCCAGAGATCACCGAGATGCCGTTTATGTCACCCGTGAAATGATGCGTGATATGGGGTTTGATAAGCTCCAAGAAAAAATGGGCGAATTGATCGAAAAACTGCTTGAGATGGGGATGAGCGAGCAGGCGATCATGAAGATATTAGGGGTGATGGAAGCCAATCAAGAGATGTTGGTCGAAAATATGGCGCGGCAGGTCGGCCGTCAAATTTCCAAAGATCGGGCCGAGCGGCCGGATGATCTTCAAAGTTCAGATTTAATGGGCAAAGCGTTTAATTCGCTATCCTCGGCCGAAAAGCTTGAATTACGTCAAGAACTCCGCCGCATGGTTAACCAGCTCAAAACCCGGGCCGCCCTTAGGCGCAAACGGGGGCAAAAAGGAAAATTTGACGCAAAGGGAACGGTAAGAGCCAGTCAACGCTATGGTGGAACCCCGTTTGAATTAAAATTTAAACGGAATCGTCAAAAACCTTCTATCGTTTTATTGATTGACGTATCCGGTTCGCTTCGCGAAACAGTTGATTTTGCACTCAGACTCATCTATGAAATGCAGGATCAGGTATCAAAAGTGCGAACATTCGCTTTTTACCGCACGTTGGCTGAAGTCACTGACATCATGGCGAAAATCGATCCTAAAAACGACGATGAAATTTACCAACCGGTACGCCGGGCTGTAGATGGTGGCCCTTATCAAACTGATCTTGGCAACTGTTTACAAATGTTTCAAGAAAGGCATCTATCGGCCGTTACCGGCCGAACCACCCTCATTATCGTCGGTGACGGATGCAACAGCTATAATAATCCACGTGATGACCTGCTACAGGAATTGTCTCGCCGAGCTAAAAAACTCATCTGGTTCAATACAGAAGACCCACACCATGTGCAAGAAGATAGCGATATGTACGCATATGAACCGCATTGCGACGCTGTCTATCCGGTCAGAAATTTGCGCCAGCTATCGGCCGCAGTCGATAAAATATTAATCGATTGACGATTTATGATTGACGATTTTTCGTCATAGCGAACCGAGTGGATCGTGGCAAAGTCATCGTAAGTCGTCATTCTTAAATCGTTAATCAACACATGCAAGATAGAATTTTAGAATTTATGCGGGGCTTACGAGCCGCAGGGGTCCCTGTGTCAACGGCCGAAGGTTTAGACGCCTTCGATGCGATTGGTTTTTTAGGCATCTCTGAAAAAGAATTGTTTCGGCAGTCACTTAGAAGCACCCTGATCAAAGACAAACCATCCTTCGAAGTGTTCGATGAGCTATTTCCACTCTATTTTTCAAGTTCAGACGCTCCCCTGCTCAATGCGTTTGATGATTTAACCGCCGGTGAGCAAGAGATGCTCGAACAAGCCCTTGAAGGGTTTGATGGGCAGCTAGATCAGCTTTTAGAGTGGCTTACCTCTGGTGAGGGGCCAACGGCCGAAGAACTTCAAGCGATGATGGAGCAGTCTGGTATTCGTTGGGCGCAGAATCCCAGCGCCGCTTTTTGGGTGACCCGTCGTATGATGCAACAGATGGGGTTCGGCCGACTGGAAGAAAAGCTACAAGAGCTTAATCAGCGTTTACGCGAATTGGGCATGACGGATGAATCGGTTAATCGTGTGATGGGTGTGATCGAAGTCAATCGGCAGGGATTGGCCGAAAATATCGCTGAGCAGGTCAAGTTGCGCATTGCTCAACAGCGGGCAGAGCGGCCGCGTGATATTCAGGGGCCAGACTTGATGAACAAATCGTTTGGGGCACTTTCGGCCGATGAGATGACTCAACTCCGTCGTGAAATTCAGCGAATCGTCAACCAGCTCAAAACACGCGCCGCCCTGCGCCGTAAAAAGAAAGAGAAAGGCAAGTTCGATGCGCGGAACACGATCCGTCAAAGCATGCGCTATGGGGGCATACCGTTCGAAATCAAGCACAAGCAAAAGAAACTAAAACCGCAAATCGTTTTGATTTTCGATGTGTCACGCTCAATGGAAACGATGCTTCAGTTTTTACTTTATTTTGTGATGACCATGCAAGATCAAGTCTCGAAACTACGCTGTTTCGCCTTTTATGATAATTTGGGTGAGGTGAGTGATGTTGTTAACCGCGCACACATCAGTGAAGTGGACAAGCTATTTGGGAAAATTCAACAAGCGATCCCCGGCTATCTGTTTCGTACAAATCTAGGCTACAGCCTAGACACCTTTTTTACCAATCATCTAGATTCAGTTACCGGCCGGTCAACTGTGATTGTAATCGGCGACGGCCGTAACAATTATAGCGACCCCCGACTAGATTTGGTCAAGGATTTAAACCGTCGAGCAAAAAAACTCGTCTGGTTTACCCCGGAAAACAAACAGCTTTGGGGGACGGGTGACAGTGATATGGATCGCTATGCGGAGTTATGCGACGAGGTCTATTTAGTGCGTAATCTTGCCCAGCTTTCAAACGCAATTGATCGGGTCTTTGTCGATTAATTGCGCTTTTACCTTCCGGCCAAACTCTTCTATCTATCATCCTCATATGGAAATCGACACGCTTAAGCTTGAGCTCCTTCAACTCCAACAAGAAAATCAGCGCCTACGCTTGATGCAGAATCTATCAAAAGCGCTAAACCGAGCCGACGGGTACGAAGAGCTTTCTTCGGCCGTATTGCACATTATTACAGGCGAAATCGGTTTTGCCTGGGCTGTTATCGGCCAAGTAGAAGCCGATGCACAGGTTTTGTCAGAATGGGTTGTCTCTAGGTCGCCCGGTTTCTCTAACTTGTCACCGGAAGTCCAAACGTCTCTCAAAACCAGCTTCAATAAAAGTCAAACCATCCCTCTTTCTACCGATGGCGGGCAGGTGGGGCGAGCTGTTTTACAAAACAAACCTTCAATTGCAACTGATTTAGCCCAGTTTGGACCAGTTGCTATCCATCCGCTTACCTGGGGCGGTCACCCCTTGGGCGTGCTGCTTATCCCTAAACCGCCAGCCAACCAAGTAAGCCAGCTAACCAACCCTCTGGATCTCCTGCCTGAAGTCTGCGAGCAAATGGCTATTCGGTTAGGTGTGATGCAAAACCGGCTACGACGAGCACGTGCCACAGCCGTTGAAGAAGAGCGAAATCGAATCGCAATCGATATGCACGACACCGTGAGTCAATCTCTTTTCGGGATGATTTTCTCGCTTGATGCTTGTCTTAAAATGCGGCCGGAAGATCCTACCCTGATCTACCAAGAGCTTGAACGCATCAAAACAACGGCCGAAGGTGTGCATGGAGAAATACGTCAAACGATCCATGACATGTGGGTGGAGATGACGGCCGAACGCTTTCAGCATGACATTCGATCGTATCTAACAGACGTCCTTCAGGCGGTTGAACTAACCGTTAATTTTGATGTGCGAGGGGAATTTTCGGCCATCTCCCCCGAAGTGCATCGCACGCTTTATCGCATTTGCCAAGAAGCACTCACCAACACGGTCCATCATGCGGCCGCCACAGATGCGCGCGTCTGTCTTGATGTTTTAGATGAGCGTGTGGGGCTTATCGTTCGGGACAACGGCCGTGGGTTTGACCCGTTGGCCGCTTTGCACAAAAAGAACGACGAAGAACATTTCGGATTACGCGGCATCGAAGAACGAATTCGGCATTTAGGCGGAACGTGCGACTTTTTCAGCCGTCCGGGCAAAGGCATGTCCTTGGTGGTTGATGTCCCGGCCGCCACAAAACCAGCGTCGCTTGAGCAATAACATGATCAAAATTTTAATCGCAGACGACCATCAAGTTGTCAGACATGGCCTTAAACTCGCCCTTAACCTTGAAGAAGATATGCACGTTTTAGCTGAGGCTTCGAATGGGGCAGAATTACTGCATCTACTGATTGAACATACACCCGATGTCGTTCTGCTCGATTGGAAAATGCCCCGCATGGATGGGTTGGAAACGGCTCGAAACATCAAGCTAAAAAATGTGAATATCAAAACCCTGTTACTCACAGGTGCTCCGGTTGAAGATTCGGCCCTTGATGCGCTAGACAATGGGGTTGATGGATTTGTCCACAAAAACATAAGTCCGGCCGCCCTGAGTCATGCGATACGAGAGGTCGCTAACGGCCGACGTTTCCTGGGGGCAGAAATCTCACAAGCCTTGATCAATCGTAGCCGTCGCCCGGCCGAATCTGATAAAACAGTTGCGCTCAGCGACAGAGAGCAAGAGGTGCTGGAGCTAATGGCAACGTCAGTCACCTATCACGAAATCGCTGACAAACTAATGATTAGCGAAACAACTGTCCGGACCTATGTCAAACGTATTTTCACAAAACTTGGTCAGCCAAATCGAACCCAGGCGGTGGTCGAAGGGTTGAGACAAGGACTGATCATGATCAACCCATCATAATATTTGTGGTCCCTTGGCTCAACTGCTACCCCAATTTCAGCAATCGGACAGCGTTCCCGCCTAACATCTTCTGCTTGTCCTCGGCCGAAAATGGCAATTCTCGAATAGCAGACAGGGCCCCGGCCGTGTCACCGATCCCCTGTGGGAAATCACTCCCCATCAAAATCTGATCACAACCTACAAAATCGGCCGCAAACTTGATTGCGTTTGGCGTAAACGGAGTTGTGTCCATGTACAAACGTTTCAGCAACGTGGTGGGTGACGTTGAAAGATTTTCACGACATTCTGGATAGACTTCATATCCTCGTTCAATCCGCTCAGCTAAAAACGGAAGAGTACCCCCCATTTGCCCAACAACAAGTTTTAGCCCCGCATACCGTTCTAACACGCCGCTATAAATCAAGCGACAGATCGCCACAGTTGTTTCGTGCATAAAGCCAGCCACAACTACTATCGAATAGTCAGCCATCCCCCCCACGTGCTCGGGCACTGTGGGGTGCATCCACAACGGAACATCCAGTTCGATCGCTTTTTCGTAGATGGGCCAATAGGCTGCATCATCAAGCTGATTGCCATTAATATGGGTAAACAGAGTCCCACCTCGCAATCCCAACTCTGTTACCGCTCGTTCAAGCTCAACCACGGCCGCCAGCGGATCTTGCAATGGGAGAATCGCTAATCCGGCAAATCGGGATGGGCGGTCTTGAATAACGGCCGACAGGCTATCATTAAACATTTGTGCCATCTGGACCCCATTTGCCACATCTTCATGATGAACTCCAGGAATTGTGGGTGACAGCACTTGCACATCAACCCCATGTTTGTCCATCTCAGCAATGCGCAATTGAGGATCGTGATGGGCGGGAACCAACTCATTTTGAAACGTGTCTGTTTTGAGCAGCAGTTGCCCATTTGAGTCTTTTTCTGTCCACGTATTAAATCGTCCTTTATCAAGAGAATCTAAATAGCTACGTGGGTAAAAATGATTGTGAAAATCGATAATCATCGGTGACCTCGTGTTCTTATCAATAGCCTATGGGGCTGACGTAATGAATGGCAGATAGATTGGATAAATTTTATCGGCAACGGTTAATTTCATCTCGTAGATTTTCGGGTATCCGTCCACCACTGGATCTACCGCAACCGTTACTTGTGCAAGATAAGTCCCTGTGATCAACCCGCTCGCCGTCATCGTAAACTGAACTGTTTCGCTTATGCCGTTGCTCACCACGGCCGACAGATTGCCCAGCACCGTGGGTGTCAACTGACCTGTATTGCTAATTGAAACAGTATATGTAAACGGCGCATCGCCTGTATTTGAAATCGTAAGCCCGCTGATCATCGTATAAGGCTGATCGCTGTGCAAAATCAAGGCGGACCATTTCCCATCTTGGGTGATAATGGGCACAGGCTTCGGGATCACATATTCATACGCCTTTTTTAAGTTTTTCAATGCCGTTTCGGCCGGGCGGTCTTGCACACTGTAAAAGGTCATCTGCTCACACCGCTCGTAATATCCAGCTTTGTTAAAATTAAGATTAAACAAAATCAACCCGCCCATCCACGGCCAATTCTTGGCTGCATAATCGTAAGCCCCCGCAATATTGTCGGCCTGGCTTTGCAAACTGACCAATTGCCATGCTCGTCCTTGATCTACTAATGTTTGGCGACAATCAGCTTTGTCAACCTCATCCGGATCAACCATCCATCCAAATTCTGTTGTCCACACCTGTTTTTCGCTTAACCCTTTCTCCACCATAATATCGCGGATTTTTTCGACCCCACGGAAACAAAAACCATTGACACAATCGGGTGAGGCATCATAGGGTTGGTCAAATCCATAGTTGTGATAGCCAACCGCATCAAAACAGTCAGCAGATTTGGCACTGACCGCATCAAGCATCTCACGCAGAAACTCATGATCGTCCTGATACAGCCCATTGTGTCCCGCATGACCGTTCCAGGTGCCAGTCACACGGCCGGTTGGCGCAAGTCCGGCCGAAATCACAATTGCGGTAGGATCGTATGTTTTAATCTCATCATACGCGGCACAAAGCACCTCAGCATATTTCTCTGCTTCTGGAGCTGTTTTCCAACCGTATTCTGCATCTAAATTGACTTCGTTCCCGATCTCATAGGCATCTATGTAATCTCCCTTATTCTGAGCCGCATCCCGCATTCTAGTTCGTACACTACTTAAATTTCCTACATCTGATGAGTCAACATCAATACGGATCATCACGTTTGCGGCCAGGCGGCTGTCCGGTATGTTAAACACTTTAACCCAGTTAAATCCCAACTCTTGCACTTTACCGATATCCCATGCTGCCACATTAAAGCCATAGCCTAAATCAGGGTTTGCAATTTCACTTTGAGTTTCAGCCCTTTGAATATCGAATCCAGCTAGAAATAAGCCAAATAGCAAAAATGATGAGACGGTCGCCACCATCACAAGTTTTTTTATCATAATCAATTCTCCCAAGTAACTTTTTATATACGATCTCGTAGCAAGTATAACTGTATTGTCATGATGACAAATTGGCACGTCTGCAACAGCGATCTTAAGTGCTAAACTACAATTTTTGTTAGAATTTTACCGACCACAGCAATCGGCTTTACAATCGGCCGCTCATAATATATTTTTCAACTTTGGTTTACCCTTACCCTATTTAGCACACTCATGAAAATTGCAATTCTCGCCGATATACATGGCAACAAACGCGGATTAGAAACAGTCGCAGATCATATCGAAAATTGGGGGGCTGATCAGGTCATAGTCAATGGAGATGTTGTCAATCGTGGACCGTCAAATGCTGAGTGCTGGGATTTTGTCTGGCAGAGACATATCACCCGGGATTGGAAGCTTGTGCGGGGCAATCACGAAGACTTTGTGCTCAATTTTTACGATCCCCGGCCGCTAAAGAGTGAAAAAGAAGCTGGAATGAACCAGTTCGCGGTGTGGGCTTGGAATCAAGTTAAAGATCAGGCGCTCGAAATGGCCTCGATGCCGGATCGCCAAACGATTGTTGCTCCCGATGGGTCAATGCTATTCGTCACCCACGGGACGGTTGGAAGTAATCGAGTCGGCGTGTTTCCCGACTCAACAGAAAAGGATCTACGGCGCTTGACATCACCCGGCCCAGCGATGTTTGTCACTGCGCACACCCATCGGCCGCTGATTCGCAAATTCAACCAAACCACCGTCGTCAACGTCGGTTCGGCCGGACTGCCATTCGACGGCGACCCACGAGCCAGCTACGGCCAAATTACTTGGACAAAAACGGCCGGATGGCAAGCGGAAATCATTCGTCTAGATTATGATCGCGAAGCGGCTCAAATGGATTTAGTGACGAGTGGTTTTCTAGATGAAGGCGGCCCTTTTGCAAAACTTGTGTTGGTTGAATACCGCTTGGCCATCGGCATGATTCAACGGTGGATACGGCTTCATCAAGAAGAATATCTTAGGGGCGAAACCGACTTAGACATAATGATCGATACGTTTCTGGATCAAGAACAGTTTAAAGTGTATCGCTGGCGGCCGGGGAGTCGATAATCCTTTGTAAAGCAAGTGTAAAGTGAGCCAAATAAGGCTAATTTAAAAAAAATAGGTAACAAAAAAGCGCATCCGTTTGGATGCGCTTTTGCTTGACCATTCTGGTCTGATTGCGGAGACAGGATTCGAACCTGCGACCTCCGGGTTATGAGCCCGACGAGCTGCCACTGCTCTACCCCGCGACGAAGGAAGAAAAGTATACACCGGAAATAGTCAAAGTCAACATCTAAAGCGATATTCGCCTGAAAACTTACACAATGCTTCGCAAACTCTATGAAAAATTGTAAAAGCACTTTGGTATCTTGAGGATAGTAGGGGTGGAAGGAGCCGGTGCAGCCTAACAGAATAAGCCTAATCTATCGTCCGGCTCCTTCCACCCCTCGGCAACAGATAACAAAAAAGCGCATCCGTTTGGATGCGCTTTTACTTGACCATTCTGGTCTGATTGCGGGGACAGGATTCGAACCTGCGACCTCCGGGTTATGAGCCCGACGAGCTGCCACTGCTCTACCCCGCGTCAAGAAAAAGAAGTATATCTGGCCTGAAAAAAGAATCAACTTATTAACGCTTTAATTACATAGCGTGACAAAAGGCATAACAAAAGTGAGATCATATCATTCAGTAATAAGTGATCAGCGATTCATCAAATTTCACGCAACGGGCATCACTTTTGATATGATTACCGCATGCCACTTTTAAACGTTGTTAATCTTGAACTTTCCTTTGGCGAAAAGGACTTGTTTGAAGAATTGAATCTAAAAATAGAGCCTAGGGACCGCATTGGTCTAAT
>JBLIMP010000095.1:0-14509 GCA_047638855.1 Cellvibrionaceae bacterium | reverse complement strand
TTGTTTATGAAACCGTTTGATGGAGGGGGCTGGCGGGGTGTGAGCCAGATCAAGAATGAAGAAGAGTTGTTTCGGGCCTATGACGAATCGGGCCAGGCTCTCATGCATTTACAAGCTGGTTTGGATGACTACGACGTGTTTGTGCGCTCATTGGCCATCGGCCCTCAAGTGATTTCTTTAAATTACGACGCATCTCAGCCGATGCACGGCCGGTACCAAATCGACCACAATTTCCTTGATGCAGAAAGAGGGGAAGAGGCACAAATTATCACCAAAGTGATCAACGCCTTTTTTAGGTGGGACTTTAACTCGTGTGAAGCGATCTTGAAAGATGGCATTTTATGGCCTATCGATTTTGCCAATGCCTGTCCAGATGTAGCGATTACGAGCTTGCATTACTATTTCCCATGGGCGATTAAAGCGTTGCTGGCTTGGAGCATCTACTGTTTGGTAACTGAACGGCCGATGCATGTCACGATGGACATCAAACCCTATTTTGACATTGCTGACTCTGACCGCACTTATAAAGAAAAACTGCACGCTTACGGCAAATTGGCTGATGCGCATTTAGAAACAGATCGTTTTAACGAGTTTAAAGCAGAGCATCTAAAAGGTTTAGATGAAGCGATGTGGGAGTTTGCCCGCACCGAAGAATTTGACAACATCTTGGTTCAGACAGTTCAGGGTATGTTCCCAGCGTTTGAGCACGATCACTATATCGCTCATTTTAGAGGGTTGCTTAATCATTGGGTTGAGTCTGAAGCTAACTAAGTCGATCACAATAAGTTTCTTGAACACAGAAGCGCAGAGTACACAGAGTTTTTCAACTGTTTTCTCTGGAAATTTTTCAATGGTCTCTGTGCCTCCGCGCTTTAATTTCATTTGCTTTTTGTGATTGACTTAGGAATGAGAACTAAATAAAACCAGAAACTTTGGGAATTTAACACTGTCGTAGGGTGCGGGCCTTGTGCGCGTCCAAGTTGCAGGTGTGAAACCAGGGCACCCACAAGGGGTGCGCCCTACGATCATCTTGAACAGGGCAGCTTCTGGGTTTAATAAAATCCTCATTCCCTAGTCTAGATTTTCACTCTTTTTGAATGTGCCGAACCATATCTAACAATACCTCCGCCGGAAAATGACATTTTTGGTAGATAAGAATGACTTTAGATGCATATCGTAGAGGTGTGTACAGGTTAAAATGGCAAGGCATTGATTTGAGCCTGCAAGAATAAGTTAACATCGAAAGAATGATAAGCAGCTATAAGCGAATCTGATAAAATTCATTCCCTGTTAATTACTCTTCATTTGGGTAGGAAAATTTTCACTACGACACAACTATGATCAAACTTGCTTCAACCGCTGCCGGCCGTTACACCGGAATTAACCCAAGAGAACTTGAGAGGTTTTTGAAATTCGCCATCGTGGGTGTCATTGGCGCTTTGATCGACTTTGGTTCATTCAACTTGCTAAGATCGCCATTTTTGACCATGGCGGAACATGGCGTTTTCGATTCGATCTCGACCCTGTTTGGAGGAGCCGAAGCGACCAGTCTCGCTTTGGGGATTTTGACCGGTGTTTCATTTATGTTGGCTGTCATGAGTAACTTCCTATGGAATCGCTATTGGACCTATCCAGAGTCGCGTTCAAAGTCAAAAAGACTTCAAATGTCTCAGTTTGCGATTGTCAATGCGGCCGGGTTTGTGATACGGCCGCCGATTTTTGCATATACGCATCAATGGTTTGGGGATATTGCAAATTCGCTGATGCCTAATTTGGGGCTAGAATCAGCCAATTGGCTGGGTGACAATATCTGTCTTATCCTAATTGTTGGAACGGTTATGATATGGAACTTCTTTGTGAACCGTTACTGGACTTATGCCGACGTAGATGTAAATGCAGAATCTGCATTAGTCGAAAAATAGGTGGATGTGACCCAAAAAACATTAAAAGTTGGGATCGATGTGACGTCAGCCCTGACCCAAGGGGGCGGGATCGGCCGGTACACGCGTGAGCTAATTCACGCCCTCAGCCATGACACGTCATTTGCTGAACAATTCGACATTACCTTTTTCTCTGCTCGACCCCCTGCAAACACTCCAGTTCCAAACCCACTCCCAACTCATCCCGCTATTACACACAAACCGGCCTTTGTCGATGAAAAATGGCTTTATCGCCTGTGGTATCGATTGCGATTTCCCTTGCCGGTACAAACCTTTACCGGCCGCTTAAACCTTTTCCACTCGCCCGATTTTGTCCTTCCTCCGTTAGCTGGAAACATCCCATCGCTTCTGACGGTGCATGATCTATCGTTTTTGCACTATCCCAAAACATTTACCCCAGCTTTGGTTAACTATCTAAACAACGTGGTTCCGTGGTCAGTCGGCCGGGCAACTCACATCTTGGCAGATTCCATAGCGACTCAAAATGATCTTGTGACCTTATGGCATACGCCGGTCGAGAAAATTACCGTGCTTTACAGTGGCGTCAACCCTCGCTTTTCTCCGGTCAATGATCCGGCCGAAATCGAAAATATCCGTCAAAAATACAAGCTGGGCGATGCCCCCTGGATATTGTCAGTTGGCACAGTGCAACCGCGAAAAAACTATCAATTACTGATTCAGGCATTTGGGAAAATCGCACATCGTTTTCCGCACAACCTTGTGATTACGGGTGGCAAAGGGTGGCTGTTTGAAGATATTTTGGCTGAAGTACAGGCCCAAGGGCTAGACGGTCGGGTTATCTTTACCGGCTTTGTCGATGATAAAGATCTGCCTGCGATCTATTCTGGGGCTACCTTGCTCGCTTTTCCTAGCCTATATGAAGGATTCGGCCTGCCGATTCTTGAAGCAATGGCTTGTGGAACCCCGGTTATCAATTCAGACGCCTCCTGCTTGCCAGAAGTGGCTGGCGATTGCACCGTACAACTTGCTCCGGAAAGTGCTGACGCATGGGCCAGCGCATTGGCAAATTTGTTAGAAGATCAAGCATTGCGCGAACATTTAATCCAGGCCGGTTTTGAGCAGATCAAACAATTTACTTGGAAACGTTCGGCCGAGCAATTGCTTTCAATTTACATGCAAATGCTGAAATACTGATAAGCTATAATTATTATTATGAAAAGCAAAACTGTTGCACAATCGAAAATAACTTTGGCCCAAGTGATGGGACCTACCGATGCCAACACCTTGGGAAATGTACACGGTGGGATCATCATGAAAATCTGTGACGAGGCAGGAGCGATGGCGGCTGTCCGTCATGCTGGTCGGCCGGTCGTTACGGTTACTGTCGACAGCATGCGCTTCCACTCTCCCGTGCATGTCGGTAACCTAATGTTTGTCGATGCTTGCGTCACTTGGATCGGCCGAACTTCAATCGAAACCCGGGTTACCGTGCGGGCGGAAAATGTGGCAACGGGCAAAACAACCCATACCAATACCGCTTACTTTGTTTATGTCGCTTTAGGCGAAGACGGTCGGCCGATGGAAGTGCCCCGTATTACCCCTGAAACTGCCGAAGAGATTTCCGCCTACGAAAAAGGGGAACTACGCCGCAAACTTCGGTTACAATTGGCAGAAGCGAATTAGCAAGCCAGCTTGTCGGCAAGCCAGTTAACTGAAGTGGTGACATGCTAAAATACTGACAAGCTGCCCCTTAAACTTATGCCTGAATCTACTCTCCTAAAACTTTTACGCGATGCATCCCCTGCCCGCCGGGTTATCGAACACTCCGGCCGCGATATGGGCTTGGCTGACGGCGAGCCATTTCCGTTCTTGGCCATAATCGGTCAACGCGAAATGAAACTCGCTTTGCTTTTGTCGATTATCAACCCAACCATTGGAGGTGTGTTGCTAATCGGGTCCCGTGGAACCGCCAAAACAACGGCCGTGCGTTCCTTGATCGACCTGTTACCAGATGTCACCCGTAGTCTGTGCCCCGAAGGGTTGAACTGTACAGAGTCCGCTATTGAGAAAGGTGGTTTGACGGCTGTGTGCAAAAGCTGTGCGACCCGATTTGGGTATAACGAACCTTTATCCAAGCAAGAAAAAATGCGTCTCATTGAACTGCCACTCAACGCCCAATTGCCCGATGTTGTAGGCGGTATCAACGAGCGAGCATTGGCGGAGAAAGGGAAAATTAGGCTTGAAAAAGGGATACTGGCCCAAGCTGACAACCATTTGCTATATATTGATGAGGTTAATCTGTTAGAAGATGGGGTGCTTGATGCGATCCTTGATGCGTCAGCCCAAGGGTATTACATGGTGCGCCGTGGGCCGAATAACCTAACTTATCGTTCTCGCTTCGTCTTAGCAGGCTCAATGAATCCAGAAGAGGGGGTGCTTCGGCCGCAGATCATGGATCGTTTTGGCTTGCGCGTCATTGTACGTGGCCTGGAAGATCCAGAAGACAGATATTTAGCGTATGAACAATCTTTGCGACACAGACAAAATTCAGAGCAATTATCTGGTGAATATGCTGAAGCCACATTAGATTTAGGCGCTGAAGTGCAAAAAGCGGCTGACCTGCTGCCACAGGTAACCATCTCCTCAAAGGCGAAGTCTTTGGGGTTAAAAATTGTAGCCGCCGCAGGGATTGAGTCGGGGCGGGCCGAAATCGCCATGTTTGAGGCGGCTCGTGCGTATGCCGCCTCTGACGGCCGGACATTGGTTGAACCACCCGATGTTCAAGCGGTTGCTCTCTTCGCATTACGCCAACGTCAAAGCCCAAAACTGGCCACTTTCTTCGCCTCGCAAGAAGAAGAAGATGGCAAACTAAACGGCTTAATCAATAGTGAAACATAGTCGCTCAATCACCCAGTTATGATCTCAATAAAAAAACAGACAGCCTTGCTGACCAAAATCAAATGGCCGGATTGGCTTTTAGCCGGATTTGTCCTGATCTTAGTCGGTTATTTCTTGCCTTGGTTCAAGCATTCGGCCGCTGGATTAACGCTCATTGGCCTTGATATAAGCGAATGGCTTAAATTTATGCCTCAATTCTCAAGCGGTGAACTATCTAATCGCAACTACTTCTACCTGCCCCCGATTACATTGGGCGGCATGGTTGTGCTTTGGTCCCTCTTGGGCAGACTTGATCAATGGCGTGGCTGGCTCACCGCCACGGCCGGATGCGTTATCGCCCTCATCGCTTTTCCTTCTCTGGAGGCACTGCGCTTTGAAAACTCTTCAGAATGGCGTTTTCGACTGATTTTGATTGGATTGGTATTTGCGCTGGCACTTGCCCGGCCGCTTATCAGCCGCGTTTCCCAACCTGTCATAATGAGCGGTATCGTTCTATTGGCTCTGATCGGCTCTCTATTACCTGCACGTCTTTTATATCTTTCACGATCAGCCTATATTTTTTGGCTTCGGCTCACACCCAACCCCGGTCTTGGCTTTGGGCTACATTTGCTTGGCACCCTGTTTGTTCTGTGGGCCGCATGGCTCTTTTGGAAAAATAGAGGCCAAATTGCCTGAATCTTGCCGTAAGCCAAGGCATCCCCTGCGGTCGGGCGAGATATGCGCTGTCACTTGATTGCAAAAGTCTTTATTGTCTTGCGAATACTTAGCTCCTATAAAACCGGTGTACAGGCTAAGCAATTTGATGGCAAAATTAACGGAATGGATGATATTCTCACAAATTGTCTCGCCCCGATATAGCTACGAAAAAAATGCAACAAAAAAGCGACGCATTGCGTCGCTTTTGTTGTTTTTAGGTTTGGTTTTTAAAACGAATTAGCCTGCGTTTTGCTTTGCATCGAGATAAGCAACTGCTTCACCAACTGTTGTAATTGCTTGTGCTTCTTCGTCAGAAATTTCGCCGCCGAACTCTTCTTCAAATCCCATGATCAACTCGACCAAGTCAAGAGAGTCTGCTTCTAGGTCATTACGAAAGTGAGCCGCTGGGACTACTTGATCTTGCTCTACACCTAAAAGATCGACGATAATTGCCGTTACGCGTTCTGTTGTTGTACCACTCATTGAAATCCTCCACTGATGTTTTGTTTAAAGTATCTTGAACTTAATTATTAAATTATAACCCTACAATCGATTTGTATTCTAGAATTTGGTAGAAGTTTGTCAAATTTCAATATTAAATTCAATCTGAGCCAACCTCGCATATGTAAACCCATGCCGGTTAGGATAGTTTCGTTCAATATTAGAAATAGTTTTTTTTGTCTAGCTAATTGTGATTTTGCCAATTAAACCTTCGAAATCTAAACCACTTATCGCCAATATAAAATAGGTCGAATAGGCCAAATCCACTAAGAAGAAAGAGTGATCAACTAGGCCATGCCCTAAAATATATATAAGCGACCCGGTTAAACCAGTTAACAATCCCCAATGGCCCAAATCAGAGTTTCTCTTTAACGTGGAAAAGATGTTTTTGAATGCCCCCCAAAAGATTACAACCCCGGCTAATAATCCAGGTAAGCCCAAGCGGGTAGAAAAATCAAAAATATGATTATGAGGATGATTTAGATTGGGCTCTTGCCACGCTTGGGCCAAAATATACCGATTGCGATACGCATACAGGAAATTGTCTAAACCAACTCCCGTTAAAGGATGATCTTGAATGATTTGCAAGCTGGAGCGCCAGAGATTAATTCGAAATCCGGCCGTTTGGCCGCTAAGTGTCAGGCGTCCAGCGAGCGAAGGGACTTGCAACGCTGCAAAATACCCTAAAATAACTGCGGTAACCCCAGCCGTTAACCATGGCCACACCGGCCGATTGCGCCTTTTTTGGAATAGAACCAGAACTGCTCCGGCCGAAAGTGGCAAGCCCAGCAATATCCCACCCCGGCTAAAAGATAAGAGGATTGCAGCCAGAATGACTAGGAGTGCCAAGGCGATTTTCCAAACTGATTTGAGTGTGCTTAAGCGAAAGCCATCTTTTAAACCGGCTGTGAGCAGAAAAGCGAGTAGCAAGGGGAAGATACGGCCAAGATACAAGGCCACATTATTGGGTGAGCCATAAATCGAACGGAGCCGCTGTAAACCGTCCTCGGCTATAATGAGGTTGTCGCCTGTGAAATATTGTCCCAAGCCTATGAGTGCCACCAGTAAGCCGCCACTTACAAATGCAATCAGTAGCCAGCGTATTTCACGCACCGTTGGCTTGTTTTGGCGCAACATCCAATAAAAAAGTGTCGGGCCGATGATAACCGTCCGTAGCTCGTTGGTCGCAACCCCCAATCTTTCTGTAAATGCTAATGAGACACATGCGATGGCCCCCAATAACAGAACCCCGATATCCGCGACTGAAAGTTTTGTATTGTTGCGATCATATCGGCTTTTAGTCGCAAGATCGGCCAGTCGTAGCCAGCTTGCTTTTAATGCAACCGCGCCAAATGTTACTAGCGTAAATGTTTCAACCGGAGAAAAGCGATACTGGTAAATCGGTTTGAGCAATTGTGGCACATAGAACGGGATAGAAAATGTAATGAGAATCAATCCTAGGACCGGCCGTTGATAAATCAGTATAAAAAGAAAAACAAGTGCAAGAAGGTAAACCGGAAGCCACGGTGTGACGTAAAAAACGATGGCTGTGCCAAATAGAACCACAAGCTGTGAACCGTCTCCCAGACGGCGAAAAATTCCATCGGCCGTTGCTCCCCAAGTCAGCCAGCCGGTCAGTGAAACGATTATTGCAGCAACGGATGTTAACCACAGATAACCAAGGCCGCTGAGCGAGCGCGGCACGATTTGGCTTACGAGCAGCTCTAGTTCAGCTGATCTAAATAAAACTGCTGCTGCCAAACTAAATACCAATGCTAGTCCAATTAATCCAAATCGGGCTATTTCTAGTTGGCGAGTATCGGGCCGGTTAGCGACCACAAATCCTTTTAGTGCCCATTGCTCCCAGCCCCGGAAGCCTGTCACAACCATCTCATGCTGGCCAGCGGGTAATCCTGTGGCAACCGGTATCGTTTCGATCTGATCCTCATCGAGGCTGTTTGTATTGAGCACCAATGCTGACCCATAATCGGCCGTACGCTCATCGCTTGGCAGCGCATTGGCCGGCTCCCCATCTATCAAAATATTGAACCTAGCCCGATAATTGGCGCGACGCACCTGCAAACCGATGGAGGTCCCTTCAAAATGGAAAACAACTTGGTCCGGAGCATCGCCGTCGCTCTTTTCACTCATGTCTGCCCCAAACTCAGGCGAAAAGCGCCAATTTCCCAGCCAATTAGCGGCCGACAAGTTTTGACTGGCTGGATAAAATCCAGACTGAGCAAATGCTTTTTCTTGGCTTTCGGCCATTGTTTTTAACCAGCTTAAGTCGTTTTGCCTTGAAAGTGAAAAACCTACGGCCGGGTCAGCCCCATCAGTTAGGATGGGGTCCCAATGGTGTACGAACATCGTTCCCATCCAAGGCCATTCCGATTGTGCGCGCTCAAATCCATTCTGCGTGTAGTCAGCTAGATCAGTGTTTAAAACCGTTTCCCACGGTGACTCTAATCCATTCCAGTCGGGAGGAAGGCTGTTCCATCCCCAGTTGCCTGCCCAAATCGCTTTGTGGCCATCACCATTCTTGAGCATTACTTCTCGTACCAGGACCGGCCGACTGAAGTTGAGCACATCGGGTGAAATCGTTTGGCTGGTGGGGGGTAATTCGAATCCATAAGGTTTGATCGCTACGATGTCAAATGAATCGGCCACGCCTGCCCCATAAAGCTCTTGTAAATACCGCCCTTCTGTCATGTTGATGAGGTTGTTTTCAGTTGTGGGGGCTAAGGGGGCTAAAATGATTTGGGCTGTAGGGTCGTTGCTTCGGATAGTGGCAGATGCGGCCGACAAAATCGCTGCATAACCTTGCGGATTAATTTCCTTGTTTCCCCAATGGGTCGTGATGTTGGGTTCATCCCAAATAATGTATTCGTTAATTTCTGTCTTGTATCGTTGTGCAAATTCGGCCGCCCATGCTGCAAATTCTTCTGGTGGGATGGGGCTGAAGTTATCGGCCGGGTTCCCGTCTAGCAAAGGGACAATCTCAAGCGAAGGGAACTGTTTTATGGCTGAAAAATGCTGATCGGCCGATGTCCAATCAAAATCGGGGGCATAAAAGTAGGTTTGACGTATTTTTTTAATGCCTAGCAGTTCAATCCGGTGCAGATTATCTTCTAGCTCGCCTGAATTATACTGCTCTAAAGCAACAACTAATCCAAGCTCCGGTCTGTTATGTTTTGGATTTGTTACAACCGGATCGGTTAGGTCAAAAATGCCACGAGTGATGAGGTTGATTTGACGAGATAGAATGCCCGCCATCAAAGCGGCCGCCAAGGCGAAGATCAGTAGGAGTAGAACAATGGTTTGTTTTTGAGTTAGGCTAAATCGCATCATGTGAGGATCGTATCAAAAACCGACCGCAGACCCCAACGGCCAGGCGACGTTTTGGCTACTGCCCTGCGCCGTAGGGCGCCCAAGAGGGGTGGCTTACCCGGCCGTCACTTTCTGTGAGCTGTTGAACATCTTGTTCTGCCACATCGTACAAAAACAGATCTCCATCATAGACAAATGCGAGTCGCCCTGGTTCGGCCGTGCTCCAAGCGATTGAGCCTCTTTCACGAGAAAAGGCTCCTGACACCCCTTCCGCTGGGAAAATCTGCTGGCTGTTGCTTCCGTCCTCATCAGCCAACCACAATGAGTAGCTACTGCTAAGCGAGTTTTGCGGATTGGCCGCCCGTAGCCACGCAATCGCCTGATCTTGCTCGATTTCGGCCGCCCAATATGGGTAACTCCAGATACCGCTGTTATTACGCAGTTGAATCGCCCCTTCTTCGCCCGCTTGTGCTACAGGGACATGTAGAATCCAAGTGTCAAACTGGTCGTCTGTTGTTTCTTCACCGCCATGTTTTGTAAACGCTAGCAATGTCCCATCGGGTGACCAAGATAGCGGTGGTACCCAAACCCAGTCCGATCGGGTGTCGTATTCAATAAACTGATGGAGTGTTTGACGAGGCTGTAAGGCAACTTCGACCTCATCTTCTTTATCTTGATTTGTTAGTATCTCATTGCGTTTGGCTTGCACAACGCCGATCTCATTAGCGAAGCTATAGCCGATTTGCGACCCATTTGGTGACCACGCATAGTCCCCGCCCCACCACCCGTAAGTGGCTGGATACGGTTGTAAAATCTGCTCCATTGTCTCTGTAACGATGGAGCTCCCCTCTATTTCGACCAACCAAAGATCGTTATTGGCCTCCCACCCTGGTGACAGTACTGTGGGGACTCCCGTTGACCATGCGATTTCGTTTCGTTCGCGGCGGGCCGGATTCCAATCTGCCCAAAGTATATTTTCACTTGTTAAAGAAACCGGCTTGGCCCCAGCCTCTGTTCCCACAAGCCAAAGCGAGTTGAACCGATCCTCATCATCTGCTTCGGTTAAAGTATAAAGCAGCCATTCGCCGTTTGGAGAGAGTGAAAACACGCGTCGATCCGGCACACCACCTAGCTCCAAAGCTTCAGGGAAAGAGCTGACTCCGCGTAAAACTTGGGCGCCACTGCCGTTGATAAAAGCGAGTAACCCATCAAAACGGACTGTTTGTTCTGGAGACACGATATCGACCCCGATCATCAGAATTTCTTCTTGTGCTTCTTGAACAAGTGAAACACGTGTGATCCGGCGATCTGACTCGATTCCATCCCGATAGACGATGCGCACTGTGAGTTCTTCAAGTCCATTTTTACCAGCTTGAATAATGACCGGTGGTTCTCCGGCCGCCATTGTTTCATTGCGCACGGTGCGCCGCTCAAACGTCACACCTCGCTCTATTGTTTCTGTGCTTTCGGTAATGCGAACAATGGTGATTGTGCTCCCTGGAACGGCTGGCTCGTATAACGGTGGGCTGATTTCGTCGTTGATTCCTGTCTCGACTCCCGCATCTTCAAGTAATTGTCGTATGGTGAGTGCACTGGAAGAGATTTCTAGAGTCGCCCCGTCAACTATAATTTGATAGTTTTCTAAAGTAGACTGTTCTGTTGACTCATCACCGCTATTTTCGAGTTCAATGGTTAATGCAGGTACCAGCTCACAGCTGACTAGCAGAATTGATACAGGCAAAATGCAAAGGGCTCTGTAAAACTTGGATCGGCCGATTGTAAAAGAAATCAAAGGTAAGTCGCATTTCAGACGATTATGTATCGTCTGAAATGCTTTGCCTAAGTCATAGTTAGGCATCTTCCCACATTTTACTTAGCTCTGGTGAAAGATCATCTCGAACCTTCTCAGATAGATCATCATCAATCAATGCTTTTAGACCACCGAAAATTGCTTGAACAGGATAAGCTGCAAAGTCGGGGTCACTGCTTGCACGGCTGCGGCGGGCAACCCGTGTACAAAATTCGCGAAAGAGCATATTTGGATCGCGAAAGTAAGCAACCCAAAAGACCCGGCCTAGCTGAAAGCTAAGCGATTCGGGCAATGCGCTTTTAAGGGCTTTTTTCACCCGGCCGCTAAGATTTACTCCTAACATTTGCAATGTTCCATCGCTCCAGCGTGCTGCATGATCTGCAGTTAGCAGATTTCCAGAAGCTTGGACATATAAATAATAATCTTCAATAGATTTTATAGATTTGACTGTCATTTTTTATTGCCACCTAGTATGATCGTGTTTTGTTGAATACGGAAAAGTTGTATGCTATACTTCTTAGCCCGTGTTTAAAGTCAGATGACATATTGTGCCATCAGACAATTGCAATTTTACTTCAGGCAGACCATTTTGTGCCAGAATTAGCAGGTAATAGAATGGTCTGAATCAGAACCCCCTCTGGATCGATCTAGATGGGGTTCTTTGCTGTCAAAGGAAAACCTTATGTCAAAAGAATTTATATTAGATGCTGAAATCCGCACCGTTTCAGGTAAAAAAGTTAAACAACTCCGTCGAGTTGGTCTTCTCCCTGCCGTGATTTATGGTCTTGGTACCCCAGAGAATATTCAAGTTAAAGCGCTACAAACGCAACTTGCGTTACGTGATAGTGCGGGCAATGAGATCTTTACATTGAACTTGAATGGAACTACGCGACGCGTACTGGCTCGTGAAGTTCAGAAACATGCTTATCGTACTGACTTGGTTCATATTGATTTCTTGGAAATTGATGCGACTTCAACAATTCGTACAGAAGTAACTGTCGTTATTGTTGGTGTATCGATCCCTGAGCAAGAATTATTAGGAACAACTTTGCAAGTGCTCCAGTCAATTGAAATTGAGGCACTTTCAGGTGCGTTGATTTCTGAGATTGAAGTGAATGCTGAGATCATGGATAAACCAAGCCGTAACTTATCTGTTGGCGACATTGTCGCTCCTCCTGGGGTAACAATCCTTACAAGTCCAGAAGTTACGATTGCTCGCTTTGCTGGTAATCGTGATGAAGAAGAAGACGAAGAAGAAGAAGAAGAAGGTGGCGCGTTGACAACATCGGCCGCAGTTGAGTAGGCTTTAATTCGTTGCTTTTTTGTTACGTTCGAACAGAGCTAAATCTATAATGATCGGGCTGGAGAAATCCAGCCCGTTTTGTTTTTAGATATATGTCATGAGCTAAACCTTTTGATTGGGTAGCTCATGATGTTACAAGAAAATGTTGATTTTTGAGCAAGAGAAAAAGAAAATATTTTGGTGGGATTGGTGTTTTCTTGTTGCAATTATTTTGTTAGCTGCATTTTTTAGATGGCGTGGTATCAATTGGGATCAAAACCAACACTACCACCCTGATGAACGCTATATCGCGTGGGTCGCCACATCAGTTGACTTTTTCGGCAATGACAGTCTGCAAGACGCTCTTACGGCCGATCTGTCGACATTTAACCCCTTTTATTGGCCTGCTGAACTACAGTCCGGCGGAATAGTTTTGCCGTTAGATGAACAACGAAAGTTTGCCTATGGGCACCTTCCCTTGTATCTGGGTGTGCTTCTTGATCATGGGGTCAACTATGGAGCTGGGTTAATAGTTGGGTTGAGCGATGATAGTTTTATAGCTCAATCGATCAACAGCTTTCAAGAGCTTAATAAATTTGACCGAATGACGTTGGTCGGCCGCTGGATGAGTGGTTTGCTAGATATTGGGACGGTCGTGTTGCTCTTCTTTTTGGGACGAAGAGTTGCTGGAACAAAGATTGGTCTGACGGCGGCCCTGTTCTTATCGGTGAATGTCATGCACATTCAGCAGGCCCATTATTTTATTTCTGACCCTGCATTGGCATTTTTTGTAGTACTAACCTTGTTGCTTTTGCTTCGCAGCCTGCCTCCGAAGGAAGAGATTTTTGACGACTTACCTAATCCAACCCCGTATGCATTAACGTTTGCAGCAATAGCAACAGGTTTGGCGATTGGTTCAAAGTTTAGTGCCATCCTTTTAGGACTTCCCGCTTTTTTTGTTATTCTAATCTTGTCTCGCCAGAAAGTTGTTTGGCGCTCAATCAAATACGGATTTTGGGTACTACTTGTCTTTTTTGTGACCAATCCGTTTGCGATTTTAGATACAACTTGTGATCTAGCCCCACCTGATAGTAGGTTTGGGGTTGGTATTCAATTTCCGGCCGCCTGCTATATTGAAAACATCGCTGATCAGAGCAATATGGTGAGCGGTAGCAGTGCCTTTCCATTTGTACGCCAATACGATGGAACTTTGCCATATCTTTACCACATTGAAAATCAAATTAATTGGGGAATGGGTGCTCCACTCGGCTACATCGTATTTGTTGCTTTTTTGATTTTTACGGCCTTCGCATTTTGGTACGGGGTTAGCGATCTTAAATCTGCTAAGACACAGTCATTATGGGTGAGTGGGTTGGTGGTTTTGAGTTGGTGCTTGCCGTATTTCCTGACAACGGGTCGCTTCCATGTCAAGTTCATGCGCTACATGCTTCCATTAACCCCGTTTCTGATGCTGTTTGCCGCGTGGCTATTGTGGCAGATTCCTTGGAAATGGGTTCGGCGTAGCACACTAAGCTTTGTTTTTCTGGTTACATTTTTATACGCAGTCGCATTTTCTTCTATTTATGGACAATTGCACCCGTGGCAAGCGGCCTCTTTATGGATGGTTACAAATGTGCCTAGAGACTCTGTGGTTGCGAATGAAGCGTGGGATGAACAGTTGCCATCTTCGGTGACGTTTAATGGCGAAAGAGTCGGCCGTAACCGAGTTGATTTGACCGCCGTTAATTGGCTAAGCGGTGCTGGCGCAAGGGAAACACCTGAAAAGTTATTTAATAACTTAGAAACGCTGGCTGAAGCTGATTATTTTGTAATCCCCTCGAATCGTAGCTATGGTGTGACACCTCGTTTACCCAATCTCTACCCATTTTCGAGTCAGTTCCATCAGCATTTGTTTAATGGTGATTTAGGTTTTGAAGTGGCGTTTATTCAAGATCGGCCGATGCATTTGGGTCGTCTTTATTTGACTCCTGACCTTTTTGGATGGCCAAATTTAACACCACCAGCAGTTGTTGCTGATTATTTTGCCAACCGTTGGCAATTCTCGTTTGTACGTGCGGATGAGAGCTTTACCGT
>JBLIMP010000094.1:0-14529 GCA_047638855.1 Cellvibrionaceae bacterium | reverse complement strand
TTAAAAAGTTAAGATCAACCTTTTTTAAGGTTCAAGGAATAACTTCGTTTAATCATATCTATAAGTGTCGATTGGCTTAAATTTCACGATAAATCCGTATCTTCTCAAAAAGTCAGGGTAAACAGTGTTTTTTCAAACACACAACGGCTCTACGTGAGCTGTATAGTACTTTTTTCGACCTAGCACAAATGTTCAACCCGCCCTTTTTGAGAAGATACACAAATCCCTTTAAAAAAGGTGACATCAGAAATACATTAGGATATTCTACCCTTACGGTTCGAAAGATTACTCAAGGAAAAACATATGCAAAATGGCGCTAATTCAGGAATCCAAAGAATTCTGGCTGTAGATGATAACGAACAAACCCTGCAAATTGTCAGGCTCACTCTTGAGCGTGATGGCTATCAGGTTATGACGGCTACATCTGGACAAGATGCATTAACTGTTATTCGACGGATGGGGCTTCCTCATCTGGCCCTTGTTGACTTGAATATGCCTATGATGAATGGTTTCGAGTTTTGTAAGGCGCTTCATGAGTTTTGCGATGTACCAATCATTATGCTAACGGCAGTCAATGAGGAAGATACGATAGTCAAGGGAATTGAAATGTACGCGGATGATTATGTCGTGAAGCCATTTCGGCCGAATGAGTTACTCGCTCGTATTCGTCGCGTGCTTCTCCGAATGGGTGATTTCTCTTATACACTTGATCCGGAAGTACGCATTGATGATTACTTAACCGTCGACTTTGCTAACAGAAAAGTGATTATCGATGAGAAAGATGTCTCGATGACACCGACTGAAACGAAGATTCTTTATATTTTAGTTCGAAATGCAGGCAAGACAGTCACAACTGATTTTCTACTCAGACGTATTTGGCCACTGGAAACAGCCTTTGAAGATCGCCTACACGTTCATGTACATCGCCTGCGGCGCAAAGTCGAAAAAGATCATTCAAAACCCTATTACATCGTTTCTCGCAGAGGCACAGGGTATATTTTCCCAAAATCATAATTCTAAAAACAAAAGGCTATCCGTCTCAATTGGATAGCCTTTTTGTTTTCACGCTCGTTCAGTGGAAAATTGCTAAATGTCTGTCACCTGTAAACAACTTAATCAAGCCCTCACGCTTTCAAACTTTGACCCTAACCCGATTCGCCTGCCAATGGTCCCATCAGATCGGGCCTTAGCCCCGCCTCCTGATAACCACAAATTAGGTTCTGTTCTGGCAATCTTTTACCCGGCTAATGATAATCTCAACATTATCTTACTCAAACGCCCCACAACAATGCGCAACCATCCTGGTCAAATCGCGTTCCCCGGCGGCCGCGTAGATGCGGGTGAGACGCTTGAACAAACAGCAATACGAGAGACTATGGAAGAGATTGGTGTCAATGAAGACAAATTTAGTATTGTCGGCCGCATCGATCCTCTTTATATCCCTCCGTCCAATTTCTATGTCCACTGTTTTGCCGCTTGGGCAGCAGAGCGCCCCGCGTTTACCCCCAGCACGGCCGAGGTTGAAACCATACTTGAAATCCCCTACACCCACTTTTTAGATACGGCGAATCGCAACAAGTCTGAGCAAGATTTCGGATTTGGCCCCATTACCGTTCCCTACTTTATCTTTGAAGGGCACAAAATCTGGGGAGCGACCAGCGTCATGCTTTTTGAACTTGCTCATCGCATTAAACTAGTGCGCTAGCTTTTAACCGTGATCAATTAGCCTGCAAAAATACCGCTCATCCCCAAAAACCGACCACATAACCTACTTCCATATATAAAAACTTCGATTTTTTATACAGTTCACCTATTAATTTATTCCGGCCACTCAGCTCATAGTTGTACAAAACAACATTAAGCGGCCGATTATTTATAGGATCAACATGAATAAAAAATTTAGAGTTTTAACGATTTTGGTACTTCTAGCGACCTTTTTAACGGCCGCAATCACATTTGCAGACACAACAAGCACACAGCCCAACCCCACCGCTCTTGCAAAAGACTATCGTCAAGATGACGGTAGCTTTGATGAAGATGAAGCGATGTTCATCGATGAAGACGGGGTAACTTGGTACTTACACGATGACGGCTGGTATTACGATGTACCTGCTGGTGAGTTTACAGGTTGGGAAGAATGGGAGGATTCAGATGATTTCCAAGAATTTGAAGACGATGATGACTGGGAATTCAGCAATGAAGACGAAGAGGGCGAGGAATCAGAATACGAGGATATGAGTGAGGAAGAATTGGCGGCACGTGAAGCATCGACCACAGGGAAAGAACCTGCGGCGGCCGGGTCCCACCCTTGGCAAGTTGCTTTGGTAGAACGTGGTGAACCAGACGCTTATTACGGTCAATTTTGCGGCGGTTCATTAATAGCACGCGATTGGATTCTAACGGCTGCTCATTGCGTTGAAGACAGTCATGCCAGCGAAATTGATATTGTGATCGGCCGAGACGTACTCAGTAGCAACACGGGAGAACGCATTGCTGCGAAACAAATCATCATCTACGCCGCATATACCAGCGGCCGGGATGAAAACGCTGACATCGCCCTGATTAAGCTCAGCCGACCCGCAACAAAAGGGCAAATTGTCGCAATAGCCAACAACACAACCACGGGTCATCTGGATGATGCAGGGATCAATGTCACGATCTCTGGATGGGGTCTGCTCAATGAAACTGACGAAGATGTGCCAGACAGGCTGCATGAAGCTGATACTGAAATCGTCTCAAACAGCGTATGCAACATCACTTACGACGGCGAAATCAACAACAGCGTGTTGTGTGCTGGCGAGAAGGAAGGTGGCAAAGACTCTTGTCAAGGAGACAGCGGCGGGCCACTTGTTACACATGAAAACGGCACACCGGTTCAAGTCGGGGTTGTTAGTTGGGGTGATGGCTGTGGGCTAGCAGGGAATTATGGGGTTTACACTCGAGTCGCCGCCTTTCAAGATTGGCTTTCATCAAACATGAAAGCGTAACAAAGGTGGGCTTCTTTTATCGCCTATCACCGTGTGAGTATCTACCAGATAAAAGGGGCTGGTCTGAAAATGACACAGCCCCAATCTAGTCAGATTTAATGCTAAGGACTGACGATTATATCCCCTCAAGGGGGACCCCTTAAAACAGGTAATTGCATCGTCAGTTTAGTCAGTTTAGAAGGAACGGGGGAGACAACTTCGTTGTTTTATTAAATTTCCGTTCCTAAGGCGATTTCTGGAAATAAATTATCCATTTAGGCGATTTCCGAGAATAAAACATGCAATTGCATCAATAAAATCGCCCCCTAGCGCTACGGTTTTTCCAAAGCCCCATTCTTGACAAGAATGATCCACAGATTAAAAAGGTAATTATGCAAACAACCAGACGCTCATTTCTTCAGCAATTTATTCAACCGACACCCCCCTCTTTGTCCTCAGCCCACTCTTTACCTGCAGCTCGCATTACTAAATTTGTCGAAGTTGATCCGGTACAACATCTAGTCACACGGGCAACGTGGGGAATGACTCCAGAAGTATTGTCACACGCTCAGACTATTGGCTTAGAAGCATGGTTAGACGAGCAATTGAATCCTGAAAGGATTGCAGATACTAAGCTTGATCAGCAAATGAAGCTTCAGCCCATTTGGAAAATGAGCAGGCGAGACATTCATAATGCATTTAGCGATCAGGATTACGAGGTTACAGACCGCATTCGTAAAGGTATTTTCACCCGAGCTGTTTATAGTGAAAAACAGCTTTTAGAACGTGTCGTTGATTTTTGGCGGGACCACTTCAATATTTCAGACGAATCTGGCTATGCGACGGAACTGTTGTTGTTTGAAAGAAACGTCTTGTACAAACATGCCCTTGGCAACTTTCGTGATTTGCTTATCGCTTCGGCCGGTCATCCCGCAATGCTGGTTTATCTCGACAACTTTGTTAGCGAAAAAGAGGCTCCCAATGAAAATTACGCCCGTGAGCTGCTAGAGCTACACACGTTAGGGGTAGATGGGGCTTATACGGAAGAAGATATACGAGAAGTCGCTAGGGCTTTAACGGGCTGGACAATTCATCCTGGCACAGATGATGGTTTCTTTTTTGATGAAGAAATGCACGACACCGGCCGGAAGTTGATCTTAGGACATCGTTTCCCGGCCGGGCGCGGCATCGAAGATGGTTTACATCTACTTAGCCTAGTTGCTCGCCACCCTGACACCGCCCGTTTTATCTCAACCAAGCTTTGCCGACGGTTTGTTTCAGACCATCCGCCCGCAACTTTAATTGACAGCACGACCCAAGTTTGGAAAAACACCGATGGAAATATTCAAGCGGTTCTGAGACACATCTTTCTATCGGCCGAATTTCAACAATCAGTTGGGCAAAAATACATGCGACCCTTTGAATATGTTGTGGCTATATTCCGTGCTACCGACAATCGTGTGACCGATTGGTACGTAATTGAAGAAATGTTAACCGGCATGGGGCAAATACCACATGGTTGGCACCCACCTAACGGATACCCGGATGTAGCCGGAGCATGGATTAATACAGGGGGACTATTAAATAGATGGAACGCTGCAATGTACTTGACCCATTCTGCTTATGAGGATGTAGACAACGGTTGGGGCGTCTTAAGCAATCTTGACCAGCATATTGAAAACCCCAAAACGGCCGGTGAGCTAGTTGATCAAATTGCTGTACAGATTTGGGGGATATCAATCTCTGCGACAGTGCGAGGCCAATTCGCTAACTATGTTTCGGACGGAGCTGGAGTAGATGCTCCGTTAAACGCGCACTTTTTATCTCGAAAAATGGCTTCGACTTTTGGTTTAATGTTCGCATCTCCATATTTCCAGTGGCGCTAAACAATAGGGGTGTCCCTATCAAGGAATTATCATGACGACTCACTTAAACAGACGACAATTTTTACAATCGGCCGGGGCCACCGGCGTTCTAGGCATAAGCCAAGCCGCACTGCCAAGCTGGATGCCACGGATGGCATTTCGGGATCAATTTAATGTGTCGGGTACCAATGACACGCTCATCTGTGTCTTCCTCAGGGGTGGCATGGATGGGTTGAGCGCGGTTGTTCCCTATGCAGAAGGTAAGCACTATTATGACAATCGGCCGACGACGGCCGTAGCTGAACCCGGGAGCGGTCAAGGCAGTGCAATCGACATCGACGGGCAATTCGGTTTTCATCCAGCACTCGCCCCACTCAAAGACATAATGGATGAAGGGGATTTAGCCGTCGTGCATGCAACGGGGCTAACCAACAGCAGTCGGTCTCATTTTGACGCCATGCAGTTTATGGAATACGGAAGTCCGACTGACAAAACGATAGGAACTGGCTGGATCGGCCGCCACCTACAAACGACAGCTGCCCGTAATGACTCTCCATTTCGGGCGATTGGGCTAGGGTTAATGGCCCCAGCATCGTTACGTGGGCCGGTGTCTCCGCTGGCAATTCGCTCGATAGCTGACTTTCATTTCAAAGGGCGCACGGATGAATTAAAACGCCTTCAACAGTCACTACAAATGCTTTACACAACCGATGCTCCGACAAACCCGCTAGGGAGCCAGGCTAAGTTGGTATTTGACGCACTCGACACAGTTAAAAAGCTTAATCCTGAAAGCTATTCGGCCGCTAACGGAGCCGAGTATGGCGAAGACGAATTCCATATAGGACTTAAACAAGTCGCCCAAATTATCCGGGCCGATGTCGGCCTTGAAGTCGCTTGTCTTGATTTGGGAGGATGGGACACACACGAAACACAAGGGACTCTAGATGGTGAATTTAATGGCTTAATGAATGTGTTAGGGGGTGGATTACAGGCCTTTTATACAGACATGCAAGACCATATGAAAAATGTCACTGTGGTGGTCATGAGTGAGTTCGGCCGAACGTTGGTCGAAAACGGTAGCGGAGGCACCGACCATGGGCACGGCAATGTGATGTTCTTGATGGGCGGTGGGGTACGTGGAGGGCAAGTTTATGCCAAGTGGCCCGGTCTTGCACCACAAGGGCTTGACGAAGAAGGGGATTTAGCAATCACGATTGATTATCGTGATGTATTAACAGAGGTGCTAACCGGCCGAATGAACAGTCATGCGATTGATCAGGTTTTTCCTGGCCACATAGCAACCCAACTAGGATTGGTAAACCCGATATAAATTAGCTACTGGCTTTTAATAAACTCATGTATAAAAAACAACTCACACTCACTATAGCCACTTATTTGGCTATCTTATTTTTATTCACCGCCTGTAATTTAACCGATTCGCCAGATGAATCGCAAACAGGCCCAATTACCCCTGTCATTGAAGTAGTAGAAGTGGCAGAAACAGCAGAAACAGAAAAAGAGGCCGAGCAACAAACAAATGCTGAACTTGAGCAAACCTCTATTGAAATTGCTGAACCGGAAAGAGAAGAGGCAAATACATCGGCCGATATGGGATCATCCAATAATATGATGGATGGCAACACGGCCGAAATTCCGATTATTACCTATTTTCCAACTGCCGATATTGATTTAGAGGGGGGTCAGCAAGCGCTTGAAATTTTAGTTCAAGAAAAAGCGATAGCCATGCTCTTGGCAGGTCGGGACGAATGGCATGTCGAGATGTGGTTCAATGAAGAAGAGATGCTATTCGAGATCGATCTATTTGATACCGATTGGGAATGGATATCTTGGGGCGCCGTATCGCTTCTTGAGAATGCAGTTGTGGAGGTTTACACCCCACAGCCATTAACGGCCGAAGAGTATCAAGTTCAACAGACACAGGCGCAAACGGTGGTTCTGGCTAACCCAGAAGTGCTGGCGATATTGGGTGATCCGGCCGAGTGGGAGCAAGATGCTTGGTACAACGAATGGGAAGCAAGCTGGGATGTTGTCTTTTATAAAGCCTTAGACGAAATAAACGTCCGTGTTGACACTTATGATGGTGAAATGGCGGTTTCAAGTATCGAAAACTTGGCTCTTTTAACCGAAGAACAGCAAGTTATAGACAATCAAAATCAAGCAATTGAATTGGCTTGGGGGGCAGAAGGAGTTGATGAGGCCATTTACAACACAGATGCTGAGTGGCAAACGGTTGTAACGCATATCGACGGCTCTCAGTACGGGGTAAGCTTTGTAACAACCGACCATGAGCTATTTTTTGCTCTGGTTGACATTGAATCAGATGAAGTCGTGGAAAGTAGCCACTAGACAATCTACCGGTGATGCGTGACGAACCTATCACGCATCACTGGCATAAAGCAGCCACATTATGAGCTTACTAATTCTCCGGAGCTAACTACTTCCTCTCCGTCCAAACTAATCGTGCAGCCACGTACTGGGATATCAAAATGACCTTCAGTAAATCGGCCGGCAAACTCATTGGCCCCTGTCGAAAAGAGGAAATTACCCGCATAAGCTCGAATTTCTGTCCCATTGGTGTCAGATTTGTCATACATCGAAAGAGCCTCATAGCGAGCATTCGGGTTTAAGCCCCAACCTACGTGCGAGGTCGCATAGGCGAGTGGGTCTTTCCAAGCCGCCAAATAGCGGGTCATCAATTCATAGTCGGTGCCATGACCATCAATCTTTGTGATGTAGTCGTTTTCTATCGTTAGAATGATGCGGTCTTGCAGGTATCGTTTGAACGTAAGATTGATGTCACCCTTATCCAGAACAAGGATGCCGTTGACACCTTTCTCTTTAGGAAAGCTGACAATAATCCCGCCTGGCCAATGGGCCAAAGTGCCAGGCTTGTCGGTGTAGCCCCAAATGCCTACGGCCGGGGCATTTTCTAAATTGGCGGTCAGATTAGTCCCTGCGGCCGATGTCACCCGCATTTCGTTGGCTTTACGGATTTTACGACTGGCGGCTAGTGTTTGTCCCTTGAGCTCTTCGGTTGGAACCAAGCGGGCTAATGCCTCAGGGTGTTCATCGCTGATATTCAACACGCGCGCGCCGCTCTTCAAAATCTGTGGCAATTCAGGCGCATGCATCAACCCTTCAACGGTACAGTCAACAATAACGGGACAGCTGGTAAGAGCGGCCAGAACCGACTTGATCCCTTGAATCGCTTGGCTGGCCCCGGTTGAGCGCACCGGTACGGGAGCATTGTTTTTGGGGGATGGAATTTGAACGTGAAATGGAGTTGCCCCCATGCGCAAAAGAGCCAGCTCTGCCAAATGTACGTTAATCGGCCGGGATTGACTCTCTGACAAGATCGCAACTTCATCGCCTACCTGCACTTTACTTAATGTAAAAACCTGCTCAAATGCAGCAATCCATTTGTTTTCGATTCGATCTGTTAGCATTAAATTTCTTCTCCTACCATTTCTCGTTTCATTCTAGGTCTGACCATCTGATCAATTTAAATTAAGTTAGCTATTTTACAACCCAGCACTATTTGGTGCAGTGAATGGGTAGATGCTTAGATCTGTCTGGTATACAAGCAAAACCAGATAGGTCTTTTTGTCTATAGCGAATGATCAATGGCAGGTAAATTTTATATTTCTTCTGCTCAAATAGGGCTGTGACCACTTTTTCGGCATCCATTGTGACGATACAATCGGCCGTACCCGTGCAGGTGATGCTACAGTCAATTCCGGCCGGAAGGCTAGATATACTACCAACGCCACTACCACTTTTAGCCGTCGCCAAAGTATATTGAATCGTCACAGTTGGCGTATGCTCATAGGCTCCCATATCAATAATGCTATTATTTCCGTAACCGTTCAGAGGGGTGTAAGGCCGTAGGCATTCCCTTCGGTCGGGACGGGAAGAAAATCTCTTCTTCGGGGCTTAAAACCGCCCCGCCCCTTTCACCCCTACGAAGTTATGCGTATCAATGACAGGGGGACTGAACGGTTACTTATTTCCTTTGTCAACACCATAGCTATTATTCCAAGCATTACTTCCCCCACTTGATTGCAAAAGACTGTAACTAATAGCAGGGATACTAGCATTACCTTCGTCAAAATTTTTGACAAGATGAAGGTGGAAGGTATTGAAATTGGAACACGGCCTCAAACAATTAGACTCGTCACATTCAGTCGATCTGATACAGACAACCGGCTCTACCCCATTTTTTCTTTTGCCAAATGCTTCATGTAACGCAGAATCGCCCCCATGCCGTTTAGCCGCTGACCCGAAATGACCGCGTTTAGCCCCATTCCCAAATAAAATTCAGGATAAACGGTCGAAACTTCGGCCGGGGTCAACCCCTTTAGCCCCTCTTTCAAAATCATCCCATACCCACGCACCGTCGGTGCTTCACGTGGAATATCAAAATAATATTCAATCGTACCCCCGTTCATTTCAGCATAGATAAAAACAGGAGACATACATTCATGCACCTGCTCAAACTTATCCTGCATGCCAATCAGACGTTCGGGCAAGTCGGGCAGTCGTTCAGACAAGTCGAGCAGATGCATCAACTTCTCTTGCCCTTCTAAAAACTCAAAATCTTCGATTATTACCTGAAGTGGTTCAGGTATAAAATTTGTATCACTCATAATTCGCTCTAATTTGTTAGGTTGTCAGCAAGTCTGCATTTCAGCTTATAAATCTTGCGACTTGCCACGATTCTAAAACTTCACTCGCAAGGATGCCAGGGTTTTTAAAACAATCGATAAGTTTCTATCTCCACTATCCCCCTGACTATCTTCAATAGTTCCTTATTTTTATGGATAGAAATCTAGGTTTACACGATAATCCCCCTACCATAACCTTATTCGCATCCACTTATGTCTCTTTCTGATCTATTTTCTGCATTTCGTTTTTGGCTCGTACTCATGGCACTGGGAACCGCCGGGTCTCTGTTCGCCTACCGACTATTCTACAAATTGCCAGACAAAGGGTACGCCTTTTCAAAAATGGCCGCACTGGTTATGACCACCTTCACATTCTGGCTTATTTCAAGCTATGGTCTAGTCAGCAATTCAATAGGTGGCATCATTCTGGCCATTGTCATTTTTGGGTGCGTGTCGCTCTGGCTTTACAAAAAAACCGATCAACAGCTATGGCCGTTTATAAAAGACAATCTCACTTATATTCTTACGGCCGAACTCGTTTTCGCCCTTCTGTTTTTCGGCTGGGCTTATGTCCGTGCTCAAAATCCGCAAATTGCCGGCACCGAAAAACCGATGGAATTCGCCTTTCTCAACGCCGTTACAACCAGCCCCACCTACCCCCCGCTAGACCCTTGGCTAAGCGGTTTTGCAATCAGCTATTACTACATGGGGTATATCATGATGTCGATTGTCGGCCGATTGGCGGCCGTGCAAAGCAGCGTCACCTTTAACCTCACCGTCGCCTGGCTCGTCGCCGGGAGCGGTATCGGTGCGTTTGGACTTGTCTACAACCTAACTATACTGGTCACCCAAAACAACATCGCTCCGGCCATCACCCAAACCATCAAACGCAACGCCGTCCTTCTAGCCATCGTCGCCTCAGTCGCCCTACCATTGGCAGGCAACAATCAAATGCTGCTCGAAACCCTACATGGCAACAACATCGGGTCCGACGGCTTGTGGGCATGGCTCGATGTGCGTGATATAGACGGACCCGCCACCGATACCCCCCGCTTTTTAAACAGCGATAGGTCTGCCAGCGGGAGCTGGTGGTGGTGGCGCTCCTCACGCGTGATCGAAGAATACAATCTGTCAGGCAGCGGTGGGCTTGAACCGATTGCAGAGTTTCCTGGATTCAGCTTTGTCTTAGGCGACATTCATCCACATGTATTGGCCCTGCCTTACATCTTCTTAGTCATCGCCTTGGCTCTCACATGGTACCTAGATGATCGAGAATGGCGGCCGGTTGAAAAGAGAGGTGTTGCCCCTTGGATCGAAAATCTGCTCAAAAATTTAGGGGTTGAAAAATTAATAATCGCGGCTATTTTGCTGGGCGGGTTGGCCTTCACCAACACGTGGGACCTGCCCATCCACCTATTTATTGTTTTGGCTGCTTTTGGCCTTAACAGATGGGGCAAAACCGGCCGGTTTGATAGCCAAACCCTAGTCGAGATCATCTCCATCGCAATCGCCCTTATCCTACTGATTTTCGTCATTTACTATCCATTTTTAACCGGATTAAATTCGCAAGCTGGCGCACCATACATGTTGCCCATGCTCGTGCAACCCACCAGACTGGCCCACTTTTTAGTAATTTTTGGCACCCCTGTTTTCGTGATTTTAGGCTTACTCGGCTCACTCATCTTAAAGCAATGCCAAACGGCCGTTGGGCAGCTTGGCCCAGCTCTTTTAGCGGGGCTAGGCATTCCGCTGTTGCTCATCTTTTTGACACTGGTTTTAACGCTGGGCATCGCCGCATCCCCATTTGGAGCTGGCTTTTTCAACGGCATTGTGAACGAGTTGGCATTTAATTTACCCCTCAGATCAGGCAACACCGATTTTGGTTGGGCGGTCGCATTTGTTACTGCGTTGCTACCCATGTATCTTGGCGCACGTCTGACCTATTTGGGGGTCACTCTACTGCTGGGGGCGATTTTGGGTGGCATCGTCTGGCTCTGGACAGGGCAGATGGCGACGCAAGGGCAATCGGCCGAAAGTAGGCAAAACAGCACGCTTCCGTTTCTGTTGTTGCTTATCTTCACCGGCGCGTTGCTCGCCTTGGGGCCGGAATACGTCTATCTCAAAGACAATTTTGGGCAGCGTATCAACACGATCTTTAAGTTTTACTATCAGGTTTGGATACTGTTAGGGGTGTCAGCCCTTGTGGGGATCGGATACCTGCTCAAGCATCATAAGTTTATGGGCTGGGCAACGGCTGGTCTGTATGCCGTTCTATTTATTTTTGCAGTCCGCTTCCCCATCGCCGGGGCACAATCAAGAGCGATTGAGTATCGTGGTCCAGCTAGTTCCACCACCCGTCGGCCGCCTACGCTAGACGGTCTTGTCTTTATGCAAAATCAAAACGTCAGTGACTACCAAGCGGTCCAGTGGCTTAACGACAATGCGGCCGCGGGCGAAGTGGTGCTCGAAGCAACGGGCGGAGCCTATTCATATTACGGCCGGATATCAGCCAATACAGGTCTACCCACCCTATTAGGTTGGGCCAATCATGAAAACCAATGGCGCGGCGACAGCACCGATCAAGTCGCCATTCGCAGCGGCATTGTGCGTGAGATCTACGATACTCGGGATTGGGATCGGGCCAGCAATTACTTGGACCAGTTTGATGTGACCTATATTTATGTCGGCCGGTTAGAACAGCAGGATCATGATCCTAAAGGATTAGAAAAGTTTGCCGCCAATTTAGAAATCGCTTATCAAAATGAAGGGGCTACCATTTATCAATGGAAGTAGAACGGTATTCGGTCCGCTTCGCTAGCCAGTGATCAGTAAATCGGTAACCTCCATGTAGTTGCTAAGGTCACGGGTCACTAGCCCCCTTCCGCCAGCGCCTTCAACACCGCAACCTGCTTCCCTTCCCCCACCACAATCAAATGATCCCCCGCCTGCAAAATCGTATCGGCCCCTGGCGATGTCACCGGCCGCTCACCCTTACGCCCCAACAGCACAACCGTCACCCCTGTTTTGTGCCGAATCTCGCTGTCACGCAATGATTTCCCAACAAGGGGCGAATGAGCTGGCAATGCCAAATCTTGCATAAACAAGTCGATGCCTTCGCTTGTAGTGACGACATCAAGCATATCGACAAGCTCCGGCCGCAAAACGATCTTCGCCATCTGCTTGCCCCCAATCTGATAAGGTGAAATCACTCGACTCGCCCCAGCACGTAACATCTTTGTCTCACTCTGTTCCAACGACGAACGGACTACAATGACAAGCTCTTCAGACAATGCCCTAGCCGACAATACCACAAACAAATTGTCCGAATCGTTCCCCGTACACACGAGCAATCCGGCCGCACGTTTCAACCCTGCATCGAGCAACGTCTCATCCAATGTGGCATCACCTTCCAAAAAAATCAAGCTTGGATCCGTCTCTTTTAGACGGGCGAGGCGTTCGCTGTCATTATCGATCACAATGATTTTGCGCCCCTCACGGCGTAACTCTTCGGCCGCATTTTGCCCCACTCGCCCATAACCACAAACCACATAATGGTCCGACAAAGATTCAATTTCTCGCTTCATTCTTTTCTCCAATGCAAACTGGTTCAAGCTCATGGTCAAAACATATTGCCCCAAAATCGAAAAGCCATAAGCAACCGTACCAATGCCGATAACCATCAAAAAGATGGTAAATATCCGGCCGTTCGCCGAAAGTGGTGCAACCTCGCCAAAACCAACCGTCGTCAGTGTAATCGCCGTCATATACAGCGCATCAACCACCGTCCAACCTTCAAGATAGACATAGCCAATCACCCCGATCAAAAAAACCGAAACAAGGGCCCCGACTAACAGATATGCACCTTCACGAATAGATGATTCACGATTCATAATTGAGAGTAATAAAAAAAATGGGAACCTACTCGACTTGGTTCCAATCGACTTCCACCCCTGAAAAATTATCAAAAGTCAGGTCAAGGAAATCGAGATTATAGGCGACTTTTACTTTTTCTAACAGCATCAAGTAGTTGGTGTTAATACGCTTTCCCCAGTCGATTTCAATCTTTTTTGCCAAGCTTTTAATCGCAACTTCGCTTCCCTCTAACTCGACAAAGTTGCCATAAGGTAATTCGTCGAGTACCACTTCAACTTCATCAATTTGAAAGGTTTCGCGGTATTTTTCATAGACGATAACCGGCCGGTACCCCAATCGGCCGATGATCTGCTCCATCTTCTTAAAATCTGAGATTTCCAGTTCAATCTCTTCCCGCACTTTCGCTTCCGAAACCGCCGTTCCTACGGGTGGTGCCCCTTTAAATGTCAGTTTTATCTTTTCATCCTGGCGCAAACGAATGAGACGGAAGCTGTTTTTCAACGATTGCTGATCATCGTCATAAACGGTGTTTTTTTCATAGACGCGTGGCTTTTTAAGCACGGCGTTGTGATTAAGCAACCTCTTACGTACGGCCATTAAGTCATCTATTTGGAATTTAGCTTCAACTTCAAGATTTGTCATAATATAAAGGTAATTATTCAGCACCTCGTAGGGGTCGACAGCGTCGCCCCCTACAGCGAAAAATCCCACCTGCTGAATAGTTACATATAAAGTAGGATCGATTGAATTGAAATGAACTAATCTGTGCGGGAGGTAAGTAGGCTAAAAAAACATGGGCTGCAACTAGTCAAAGCCAGTGCAGCCCAACAAACTAAACTGCGGAGCTATTCGGCCGGTTCTTCATCGCCAACCACAACCAAAAGTGCATCTTTTTCAACCGTTTGCCCGGCCGAAACCTTAATCTCAAACACCTTTCCATCTCGGGTTGCCTTAAGTTCATTCTCCATCTTCATCGATTCGAGAATCACCATCGTTTCCCCTTTGGAAATCATCTGCCCCACCTCGACCAAGACATTGACAATGACCCCTGGCATAGGTGATTTCGTCGGCACCATCCCAGTGTCATTGTCTAATTCGCCTCGTGCGCGAGCCAAACGATAAGCCCGTTCGTCTTTGACT
>JBLIMP010000093.1:0-14624 GCA_047638855.1 Cellvibrionaceae bacterium | reverse complement strand
GAGTGATCAAAAAATCTGGTGGCTTTCCTAGAAAGTATGAAAACCTTGGTAAAAAGACTAAGTTTGCCATTAGAACATTTGTTTGTTAGTATCGGATTTTGTCCTTATACATCTACCTATAATCTAACAATATCTGGCCCCTTATATAGGTAAACACAGGAGAATTATTTGAGTATGCAGGAATTTCATGTCTCTGGTAGCTACGAGTACAACCGCTCTTCGCCCATTCGTTGGATCATTTCACATATCGGCCGACACCCTTGGTTTATGCTGGCTTATATCAGTGGGGTACTCATTGCCAACGGAGCCAACGTATTTGTGCCACTTTTAACGGGTGAAGCGTTTGATACAGTTGTCTCACCGAATGCCGAAGTTGGTCGCAGTTTAATCACCATCGTCTCAATTATCTTCGGTATTGTGATTGCCCGGGGTATTGCTGATATTAGCGGTCAATATGCGATGGAAGTGATTGCCAAACGGTTAGAACGGGATGCCCGTGATGAGCTGTATCTCAACCTTTTGGGGAAAACTCAGACATGGCACAATCAGCAGCGAGTGGGTGACCTGATGGCCAGGGCCAATAATGATGTGCGCGAGCTAAACGGTATGATGATGCCGGGCTTTAGCCTGCTCTTTGACTCAATGATCGCTTTGGTTTTCCCGATCATTCTTATTAGTACGTTGAATTGGCGGCTGTTGCTAGCCCCGCTTTTGTTTGTAGCGATGTTTGTATGGGCTTTGCGCCGGTACATGAACGAACTTGGGCCAGTATCCGGCCGGTTACGTGGCCAATTCGGACAGATGAATGCGTCTGTCACGGAAACAGTCATTGGCATTGAAGTGGTTAAGATCAACGTTCAAGAGCAGCAAGAGATTGGTAAATTTGATCACGTTGCCAAACGTTATCGGGACTCTTTTGTTGAGTTGGGCGAAGTTCAGGCCCGCTATTTGCCTCCATTTTTGTTAGGCATTGCGATTACTGTCGGCTTTTTGCATGGGGTTTGGCTCTACTCACTAGCCCGAATTACCATTGGTGAGTTGGTCAGCTATATCGGATTACTGTTTCTACTCCGTTATCCAGCTTTTATTTCCACCTTCACTTTTTCGCTGGTTGAACTTGGGATCGCCAGTGCTCGGCGTATCCTTGAGCTGATGCTTCAAGAAACCGACATTGATGAAAATGAGGCGGGCTATGGGGAGCCGATGAAGGGGGAGATTGCGTTTGAAAATGTGAGTTTTTCTTATGATTCGGCCCAACCTGCAATTCTTGAAAATATTTCATTTACCGCCAAGCCGGGTGAAACTGTGGCAATTGTCGGTCAAACGGGGTCAGGTAAAAGCACGCTAACCAAACTGGTGAACCGAACCTATGATGTGACCAGCGGCCGAATATTGATTGATGGGATCGATTTGCGAGATTGGCAACTCGATGGCTTGCGCACCCAAATCTCTGCCATTGAGCAGGATATTGTGATGTTTTCGCGAGACGTAGCGGCCAATATCGGTTTTGGAGTCGGCCGGGAAGTGACTCACGAGCAAATTGTGGCAGCGGCAAAAGAAGCTCAAGCTCACGATTTTATCGAACAGTTTAAAGATGGTTATCACACCCAAGTAGGTGAACGAGGTGTGACGTTATCGGGGGGGCAACGACAGCGTTTGGCAATTGCCCGATCGCTACTAACCGACCCGCGTATCTTGATTTTGGACGATGCAACAAGCGCTATTGACAGTGCGACAGAAGATCGTATTCAGAGTGCAATCAATCGGGTATTACAAGGACGAACAACTTTGCTGATTACCCATCGGTTGTCTCAAATTCGACGAGCAGATCGGGTCATTGTCTTGGAAGGGGGGTCGATTCTTGATCAAGGGACACATCAAGAGCTACTTGAACGCTGTACATTATATCAACGTATTTTTGGCTATAAAAATAGAGGTAATAACTAAATGGGATTTGTCATGGATGGCCTCGGGGCCGAAGGGTATGACCGCCAATATGATGACCGGACATTGGTTCGGCGAATCAGCCGATATTTCCGGCCGAATCTGCCAACAATGCTGTTTGTTTCTGGCATGGTTCTGCTTAATGCATTGATGGATGTGGTGTTGCCGGTCATGTTAGCGAGGTCAATTGACACGCTCGCGGCCGATTTCACGGCTCGTGCCGCTCTCATTTTGTCGGCTGTTATTTTAGCTGCTGGTGCCCTGTCTTGGGGCTTTAACTATCTGCGTCAAGCCTATACCGCTCAGGCGGTAGGTGACGTTGTTCTTAAGCTACGTCAAGATGTCATTTCTTCGATTCTTGATCGTGATATGTCGTTTTACGATGAACATGTGTCAGGCAAAATCGTGAGTCGTGTGACAGGTGACACACGCGATTTTGCCACCGTAGTGACTCTAACGCTTAATCTAATGAGCCAAGTGTTGCTGGTTTGTTTGTTGCTGATTGTCTTGTTTGTTGTCAATAAGCAGCTGACACTTTTGGCATTAACCATTGCCCCTTTTATTTGGATAACAGCTTTAGGATTCCGTTCCTTGGCCCGTCATGCGTCTAGCTCTACTCAGCGAGCGAGGGCTAGCGTGAATGCGCATCTGCAAGAGACGTTGGCCGGGATTTCGGTTGCGAAGAACTTTCGCCAAGAGCAAACGATTTATGATGAGTTCCAAGACATCAATGAGCAATCGTATGGGGTTAATTTAAAAGAGGGGTATATCTACAGCTCTATCTTCCCCGCATTGATCATGATTGCAGGCGTTGGATCGGTCATTATTGTTTTATACGGCGGCCGTAGTGTTGTACGTGGCGATGTTTCTGTGGGCGATTGGTTCCTGTTTGTGCAAGCGATCGCTATCTTTTGGTTTCCTCTCACAAGTATTGCTTCATTTTGGAGCCAGTTCCAGTTAGGCTTATCAGCTAGCGAGCGGGTATTTGCTCTGATGGATTCTGAACCACGTGTGGTGCAGATTGATGATCGGCCGCTTGAAATGGTGAAAGGCGAAATTGAATTTCGTGATATCAGTTTTCGCTATACGGAGCAGGAGCAAGTGCTGGCAAACTTTAATCTGACGATAAAAGCAGGAGAAACGATTGCCTTAGTTGGCCATACAGGAGCAGGGAAATCAAGCTTAGGCAAGTTGGTTTCACGCTTTTATGAATTTCAAGACGGGCAAATTTTGATTGATGGAGAAGATGTACGGACGTTTGATTTAGGCGATTACCGTAGACACATCGGTATGGTGCCTCAAACACCTTTCTTGTTTTCAGGGACAGTTCGGGACAATATTCGTTATTCACGGCCGGATGGGACTGATTCAGAAGTTGAACTGGTTGCAAAAAGCATCGGTTGGGGAGATTGGATAAAAGTTCTTCCAAGCGGACTTGACACGGATGTGGGTGAAGGAGGGCGAGCGTTGTCAATGGGGCAGCGTCAGCTTGTTGCGCTGGCTCGTGTATTGCATGAGAACCCGTCTATTATTATTTTGGATGAAGCGACAGCGAGTATTGACCCAGTGACAGAAGCACAGATTCAGGAAAGTTTAGATATCGTATTGCGAGAGCGTACGGCGATTGTGATTGCTCACAGACTTTCAACGGTGCGTGAGGCGGATCGTATTATTGTGTTGCGTCAGGGTGAGATTATTGAGCAGGGGGACCATGATGGTCTTTTAGAACAGAAGGGACATTATGCAGAGCTCTATAACAGTTATTTTCGCCATCAATCGGCCGATTATGAGGTTGATGCGCTGTGAGATGGCCTAAAGGGCTTCTTTAGATTGCTTAAATAGTGAGTTATCTGTCAGGAACGGATAACTCACCATTTAACTTTTAGCTATACAGCTACCACCCATAAGTAAGCCGGGTTATTAGTCGATCTGATAACCCATGCTCTTCCATTCGTTTTTGAGTCACTTCTATGTCATAGGCGACCCGTTTGTATTCCCAAGTCATCTTTTCCAAGTCTAGAAGCGCATATGCTGCCCGAGGATCAGAGTCACGCGGCTGCCCTACACTACCTGGATTAATGATTGAACGGCCCATTTTACTTAGGTCGATGGGGGTATCGTACTCTGGATAAGTAATAAAGGTTTCTCCTTTGGCCATTTCAAAAATAATCGGGACATGTGTATGGCCGACTAGGCAGTAAGGGGTTAAGAAGTGGTTGAAATTGATTGAAGCTGTTTCTCGGTCAAGGATATATTCCCAAACAGGCTGACGTGGGCTGGCATGTGCCATAGAAAAAATTTTGTCTGGCACAATGGCCGGAGGCAGTTTTTCCAGAAACTCACGTGTATCATCAGTTAGGATATCGCGTGCCCAAAGCACAGCTGATTTCGCATGATCATTAAATGAATCAATGTCGAGCTTCCCTAACACTGCCCAGTCGTGATTACCTGATAAACCGATATGATCGAGGCCCGCAAGAAGTTCTGTACATTCATTAGGATCAGGTCCATAACCTACTAAGTCACCTAAGAACCAGACTTTGTCCCAATTGCCAGCGGCGTCAGCCAATACTGTTTGGAATGCTTCTAAATTGGCATGAATGTCTGATAAAACCAGAATCCGCATTTATTCTCTCCAACCAAATGTTATTGTTTTGGGGATTATAGACTACCCTAACAATGTGTGTGGATGATACCACGTTCGCTGGAGGGATGTATAATTTATCACTCGTAAATATGTCCTGTTTGTGAGTAAAAGTTTATGAAAAATACGAGTTTTGCGTTAAAGCTGACTAGCGAAGCGGTGGAAACAACAGAACAACTGGGGGAGCGTCTCGGCCGTGAGCTAAAATCATCTGACGTTGTCTGTTTGGTTGGTGGGCTGGGGGCTGGAAAAACCGCCTTAACCCGTGGCATTGGTCGGGGGTGGGGAACCACGCAGCGGGTGACAAGCCCTACGTTTACTTTAATGAACGAATATGCTCGGCCGGAGGATGGTTGTATGCTTTATCATCTTGATTGCTATCGGTTGATGAGCGACGATGATGTAGAAACAATCGGGCTTGAGGATATCTTGGCGGCGGACGGAGTGGTTGTTATTGAATGGCCTCAAGTGGCTAACGAATGGCTTCCGGCCGATCATTTAGCGATTGCGATTGAAACCTTGACCGAAAACAGCCGGGAACTAACTTTTACTGCTCATGGTCCCCGATCTCAAACCATCCTTGAAAAAATCACCGTGGAATAACTCGCTTTTTTCTGTTCTGCTTTTTGATTTGATATTAGATCAGATCATTTCAACTGTGCGATAATAAGGCCATCTAGATAATTTATTCTTTTAGATCTCCTAAAACAAATACGATACCTTTCTGAATTTTATGCCATACCTTGCTATAGACACCGCCTCTCGATGGACTGCCATCGCCCTTTACGATGAAAGTGAAGACAAAATTTTGGCAGAAAAAGGGTGGATGGCAACTTTGCGTCAAACTGTTGAATTGGCTCCCTCCATTTATCAAATGCTTGCGGATGAGAAAATGGCCCCGGCCGATTTAACTGCCCTGGTTGTGGCGATAGGCCCTGGTTCTTATACCGGTTTACGAATCGGTTTGAGTTTGGCTCGGGGGTTGGCGCTTGTCCATGAATTGCCAATTGCGGCTATCCCAACTCATGATATCGTCGCGGCAAAAGTTGCATTTTGTGAGCAACAACTATTAGTAGCGGTTGAAGCGGGGCGTAAACGCGTCCTGATCTCTCCTTATGTATGGCAAGATGGGGGTTGGCAACAGCAGGGGGCCATCGACAGCCTAACTTGGCCCGAGCTGCTAGACACGGTTACGGTCCCAACTATAATTGCAGGCGAAATCCCCGATGATGCACGTGAGCTAATTCAGAAATACAGCGAGTTAGTTACCGTTGCTCCTGACAGACAATTGTTGAGGTCGGCCGGAACTTTGGCACAGCTGGGCCACCAGCAGATTGTTTCAGGGTTGCTTCCAGTTCAAGAAACCTTGGCGCCTGTTTATTTACGGAACCCTTGATCGGTACCATTTGTTTATTAAGGACTGACGATTATATCTGCACAAGGGAGACTCCAAACAAGGAATTAAATCGGTCAGTGACTGAAGCAAGCTTCAGTTGTGAAGGGGCGGGGAAACAACTTTGTTGTATTACGGAGTGCCCCTTGTGGGGATTTGATTTCCGTTCCTAAGCGCTCAAAAGCCAACAGGTGTTAGCAAATTAAACGTGAAGAATGCATCTTATTTTCTTTTTACTTTTGATATGTTAGCCCACGTGTAAGCTTGATTACTTATCATAAATGAAATCGACTTTATAGTTTCCTTAACTTTGGGTATAGCTAGAATCACACTCTCTATTCATATTCTCTATTAGTAGGGTTGTTCACAAATGGCTTTATTCCTAATTGAGTAGTTTCGTAAGTTTGGGCAGAACAAACTTAACTGCTAGGAGGTAAGCATAATTTATTACGTTAGAAACCACTTGTTTTAGCATGTTTGAATATGCGTTGTCTTCAACTTTATCTCTGATAAAGGGCTTCAACCCACGATAATTTGGAAAAACAAAATTAGTTATTAATGACGCCTACCAATGCACATGATTGATCAATCTACTAATAAACCAAATACAAACTCGCAACGTCAATCGAGATATATCTCGATTGTTAATCTTGTGATTGTGACTCGATCTCAAAGAGTCGCAAGTCAAATTGAGCGGATGCTTTCAGACGCTCGTGCAAGGGCCTATGCAATCCGTTGGGCCTTTGATCCCCTCAGTTTACAAAAACTTATGGGCATGGGACGTACTGATATTCTTTTGCTGGATGCGACAAGTAGTGAAGTAAATGAATTTGTTAATTTGCTTAGCAACATGCCCGGCTTACATGTTCCGATTATCGCGTTGATACAAAATGCTCAGGCCGAGATGACCCTTGATAAGCAGATTTCCGAAAGGATTGAGGCTCGGATCGATGCGACACGTCTTTCACGTTCGCTACTTAGCCGCACAATTCGGCAGGTGGTTGCTGCTACGTATGCCAATTCGAATGTGACCCAATCAACCGAGATGGAAGTACAGGGAATTCGAGTGACGACTAGTCCGCGTACGATGCTTGATTTGAGCAAAGTTACGATTAACGAGCTTTGTGACGATTGTCTGAACGATATCCGACCAATGGCTGAATCAAAAGAGATCGAGGTTTATGAGGCGATTGAGGAAGAGCTTTTCCGTATTATGTGCGATGGTAAGCATGTACGGAAGATGCTTACCATTTTGCTTGGAAACGCCTTGCGCCATACCCCATCAAAAGGTGCGATTGGTCTTGAATTAACCGGTGACCGCGAATATGAAACACTGCATATTACTGTTTGGGATTCCGGGGTTGGGATTGAACAGGACCAGCTTGTAAATCTATATAAAGCGGATTGGTTGAGTGATGAAGTTGATGACGAAAATAGCTTGCGATATGTTCAAAAATATGCGCAGCTACATGAAGGGCTTCTCTCGATTGATAGCGAACCCGGCCGGGGTACCCGCATCACTATGTCGGTACCATGGGAGACGGCGGTAAATTTATCGAATGGTCGTTTGTGGCAAAATTCTTTTCGACGTTTGATCCGAATCTTGTTGGTTGAAGATGATGAGATTTACTTAGACACGACTGCTCAGTTCTTAGAGGCGAACAACTATGAAGTGGTTCGGGCAACTAATGGTGAAGAAGCTTTAAAGAAAGTGAAAGAGACTCGGCCAGATATGGTTTTGATGGATCTTGAAATGCCAATCATGGGTGGCGTTGATGCGATTCGCCATATTCGAGCAATGGATGACCCAGAATTGTCAAAAGTTCCGATTATTGCGTTTACAGCTTTGGCATTGACACGTGATCGACAAGCTTCGATGATTGCAGGTGCAAACGATTATATTTCCAAGCCGGTCAGTCTTCGATGGTTGGCCCAAAGTATTACTCGCCAGCTTGAGAAGAAGCATTTGTTAGAAACACTGCATTAGGCCTAAACAGTCGGTTTTGTATTCAATAAGATGGGAATAAAAAAGGGATTCAGAATAATTATTCTGAATCCCTTTTTTGTAGCAGATATTCGAACGACTTTTTCGACACAACTTTTAATTTAAAGTCTGCTCCATGTAACTATCGAGCTGAACTCTGGCGAGCGGGCCACGATGCACGGCCGAAACCATCCCGTCGGCATTGACAAAATAGGTCGTGGGCATATTGAAAACCCCATATTGATCGGCCGCGACAGAAGTACTGTCTAGCAAGGGGGTAAAGGTCAACCCCATCTCTTGAACAAAGAACTGCTCTACGATTTCAGGCGTTTCCTCTCGATTAAGGGCTAAAATGACAAGATTTTCATCTTCGTAATCTGCAAAAGCCTGCTCAAGCTCAGGCATTTCTACTCTACACGGGGCGCACCATGTCGCCCAAAAGTTAACGATAACCGGTTGTCCTCTAAGTGCTGCCAATGTGTGTTCATTGCCTTCAATATCGATTAAGGTGAAATTTGGAGCGACGTCGCCTACTTGAACGGCACCGTTTAGCTCGGGTTCGGCGGGGATTGGATTTACTTTGACGAAATCTTCTGGTATTGGGGTAATTTGAACATTGATGACGGGAGAATCAGATGTTGGAAATACTGTGCCACTTGTGATAATCAAGATAGCGGCAAGAGCAAGTGCGCCCATACCCGAAACGAACAACAGTATCTTACGGATGCTGGTTGTGTTGTTTGATTTATTTTCATTCACGATAGTTGCTTACCTTGGGGGCCGATTTGAGAGCCGAGTTAGAGAGTGGGTTTTACAGAGAGAATAAGAAAATGGGCGATATGGTAGCTGATAGGAGATTGTTTATAGGGTATGGCTTATGCTTTGCCCTATAAAAACGATCAAATCTTGCTATTGGAAAAGACCAAACAGCCCTTCTTCCAGAACGGTAAACCAATCAGAATTGGCCGTGAGTTGGTTAAACCAAGCGGTAATTTGTGAAAGGCGGCCGTTGAGCATGAAATACCCCATCGCTAAAAATAGCACTCCGCTAAATATTGAAGTTGAATGCAAATGCAGATCGACTTTGTTGTTTCCTTGCCCTAAAGTGTAGTTATAAAGAACCGCCCCTATCATGGCAATAGCACCTAGGCCGAAAATTGCAACCGAGCTGAGTTCAGAGATGGGTGTGCTAGAAAAGTTAATGTTGGTATAGCGTGCAATTCCGTATAGAACCATCCAAATAGCGATACCCCATATAGCAGATACAGCGATAGCTGGGACGTTGAGGAACCAACCCTTGCCCCGTAACACGCGCCAGATAAAGCTTTGGCGGCTAGCCCGGCCGATGAAAGTTGAAACGATGATCAATGGTAAGCCTAGCCCCATTGCAAAAATAAAGAGCAGGATGGTTCCACGTGCTACAGAAGCGGTTGTGGCAGCCATGGTTAGCATAATTCCAAGAATTGGGCCGATACAAGAAGACCATCCGGCCGCAAATGTCACCCCAAAGATGAAAGAGCCACCGGCCGTCATGTTCTCGTTGGTTCCGGCGCTTTCGGCCGACATGCCGGTAAATCCCTGTCCGATCAAACTCATCGTACCAAATACCACAATTAAGATGCCGCCTATCAAAAGAATAAGCCCTTGATTATTACGGAGAAGAGAGCCTAAGGTGGATGCGCTGGCTCCGAAGAAGCTAAAGACCGTCGCAACGCCCAGCATAAATATCATGGTATTCAAGGCGATTTGAGAACGACTGCTCTTGGCGGCAAAAGCGAAGTAGGCCGGTAAGATGGGTAGCGTACAGGGGGATAGAAAACTGAGTAACCCACCCAAAAACGCAAGAACGGCTAGAACTCCAAATGATTGTTGGGGTGCAAAAGGGGAAGCCTCCGCACCCATGTCATTGATAATGCCGAATATAATTAATATCGCAATCAGCCCTACTACAGCAATGCCTAAATTGCGGCCGGTCCATATTGAGTTGTCGTCTTTTTTTAGATTAGATGGATCTACAGTTTCCTGCATGATTGCCTCCGAAATAATGTTTGGTTTGTATGATTCATTCTTTCTTTGACGAATAGAATGACATACATCTTACGCTATCAAAGGGGATAATTAATTTTTGTAATTTACGGGTAATAAACGCAAGAAACCTACTCGCTGGCCAATATCCGCATGCGGATCTGATCTAGCTGACCACGCATCTGTTCAAACTTAATACGATTTGCTAGCCAAGCAACATAGAGAAGTGAAAAAGCGACGACCGCTACATTCAAAGTGACCACCATCCGAATCGAATCTAGTCCAGAAAAATCTTGAAGCCCTTGCTCCATCCCCTGCGCTGACTCAAGGGCATTCCCAAACATAACTGGATGAATGTCGCGGAGTATACGAATTGAACTGTAGGTGAGAATGACCGTCACAAAGCCTGCGATCACATAAACGGCCGAAAATCGTCGTTTTGTCTCATCATCATAAATGGCTGAGCGTAAGATGAAATAGGCGATGTAGACAAGCCACAAAATCGTGATTGAAGTAAGTCTTGGACTCCAGAGCCACCATGTGTTCCACGCCGGTTTACCCCAAACAGAACCGCTTACAATGGTCATGGTGACAAAAGCGACCCCGATTTCGACCGATGCCATCGCGATTGTGTCTAGTATCGGCGATCTTTTCCACAGATAGAGGACGCCACAGACAAGCGCAACAAAAAAGGTGACCGATGCAACCCAGGCTGTCCCAACGTGAAAATAGAATATCCGTTGAACATGGCCCATCGTTTTTTCGGTGGGGGCATACACAAAGATCATTCCCATTAAAATGACCATCGCGATAAGGGCGATCCAATTGAGAAGGCCAGAACGTTTGGTTAAAAAGTTGATCATATAACCTCAGCTTTTGAATAATTAATTCTGAGAGTATATATCCGCAGGGTGCTGGGTAAGAAAAGAATCACTTATTTCTCATCACTTTTCTTGTTGCATGGGTGATGCTTTGTACCCTTAGTTTGTTAAGAGCGGGATCCAATACTGATAGGGTTTGAAATAGAGTATCGGTGTGAATGAGGTGCTGGTGTTATCGGCCGCGACAGACGCTGCGGGATAACTGAATTCTGGCAGGATGTCGCCGGTTAGGCTGATTTGAATAGAAACGGTGAGCGTTGCGGTTGCCTCGGCCGAAAGATCGCCAAGTTGCCAGATGAACCCAGAAGATGTGACGGTAACGGGGGAACTAGATGACACAAGGGTGGCCCCGGCCGGAAGCGTGTCCGTTAAAACCGTGTTTATAGCGATTGGAACAAGAGCCGGAGATGTGATATTGAGGGTGTAGGTGATTTGTGCATAATCAGCCCCGATCAAGATGCGGTTATCATGTGGAGTAGTGGGGGCATCACGATTGATACGGCGGGTCTCAAACACGACAAGACTGTTTGCTGGCTGATTACTGTCTTGCATGGGGACCGATGCGGCCGACACTTGCGCCGCTGGGTAAGAAACGGATGCCGTCGTTGCTGGCAGCCCCACAATGCTCAACGTAACGCTTAGTTCTTTGACATCGTTAGGGCCAATCTGCCCAACGGGCCAAATGAGTGATTGACCGGAAACGGTGACCGGTTGGCTGGCACTGACAAACGTAGTCCCGGCTGGGAGCGTGTCGGTGACGGTTGCATTGGTAAATGTGATGAGCGACCCTGTTTTTGTGAGGGAAAGGGTATAAGTGAATAGTCCGATAGAGGTGATTTCAGCTCTGGAGGGAACCGAAGCAGTAGTGGGCACAGTTTTCTGTAAGTCAAGGTTCCAGATCGCTTGAACCGCACTGTGGGCATTGATGCGGCCGTGGCCGTATGTATTATTGAAGTCGGTTGTGCCACCACAGCTACCAGTGCCAATGTAGTCGGCCGTGTCTTCTAAATACGTTTCAATCGCTTCGACATTGCCCGCAATAGGCGGATATGCAGCAATCATTAAGCCAACCGCCCCAGCGACATGTGGCCCGGCCATGCTTGTCCCTGAATACGTTGAGTAGCCGGAGGTGCCACTGGCGGAGTATACAGAGACTCCGGGTGCCGTGACGTTGGGTTTCATTCGGCCGCTGCCATCAACATTAACCGGCCCACGGCTAGAAAAACTAGCAATTCCGTCGTTGCTGTCGGTTGCCCCAACAGCAAATGCCCCATCAAAAATGGAGGCCGGTGTGCTCACACTGCCGCAGGATGAACCGCTATTTCCGGCCGAAACGACGACAACAATTCCGGCCGCTCGTAAATTTTCAAGTACGATATTCATGATTTCAAAATTGCCGATGTTGCACCCTTCACTAGGCGGGCAACCCCATGAATTGTTGATGACATGCGGTGCTTTGGCGGGATTGGGATTGGCGTCGTTAAGGTCTGTGGGAGCTAAGAACCAATTAAAACAATTGATGTAAGTTGTTGGGGTTCCGTACCCTTCTTCCATATTGCGGCAGCCGATCCACTTGGCGCCAGGGGCTGCTCCGATTTGATTGGCCCCATCTAACCCGATCATCGTCCCCATGGTGTGGGTGCCGTGTGTGCTAGAGATGTCATCGCATGGGGCGGTCAGGCTGAAACCACAGCGCAAGTTGCTGTTATTGCCGTTGAGATCGGCCGAAATCGCATCGTGCCAATTATAATTATGATCGGCCGTGGCCCCGTTCCAACCACGATAGCTGTTTTGTAGGGCGGGATGTGTCCAGTTATAGCCGGTATCTTGCCCACCGATAACGGCACCGGCTCCGTTCACTCCATCTGCCCAAAGTAGTGGTGCGCCTATTTTGCTGATACCCCATTCGATGTTGTTTGGGGTTTTGTTCTTTGAGAGTGGAAACGAGAAGGGGAACGAGAAGGGAAACGCCATGCGTCCTTGCACATCGAATAAGACAGCTGGATTGGCGTGGAGATAGGCAACATCTGCCCGCTGGGCGATCTGAGGCACGATGCTGCTGGGTGCAACCACATGAATCGCATTGACGATGACAAATGATTGGGTTTTGGCCCCGGCCGCTTCTAACGTGGCGAGTAGCTCCGCCTGGGCTGTTTCGGCCGTATGAGCCAGTTGATTGTAGACATAGGTGCCGCGAGCTATTTTTGACCCTGCGTGTTCGGCCGGAATATTCCTAAAATCAGCTTGTTCGTCTAAACGCACAATGAATTCAATGGGTCGGTCGCTTGTACGGCCGTTTAGCTGGTCTAGTAGCTCTGTATCTACCTTGTCTTGCCAAGAGTGCGCGGCCGGTTGTTGGGCGTTTGCCATTGAACTGAGTAAGATGAATAAGAGGAAAATCGAAATGAATGGGATTAAGAAAATTTTGGTTCGAGACATGGAAATAGGTTAGCCGATATGAGCTTTGATAATGAGAACAATGACCATAGCACATCATTAGATTATCGAGTGTATATCTCAGAATTTTCAGATAAATTCTGAGAATAAGTGATGGGATTAATCACATATAATCAGATATTGGAGAAGTTGAAATGAAAGAATACAAACCATTAATCGAGCAGTTGGTGAGCCAAACAATTCAGTTGATTGAGACTGAATATCCAAATGGAATTCGACTTTCTCTATCGTCTCCCAACGAACGCATTATTACCCCCAAGGGAATCTACCCCGCTTTTTATGGCTGTTATGATTGGCATTCGGCCGTGCATTCCCATTGGCAAATTGTGCGAGCGATGCGTCTTTTCCCAGATGCAGAGTTTGCAGAAAAAGGAGATGCGGCACTCAAACGCACGTTGACGGCCGAAAATATTCGAGTTGAAATGCAGTGGATCGCAGAGCGCAAAAGCTTTGAAATGCCGTATGGGATGGCTTGGCTGTTGATGTTGTGCAACGAGCTAAAAGAGTGGGGCACGCCGCAAGCCTTGGCTTGGCACACTGTTTTACAACCGATGGAAACCCATGCGGTGGAACGATTTAAACATTATTGCCAAAAAATGCCGATGCCAATGCGCGGTGGTTTACACAGCCAAACGGCGTTTTCATTGGGATTGGTGTGGGATTATGCTCAAAATCAGGAAGATTCTGAATTAGCAGATTTAATTGTTTCGGCCGGCCGGCGTTTTTTCTTGGGCGACACAAATATTAATTTGCACTACGAACCCTCAGTGGCCGACTTTCTATCACCATCTTTGGCAGAAGCTGAGTTGATGGGGCGGATTTTGGCGCAAGATGAATTTATAAGGTGGCTCGATTTGTTTGTGCCCGAAGGATTTGGCGCTTTGAAGCCGGTTGAGGTGGTTGATCCATCCAATGGACAATTGGCCCATTGGGCAGGACTCAATTTAAGTCGGTGCTGGATGTTAGACGGGATCGCAAATGCGTTGCCAGAGGCGCACCGGTTGAGTGGTCCGTTGCGCCAAAAGGCGGCCGAACATCTGAAAGCAGGCTTGCCGATGGCGGCGCATCCTGACTATATGATTTCACACTGGGTTCCGACGTTTGCGGTGTATCTGCTCTCTCGTTAATCGGTAGCTATTTATAACTATTCAGCACCTGTTCGTAGGTGCGGCTTCAGCCGTTGTGTTTCCGGTTAAAGCGACTAAAGCCGCACCTACAAACTCGATTTTCTTAGGCTGCTGAACAATTACATATATTTACGATCATAGCCAGAAATGATAGCCAGCCGCATCTTGA
>JBLIMP010000092.1:0-14863 GCA_047638855.1 Cellvibrionaceae bacterium | reverse complement strand
AAGCTCCACGCCGCATTTTGGAATAGCCCAGTGCTCAAAACATTCGACTGGGCTCGAAAGATTTCGAGTCTAGACCGTATGAACCAAGAGGCTTATCAGCAACGAAAGTGGCCCACTTTTTATGAAAAGCTAAAGCCACTTTTATCTGATGTTATATTCGATGTGACGGTGGAATACGGCAAATTAATGCCGCAGATCGCCCAGCGAATGGGGGACCGGCCGCAAACGATGATCCACGGCGATTATCGCTTAGACAACCTCTTTTTTGGTCATGCGGGTGAAGGGGTTCCCTTTGCTGCCATCGATTGGCAAACGATGAAACTAGGGTCTGGCACCTGCGATTTGGCCTATTTTCTGAGTGACAATCTCGAAATCGAACTCAGACGCAAAAATGAGAATCATCTTCTACATTTGTATCACCAAACACTTCTGGAGCATGGGGTTGAAGATTACCAGTTTGAACAATGTTTGGCCGATTATCGCCTCTCGTTTTTCTTTCGAGTTCATATTTTGATAGAGGGTGGTTTTCTGTTTGATTTTGCAGATAGCAGACAGGCTACATTGATGAAGGTGAGGCTTGAACGGCTATCAGCCATTTTAGAGGACCAAGATATTCGTGGGTTACTCTCTTCTTTCAGATGGTAGGGCAGTGACTTATCCATTTTATTGTTTCCTCACCAAATTGAGGGCCGGAGATGCTTTGGTAGACAAATTATCCTGTAACCCAACTGCAATAGCTTTATCGGCCTCTGCGTCGCCCCCGGCCGGTGCCGGTGTTTGAGCGTGGTTTGCCCCGGTAGCTTGGCGCTTCAATTACAAAATAAGTGCAACGTGACTGATCCAATAGGCGTGATCGAATCCGGCCGTCAAGCTCCTCGATCGTCATCGATGTCGTAATCACCGTTGGTAATTTGGCGTTGTATCGATAGTTAATTAATTGATAGAGCTTCTCTTTTGCCCAAGACGTAGCACTTTCCGTCCCTAAATCGTCTAAGACCAGTAGGGGGGCTGTCTTGACTTCGTTAAAACGTTTGTCGAGCGTTACCGCACTTTTGGGGTTAAACGTGGCCCGTAAATGGTCAAGCAAATCGGGCACTACAACAAAAAGAGCCGCATCGCCTTCGGCCGCAAAGTAGTTGGCAATTGCGGCCGCTAAATGGGTTTTACCGTTGGCATATTCGATCCCTGAAAAAACAAGCCAGCCATTCGGTTCATCTGCAAACGTCACGGCTAGTTCAAACGCCCTGTGCAAATTGTCTGCTTGATTTCGAGGTAAATCATCACCACGCAAATCAAAAGAGTCAAACGTCTTGTCATCATGAAGATCAAGCGTTGACAACTCCGACTGATCTTCAGCACCGCCACGCCGAAAGTCTGGGGCCAGAATAACGATTTTTCGCGCGATCGACACATCTTCTAACCGAGAGCGAATCCGCATATCAAGCGTGTCAGTCTCTTCATTGGTCGTAATCACTGTTGGCAATTTAGCATTGTAACGATGATTAAAAATCTGATAAAGCTTTTCTTGTACCCACTCTGTATTATTTTGGCTACCCAAATCATCCAAAATCAAAAGGGGGCTATTGCGTACTTCTTCAAAGCGAGCATCGTACGTTTGGGCACTGTTAGGAGAGTAAGTCGAGCGCAAATGGTCGAGTAAGTCCGGTGTGTTAATAAACAGAGCGGCATGACCCAATGCGATACGATGATTCGCGACAGCGGCCGCAAGATGGGTTTTGCCACAGCCGTACCCACCGTGCAAAATAATCCAGCCGGTTGGGTTGTCAGCATATTCTCTAACAAAGTTATAGGCCAATGAAAGATTGCGTTGCTCGCGCGGTTTTAAGCCTAAGCCGTCCGGCATAAAGTTGTCAAAATCGAGCTCAGTGAGCAAGCCTAGCTGGCTTCGCAAGGCCAAGGTTTCGCTTTTGTTTGCTTCGATGTGTGATTGACGACACACGCATACAACCGCCCGGCCGAAACGTGGATCACCTGTCGGGACATCTGGAATCATGAACCCGGTGCCACTACAAAACGGGCAATCCACATCGCCACCTGGCACACCTTTTAGCAGATTTGGATCCAAGCTGGTTCCTGCTAAAGTGCTTTGATATGTTGCATCCGTATTGTTAAACGGCCCCTCATCCAGCGCTGAGGCCTCATCGCTGGATGAGGTCGCTGTATTCGTCGGGGATTTGGTTCCGTAGCTTTTCTTGAGTATTTCGTCTATCGAAGCCATCCTGTTGTTTTCCTTCCTGTTGCCATCTTTTCAAAATACCGGCGATATAACGCCATTTGCGTACATTGCTGGTTACCGCTAATTCAATCGCTTCTTCAATCCATGCGGCCGGCCATGTCTTCTCTGCATCGCGCAGCTCTTCTGTAATCATTGGAGTAAGTTGGCCTATATTTTGCTCGTACAGTATAAAAATATTCGGCCGTTCTACTAAAATATTAACGATTTCGGCCGTGTCTAAATCGGGTCGCCATTCGCCCTTTGAAATCCCATCAACGGCTGCTCGTCCTTTTTGGCTATTTACAAAAAACAGGTCGATATTGCCATCTGATGTGCCGATGGTGACGTTGAGCAACGTTCCTCTGGCGGTCGCACGCTCAATCCCATCTAACAAAGCATCGGCCGCATCTGACGGTTTTGCACCCAATGACTGCATAAATTGCCGATCGGTTAGATAGTCAGTTAAACGCAGATAACGCGTTTTTCCTTCCTGGCGTGACATCGCAAAAAAAGTGTAGATCGTCACGCGCAACTCATTTTCAGAGTCAATGATCGGCATCAATTCTGTAAAAAATCGATCCGGTACGTATGTAAAACTGTTTTTCCCGTCTGGGAATCCGGCAAAACCTTGCATGATGAGAGTTGAGAGAAGAGAGAAAAGAGCAGATGGGCTTCCATCTGCTCTTTTCTCTCTTCTCTGCCTTTTAGAGTTGTACTTCTTGTCGTTTTAAATTTGCGAAACTAGCTAGTTGCCCGTTCCAATACAGGTCAATTGTAGCTGTGGGGCCGTTCCGATGTTTAGCGATGCTAATTTCCGCAATGTTTGGCCTTTCTGACGTTTCTGGATTGTAGTAATCGTCCCTATAAATAAACATTACAATGTCGGCGTCTTGCTCAATTGACCCAGAATCTCGAAGATCGGACAACATCGGCCGTTTGTCTTGCCGACTCTCAACTCCACGACTCAACTGGGCAGCAGCTAATACAGGGACATCCAATTCACGAGCTAATTGTTTGAGCCCACGTGAAATCTCACCAATCTCCTGTACACGATTACCACCTGAAGACTTGTCACCACTCATCAATTGTAAATAGTCGATCATGATCAAGTCAATCCCATGCTCTGCGTATAACCGGCGACATTTGGTACGCAGCTGCATCGGGCTGATAGATGGGGAGTCATCGATAAAGATATCAGTTTGGCTGAGTCGTTGGACCGCCTCATGGAAAATCGGCCATTCATGGTCTTGTAGCTGGCCACGCCTAAGTCGTTGCACATCAATCTGTGTTTCGGATGAGATCATACGTTGCACAAGCTGTTCGGCCGACATTTCAAGATTGAAAATAGCGACTTTTTTACCAAACATCTTGGCCGCAGTTAAGCCAATCCCATTTTGCAACGATGTTTTACCCATACCTGGCCGGGCGGCCAGAATAATCAAGTCTGATTTATTCAGTCCACCAGTTAACCTGTCTAAATCTGTAAAACCGGTTGGGACACCCACAATGTCTTGATCTTGGGCATATAACTCTTCGATCCGCTCTAAATACTTTTCTGAAACGCGGCTAATATGGACAAGGTCACTGGTTGTACGTTGTTCACTTATAGAGAAAAGTGTCTGCTCAGATCGGTCTAAAACGACGTTAATGTCTTCTTCTTCGTCATAGGCCATCGACGCGATTGTGCCAGCGGCGCTCAGCAAATCACGACGAACTCCAGCCGCTTCAACAATCCTGCCGTATGACTCTATGTTGATTGAGTTGGGGACTACACCAACTAGCCCAACTAAATAAGGTTCTCCGCCCACTTCCTCAAGTTGGTCATTACGCCGAAGCTCTTCGAGCAGTGTGAGTACATCAACCGGGTTATTACGACTATGGATGCGTAGTATCGCTTCGTAAACCCATCGGTTCACGGTTACATAAAACATCTCCGGCCGTAAAAATCCAACCACATCGAAAATCGCATCGGGATCAATCAGCAAAGAACCTAATACAGCTTCTTCGGCTTCTCTGTTTTGTGGTGGAAGTCTTTCGATTGTGGACATATTGAGCGATATTCTCCAATTAAAAAGGGGTGCAATGAGTTTATCACTACACCCCTCTTGGGTCATCTGTTTTTGCGCCTTGTTGCGTTTTAAAAATTATTCTTCGTCGAAGTCATCGAAATCAAGCGTGTCGAGAAAATCTGTGAAAGCATCTAAATCTTTGGCTGGTTTTTCTTCAGTTATTTTGCCTTCCGCCTCAACTTCAAACTGATCAGAGATCTCTTGTCGATCTTCATCTGTCAAATCTGGCTCTGGCAATATTCCAACGGCTTCCATCACATCTTCTTCGATGAATACAGGCACTTTAGCTCGAACAGCAATGGCAATGGCATCTGACGGCCGACAATCTACATCGGTAAGTTTGCCACCAATATCAATGTACAGGCGAGCGTAAAACACTTGATCTTGCAGGGAATTGATAAGAATGTGAGAGATTTTTCCGTTCATTGTTTCAATGACGTTTTTGAGGAGGTCATGAGTCATCGGTCTAGCTATTTCTGTATCTTGCAGCTCAAGCGTAATAGACTCTGCTTCGCATGGACCGATCCAGATGGCCAACTGGCGCTCTCCATCTACATCACGCAACATCACAATGCGATGCTGTGAGATCAAACTGATTCGTATGCTGTCAATAACAACTTCAACCATTAAAAACTCTCTTTATCTGTGTGTTTTAAAATTAAAAACTAATTCTAACATAAATTGATTCGGAGCTTCAATTTTGAATATATGAAATTAAGACGATATACAGGTTTTAGTAGGGAATAATTAAGCTCGACCGAACCAAAACTTGAATTCGGCCGAGGTCAATATGCATAGTTAGATTCTATTTAACTCATGAATCACCGTCACGGCTCCAATCTCGATCTGGTATTAGATAGATCAATGGCAAACTAATAAGGGTCATCCCATATTTCACTAGTAGGTTAAAAATGAATATTTCCCACACAATCGCCCATGGAACCGTTAAGAAATGATTTTGGAACCCCCAAATAGGTGCAAATGCGATCAATACAAAAATCAAATTGTCGATGGGGACTGAAATCGAATTGCTGACAAGTACCCGTACCCACTGATAGTTATGTGTTACTTTCGTAACAAACCAGTGATAGGCTTCAGTATCCACTAGCTCACTAACGATTTCTGCCAAAATCGAAGCGACTGTGATCCGCCAAAGCGGGCCAAACACCATTCCGTAAGCGGTGAAAAATGCGCCATCTGGATCAGATAATGCGTCGCTCGGAACCACGGCCGCCCCCCATGTATACAAAACCATGAAGACATTGACCGCAGCGGCCATCACAATTAGGGCACGAGCATTGCGCCGCCCTAGAACTTTGTGCACGAGATCGCGCAAGGTAAACGTGATCGGGTAGATAAAGGTCCCCATGTCTACGGCCAAACCGCCGACAACTCCGATCTTGACACTTGTAATGTCCGCTATCATCTGGGCTGCAATATATGCAGCGACAACAACCACGACCGCAACAGGCACAGTTGCAACAGATACGATGGAAGTTCCAACACTTGTTGGTTGGTTACTGTTTGCTTGAGTCAAAAATGACCTCCCATTGGTAGAAATCTGTGCTATCACAGACAACCACCGCAGTTTTGTTTACCTCGAATTTGGTTGTTATTCAAATTCAAGTCTACAGCCGGGTATTCGAAGGCGTGGGGATGCCATCTTCGCTGCGACCGGCAGAAAATAAAAGTGCTAATAACTTAGCGGGCAGGATTATATAGTTGATAATCTTTTGAATTCTTGAGACTTACAATTTGCAGGTTAGTTTAGGAATTTATCGTTGCCACTCTCTGTCTGTATGGATGCATAAGACAAGCCCAGACTCAACTGTAACGGTGCTACTAGATGCGGTCATTACATTGCTAATACCCCGAGCGGGGCCGAATTTTAAGGTGGAGTTAGACAATTCCCATTTTAAACCCTGGGTTTGCTTGATATGGGCATCACCTTTTAATGGAATAAGGGAAACAGTGTCACCTGAGCGGCCGTGAATCTCAGTTGTTGCCAAAATGAGGAAGGTCGTTTGATGAGGAGCATGCAAACGAACGTCCTTGCCGGCTAACTTCGGGTGAGTTAGTAACATTAAGTTTGCAATTTCATGATCCAGTCGGCCGCCTTGAGCCCCATAGATATAAATCGGAGTATCAGCCCATTGCGGCTGGTCGGCCGCATATAGTAAGGCTAGTTCCAAATCAGTTTCATCTTTTTCGCTATTGAACTGAAAAATATTAACCCAATTGTCTCTTAGCTGTTCTAGATGTTCTTTAGAAATCGAGTCTAAATCTCCGATCACAATATCTGGAATAATACCAATAGTAAGCAGGTAATTTGTGCCACCATCGACACCTATAATCGCCTCTGACTCTCGGGAAAGTGCATTTTTAAGCCAATCAAGATTGTTCACATCACCATTGGCGACCAAGATTAAAGGGTTTCGCATTGTCTTAAGCATAGAATTGAACCTGTGTTCAGAAAATAAATATTGGACTTGACATAGGCAGAACAAATGTGCATACTTTATTCAAGAACAAACGTTCTGAGCAAGTTGGGATTTTAACCATTGACACATAAGGAGTCAGAAATGAGTAAAGAAAAAGAATTAACAAACACCATCGATAATATCACAAAGCGTTTCGGCGAAGGGGCGATTATGCGCCTAGGTGATGCACGTGACTTAGTGGTTGAAACGATTCCCACCGGCTGCCTATCGCTTGACATCGCTTTAGGAGTAGGTGGAATTCCGCGCGGCCGAGTTGTTGAAATTTATGGCCCGGAATCATCTGGAAAAACGACAATGTGCCAACATATGATCGCTGAAGCTCAGCGTTTAGGCGGATATTGTGCATTTATCGATATGGAGCATGCGCTTGATCCAAAGTACGCTAAAGTTTGCGGCGTTGATATTGAAAATCTTTACATTTCGCAGCCGGATACGGCCGAGCAGGCCTTGGAAATTACTGAAGCCCTCATCCGATCAGGCACTATGGATATTGTCGTCGTCGACTCTGTTGCGGCCCTTGTACCACGTGCCGAAATAGAAGGGGAGATGGGTGATAGCCACATGGGGCTTCAGGCTCGGTTAATGTCTCAAGCTCTACGAAAATTGGCCGGTATTATTAAACAGACAAACACGACTGTCATCTTTACGAACCAGATTCGATCTAAAATCGGCGTGATGTTTGGTAGCCCAGAAACAACCTCAGGCGGAAACGCACTTAAGTTTTATGCTTCCGTGCGTATGGACATCCGACGTACCCAAGCCATAAAAATCGGTACTGATGTTGTTGGAAACCGTACCAGAATTAAAATCAAAAAGAATAAAGTCGCGGCGCCATTTGCTGAGGCTGAATTTGATATCATGTTTAATGAAGGTGTTTCGCGCAGTGGAGACATCTTGGATCTAGCCGTAGCTTATGAGGTTGTCAGTAAACGTGGGGCCTATTTTAGATACGGAGAGATGCTTCTGGGGCAAGGGCGTGAAAATGCTAAGGTGTTTTTAAATGAGCATGGTGAAGTTTTAGATGAGATCGAGCTTCTGATTCGTCAAGCTGCTGGCCTGCCAGAATATGTTGGCGAACAGGTTGTTGCAGCCTAAATTTATACCGCAACAATAGCATATCTATTTTAAGGACGGGATTGATCTTGAAAATCAATCTCGTCTTTTTTGTTTATAATTGCGATAGTTTGACGGTGGGTTTGTCCAATTGTATTCACTTTGTATTTATTCAAGCGGTTTCACAGCAATGCAACTGTAAAGTCGTTGACTCCTTCTTTAATGTTGCTATAATCTTTTCTCTGTCAAAATTACCCCCTTGAAGTATTTTTTAAAAAAATAAAAGGAAATCTGTACACATTCTGTATATGTGACAGTAGGTATTTTTGTCTAAATTTCACATTAGAAAAGGAAAGGTGAACCATGAGCGAAGAAATATTAGAAACTGTTGTAGAAGCGGAGGTCGTAACTGAAACTGAAGAAGTTGAAGTTATCGCTGAAGCTGAAGAAGCAGTCATAGATCTTGATGAGGTGATCACGCCAACTGGCATTGATGATCTTAAAAGAAAAATGAAGCTCAAAGGCACCGTCACGCGTCTAGATTTATATGGCGCATTCATCAACATTGGTCTAGGCGCTCCAGCCATATTGCACATTTCTCACCTTGGGAAACGGGTCAATCGGGTTGCTGATGTTCTTAGTAAAGGGGATGAAGTCGAAGTCTGGGTTGATCGGGTTGATCAAGCTAGTAACATGGTTAATGTAACTATGAATCGGCCGTTGGCGGTGGAATGGAGCGATCTCGCAGAAGGAAATTCGTACACTGGCAGAGTGACGCGTCTCGAAAATTTTGGTGCTTTTATTCATATTGGCGCTGAAAAAGAAGGGTTGGCTCACGTTAGTGAGTTAAGCCACGAGTACGTGCGGCATCCGCGCGAAATCCTCAACGTCGATGATCACGTTCAAGTTAAAGTGCTTGATTTCAGCCGTAAAAAGCGTCGGATCAACTTAAGCGTTAAGGCCTTACAAGAGAAACCAGAAGCTTCTCTTGAAGAAATGTCTGTCGCCGACCTCGATTATAAAGAAGAAGATTACGGCGAAGTGCCAACAGCTATGGAATTTGCTTTGCGCAATGCGATGGGCGATGATGCACCACCGTCTGGCGGCCGCAAGGTGAAGAAAAAGAAGAAGAAGGGACGTCGTGCTCATCAGAACGATGTCATTTCTAGAACACTTGGTTTTGCTGAAGACTAAGATTAACTAGTTTGTAGTAAAACAGAATTTAAACAAAAAGGTCGGTATCAAATTTTGATACCGACCTTTTTGTTTCTAGTTTATCTCATGCCAGCATCCGTTGGTTTGCCGCTCAGCATCTAAATGTACTTGCTAAACACTCTAAATAGACTGACTTTTCTACCGTTATTACACCTCCGGTTATTTCCTTTTTCTTGCAAACTATGTCCCTGGAAAATATAGTTATTTCTTCTACTGTTCTACTGTTTAATAAGTGAGCACTGTTTTTTAGAGCATATATCCTCACTGTTCGACAACGTTCTATGGCTCCATTAAACATTGACATATTCTATGCAATCCGCTTTTTACCGCTTATAAGACCCGTGAGCACAAAAGTCGCTTAGATGTCATTGCCATCTTGCAGCATCGCGACAAGGCGATTTGTCTGTTTGACGAAAGCGGAATCAAACAGCTTGAAAAGTTTGGTCTGCCAAAGTGGACGATAAAACAGGTAGAGGATTGGCCTCAAAACAAGTGGTCGACTCAAGCCGAAGTGATGTGAGTTTTGGACCACGTACTGAGACTGGAAAACAGGGGTGGGATATATTTATAACGTTATCGGAGACGGCTAAAAAGTTAGATGTGAGCTTCTTTGATTATGTGCGTGACCGCGTGTCTCAACGCTTTCACCTACCTTCTTTAGCCGACTTGATTCGTCAACGAAGTCAGCTCGATCTGATTCAAGGTTAAGTTACCCCTACTTTTTGAGAAGAGACTGTGATAGATTAAAAAAATGAAGCCGAAGATTCTTGTTGTTGACGATGAAAAAACAATCCGCGAATTTATTAGCAAAAACCTTGCCATTCGGGACTTTGATGTCCTGACGGCCGGAACCGGGCTAGAAGCCCTCGCACTTTTCGGCAGCCAATCACCCGATCTTATCATTCTCGATATTATGATGCCGAGTATGGATGGGTTGGAAACCTGCCGCCGCATTCGCCAGCAATCCCATGTGCCGATTATTGTTCTGACCGCTTTGGGTGAAGAATCTGACCGGGTCATGGCACTAGATGTTGGAGCTGACGATGTATTAACCAAACCCTTTGGGGTTGAAGAGTTGATGGCACGGGTAAGGGCCGCCCTGCGACGCATGGATTGGATGGAAAAAAGCGAAAATCGAGAGCTACTCAGTTGGAAAGAAATAACCCTCGATCCCGATGCGATTTCAGTGACGGCTCGCAGTGCGATTATTTCGCTCACGCAAACAGAATACAGGTTATTGCATTACTTTATGCAAAATACCGGTAAAACCTTGCCCCATCACCTCATTTTAAAAGAGATTTGGGGACCTGAATACGGCAATGAAGCAGAGTACTTACGGGTCTATATCGGCCGTCTACGCCGCAAAATCGAGATCAACCCATCTAAACCGGAATATCTGCACACAGAGTTCGGGATGGGGTACCGGTTTGGGGGATGATCGGTGTGCTTCGCACTCGGTAGTCGGTAGTCGGTGTGCATCGCACGAGCTTTTTTCACTGACCTACTGAATGCCGGCCACTTTCAGGGGTTCCTACAAAAGCCAAAGTGAATTTTTATATTTTGTTTACGACTCATACTTGGCTGTTTATGCCTTGGCTCACCCTTATCCGCTAATATTGGATTCATGATTGGGCGAGTGTGGCTGCTTTTTGTCAAAAGCCTATGCAAATTGCCGCTTTTCATAAAAGCGACAGGCTCAATTTTTATCAGTTTTCAATTTTTTAGCTTAGGAGAAGAAAGATGAAAAGAACTCCAAGGATACTTTCCTTCACATTTATACTTTTACTGCTGTTTGCTGTGGCATGCCAGCCAGAGCAAGCTCTAGAAGACGTTGTGAAAGAAGTAGCAGAAACAGTGGGAGAAGTGGCGGTTGAAGTCGGAGAAAATGCCGACGAAATCGCGGAAGCGGTCGAGGAAACAGCGGCGGAAGTGATCGAAGTCGCTGAAGAAACGATGAGCGACAGCGAGTTTGATGGCATGGTTCGTATCGGAGCGGCTATTTCTGACTCGGGCAAGTATGCGCGTGAAGGCGAAGACGTGCGCCAAGGCTACACATTATGGGCCGAATGGGTAAACGAAGAATATGGTGGTATCAAAGTAGGCGACAAACGTTACGGCGTTGAAATCATCTATTATGACGATGAGTCTAATCCCGATACAGGTGCCAATCTGACAGAAAAATTGATCACCGAAGATGAAGTTGATTTTCTACTAGGACCCTACTCCAGCTCAATGACCGCATCGGCCAGCGCCATCGCTGAAAAATACGGCATGATCATGGTTGAAGGCAACGGCTCGTCTGAAAGCCTGTTTGAACGTGGATTCCAGAACCTGTTCGCGGTATTAACCCCAGCAGGCAATTACACCCAATCTGCTCTTGAAATATTAGCAGCCCAAGGTGCAAAAACAGTTGTGATCGCTTATGAAGACACCGCATTCCCAACTTCTGTAGGTGAAGGTGCGGTTAAGTGGGCCGCAGAGTACGGCTTGGAAGTATTGGCGGTTGAGACCTATCCAAAAGATGTGGCTGACGTAAGCGCGATCATGACCAAGTTCCGCGACTTAGACCCCGATATATTCGTGGGTGGCGGCCATTATAACGACGCCTTGTTGTTTGTGGCAGCAGCCGAAGAACTAAACTTTAATCCCGATGCGATGGTGATTACCGTTGGCCCATCCAATCCGGAATTTGTGACAGAAGTGGGTGGCAGTGCTGAATATATTGTCGGACCCACCCAATGGGAACGAACGATGAGCTGGAATGGACCCTACTTTGGCACTTCGGGCGCATATGGCGACAAATATGAAGCACGTTGGGGCGAATCACCCACCTATCAAGCGGCTGAATCTACAGCTGCGGGGCTAACCATCATGGCAGCTATCGAAGCTGCTGGCACACTAGATATGGATGCGGTTCGCCAAGAACTCCGCGACCTTGACATCGAAACCTTCTACGGTCCTATCAACTTTGATGAGACGGGTAAAAATGTAGGCAAACCGATGGGTGCTGTCCAGATTCAAGATGGACAAGTCAATGTGATTGCGCCAGCAGTCGCGGCAGTTGCCCCACTCGCCTATCCAATGGCTCCATTTAGCGATGCGGACCGGAATGCTGGTATGGGCACGATGGAAGACAGTGCGGTTGAAAGCGAAGAAGTGATGGCTGAGGCCTGTGACAGTGGTAATGTCATTCGCTTGGGTGCGGCCGTTTCTGAATCGGGCAAATATGCACGCGAAGGTGAAGATGTAAGCCAAGGCTATACGATTTGGGCCGATTATGTGAACAATCACTATGGTGGTATCAAAGTTCAAGGTGACTGTTACAACGTTGAAATAGTTTACTACGACGACGAGTCTGACCCAGATACCGGGGCAAACTTAACTGAAAAACTGATTACTGAAGATGAGGTTGATTTCTTACTTGGGCCATACTCTAGTTCAATGACCGCCGCAGCCAGCGCTATCGCTGAAAAATACGGTGTGATTATGGTTGAAGGAAATGGGTCAAGCGAAAGTCTGTTTGAACGTGGGTTCCAGAACTTGTTCGCGGTTTTAACCCCCGCAGGCAATTACACCCAATCTGCTCTTGAAATATTAGCAGCCCAAGGTGCAAAAACAGTTGTGATCGCTTATGAAGACACCGCATTTCCAACTTCTGTAGGTGAAGGTGCGGTTAAGTGGGCTACAGAGTACGGCCTAGAAGTATTGGCGGTTGAGACCTATCCAAAAGATGTGGCTGACGTAAGCGCGATCATGACCAAGTTCCGCGACTTAGACCCCGATGTATTCGTGGGTGGCGGTCATTATAACGACGCACTTTTGTTTGTGGCAGCAGCCGAAGAGCTCGGTTTCAATCCACAGGGTATGGTTATCACCGTTGGCCCATCTAATCCACAATTTGTAGAAGAAGTGGGTGCAAGAGCAAATGGAATCATGGGGCCCACCCAATGGGAAAGTACCATGAGTTGGGAAAGCCCATACTTTGGTAGTCCGGCAAACTACGCTGAACAATATACAGCTATGTTTGGCGAAACACCCACCTATCAGGCAGCTGAATCTACGGCCGTTGGTTTAGCCCTAATGGCGGCCATCGAAAATGCAGATTCTTTAGATATGGACGCAGTGCGTACAGCATTGCAGGATCTCGACATCGAAACATTCTACGGCCCCATCAATTTTGATGAAACAGGCAAGAATGTTGGTAAACCGATGGGAACGGTTCAAGTTCAAGATGGCGTGATTAATGTAGTTGCACCGAGTGCAGCCGCAGTCGCTCCGGTTGATTATCCTTTGCTCCCTTGGGCAGATCGATAAATAGTAGTTAGTGGAAAGTTATTAGTGGTTAGTAGGCAGCCGCCGCTAATCACTAATAACTAGCCACTCATTAGGGATTTTAGAAGATGGAACAATTTTTACAGGCATTGATTAATGGTGTCATGTTAGGTGGTTTTTACGCCGTCATGGTTTTGGGCTTTTCTGTCATTTGGGGAGTGATGGGGGTTATCAATCTCGCTCACGGCACATTCCTGATGATTGGCGGGTATATCGCTTGGTATTTTCAAACCAACTTTGGCTGGGATCCCTTTTTATCGGTTTTCGCCATTATGCCGATTATGTTTGTGTTTGGTTACATCATTCAAATCGGTCTGATTAATCGGATAATTGAACGGCCGCATCTAGTTGCCTTACTGGTTACATTCGGTTTGGAAATCATTCTTTCAAACGTCGTTAAAAACACATTTTCGGCCGACCCTCGCTTAACCAGTTCGTTTTTTAGCGGGGCAATCAGCATCACAGATAACCTCACAATTCCGCGTGCTAAAGGGATGATTCTCATTTTTGCGCTGGTTATCATGGTAGCCCTCTACCTCTTTTTACAACATACAAAATTGGGGAAAAGCATTCGGGCGGCCGCACAAAACAAAGAAGCAGCACGCATTGTTGGGATTGAGATCAACATGATCTATGCGATGACCTTCGCTATTTGCATCGGCCTGACGGGTGTCGCTGGTGGGCTGATCAGCCCAACTCAAGCGATATTCCCATTTATGGGTGTCCCTTTTACTATTAAAGCATTTGCCATCACAGCCATGTCCGGCTTGGGCAGTATCCCTGGGGCTTTACTGGGTGGCATGTTTTTAGGGTTGATCGAAGTCATTGTCGCGACCTATGTCCCTGGTATTGGTACAAACCTTGGAATTGTGACCTCGTTTGTCTTGCTTGTTCTCGTGCTTGTCACCCGGCCGCAGGGTCTTTTTGGTGGCTTAAGCCCGGCCGGAGCACATTAAATCTGATTGACGATTTTTTGCTTGCGCAAACAACCTTCAATCAGCAATCCAAAATCGTAAATCCAAAATCGACTTATGTCTAAACTAAAACAAACATGGCAAAAGATCAGCCCTGCATTGCTCATTCTCTTGATCATTGCTTTACTCTTATTGCCGGCCGTGCAATGGTATTTTCCCGAAAAGAAGTGGGTGACGAATTCAACCTTGTTTTCATTCACACAGATGTTTATGCTCATCACCCTGGCCAGCAATTGGAACCTGACCGGCGGGTTCACCGGCTATATCGACTTTGGCCATGCGGTCTTTTTTGGATTAGGGGCGTACGGAACCGGTATTTTTATGCAGCAGATGGGGATTAATGCCGCTTCGTTAAACGAAGGCTTTTCGGTCGCTTTTCTACCCATTCTAGGGGGCGCGATTGTTGCTGCCATCTTCGCATTGGGGATCGGCTCTGCTACATTGCGCTTAAAAGGACCTTACTTTTCAATTTCAATGCTAGGC
>JBLIMP010000091.1:0-15008 GCA_047638855.1 Cellvibrionaceae bacterium | reverse complement strand
CAAGCTTAAATTGCCTTTGGCCTGTATAGGCTAAGAGTTGTTCGGTTAATTGAGCTGCGCTATCGGCCGCCAGCTTTACTTTTTCAATGTGTTTTTTTGCCGCGCTATCGGCCGGTAATTTTAACAGCGCTAAAGAGGATTGGGCTTTGAGGGTCACGAGCAAATTGTTAAAATCATGGGCAATGCCCCCTGCAAAGACACTAATGCCTTCCATTTTTTGGTGTTGTAATAAGGCGCTTTCAGCCTTTTTTAAATCAGTTAAATTAACAACTTGGGCAATTAATCTAGCAGGCTGATTTTCTTGAGTCGGCAGCATGGAAACCTGAAGAAATGCATTGATAGATGAACCATTTTTATGGATATATCTTTTTTCAAAACCATATGTAGTAATTTCACCGCCAATGAGACGATTAACCCAACGTAAATTATTATCTATATCTTCAGGGTGGGTAATATCAGTAAACTTCATTTTTTTTAACTCTGCTGATGAATACCCAAGTGTGTTTTCAAAAGCTTTGTTAACCTGCACAAACATGCCATCAATTGAACATAGAAGAAAGCCAATTGGGGCAAGATCAAAGATAGATAAGAGTTGTTTTTCTTGTGTTTTAACTTCAGTGAATAAGCGAGCACGGCCAATGGCGGAATTGATATGCTCGCTGAGTGAGATCATAAGCTGTAAGTCGCCATTGGTTAACTTGATATGATTAATGCTCTCAACGTTTAGCACGCCAACAACCTTTTCGTTATCGAAAAGTGGAACACATATTTCGCTTACAATTCCATCGATTGCACTTAAAAACCCTGGTTCATTAAAAGTATCTTCAATTAAAACCGGTTTACCACTCTGTATGACACGACTAGAAACGCCTAAGCCCATTGGAATGGTTGAAATAACTTGGTCATACCCTACTTGATGTTGTAAATAAAGTGTTTTGTCTTTTAATAAGTACAGACCAACAAGCGCAAAGCCGAAAGACTCAGCAATGCTTTCCACAACATGTTGGAATAACGAGGGTAACTCTAAATCTTGGGCAATTGCAGCCCGCACTTTATTAAGTAAGGCTAACTCTTGAACCAATCTTTGTTCGTTATCGTACAAGACTCGGTATTTGGCTTCGCTTTCTTTTAATGCTACCTCAACTTGGTATTCAGCGGTTATGTCTCGATATGTCCAAAATCGACCCACATGATTTCCATTGATAAGCAAGGGTTTCGTATTTCGTTGATAGATTCGACCATTTTTCAGTTTGATTTTTTCTTGGCTTTCACAATGCACGTCTGCATAGATTTCTTCTATTCGCTTGCGAAATACAATAGGATCCTCAACTTTGTCGATGCTCAAATCAAGTGCTTCTGAGGTTGTTGTTATCCCGCTTGGGAAATCCCAGAATTCGACCATTTTGTTGTTGACTAATAGAGGCCTTCTCGCATGATCAACAATTAAAACCCCTTCAGGTGAAGAGTTAAAGAGTTCGCCTAAAAAGCCATTAAAACTTTCTGGGGTGAGGCTTTTAAATTCTGGAGATATAGGTACCTCTAAATCTGTCGGTTGCTTGTTATGAATGTGCATATTACCTTCATAATATAAGGTCTAAAATCAAATGCTGTCAATGCAATCCTCTGGTATTGGTACTAATAGATGATTCTCTATCAATGAAAATTTATAATTTGTTTCGTTTATGTACAAATTGCAAATCAAAGCGGATAGGATTTGTTGGTGGAGTCTAAACCATGATCTCTGAAAAATCGTTCAAGCATCACACTTTCCTGAACTTTGCTGGCTTTAACAGCTGGAAAATACTCGAAATACCATTTGAGCATAAGCGGGTGAGCCGTACGCCATTCATGGTAGATAAGCGTAGTCATTAGATCTGTTTTAGCCGTTTCTTCTAAAATTCTAGATTGGAACCAATCTTGGTTTGTACTTTCCCGGTCATAAGCAAGGCGCATAATTTCGGCTTCCCAAGCGCCATTTTGGAGCGTCACCCTTGCATAGCAGGCTTTCTTTTCCCCATAACAGGGCTGTCCGGCCGAGCCTGAGTTAACGATCATCGTTTGATCAACGACTTTGACATATGGGATATGCACGTGTCCAACACATAAAACGGCCGGGGCCGGAGCGATGTACTCTCGAATTTTTTCCGCTGGGTCACGTGGATAGATTCCCTTTTGCGACCCTGCCATTGACGCGTGAGTGGCTCTGATCTCCCCAAAATTTCGGATCGTATGCGACCATACCTCTTTTAAGGCGTACAACTCATTTACCCGTTCCCCCATTTGTTGTAATGTCCACCATGACATTGGGAAAAATACTTGCCCTTCTGGCGGATTAAGATGGTTAAGCACATACTCTTCGTGATTTCCCCTAGTCGTTTTCCAATGATGGCTTTTGACCTTTTCTTGTACAAACTGCCAGCATTCGGCCGGTTTTGGGCCACGATTGATGATATCCCCATTGACAACCGTGAAGTCAGGCCCCCACTTTTCAATGTCATCGGCTATAGTTTCTAACGCTTGAGTATTTGCGTGTATGTCTGAAAGGATTGCGAATTTCATATCACGATTATCTCAGCAAATAATTAAAACTTCCAATACGTGACCCCGATTGTTGTCGTAGGCAAAATAGTGGTGAAGGATTTTAGGCGTATAGCGTAGAAATGCGGATAATCTTTCCTTAGGCGATTTCTGAGAATAAAACATGCAATTGGTAACCGTTCAGTCCCCCTGTCATTGATACGCATAACTTCGTAGGGGTGAAAGGGGCGGGGCGGTTTTAAGCCCCGAAGAAGAGATTTTCTTCCCGTCCCGACCGAAGGGAATGCCTACGGCCTTACACCCCTCTGAACGGTTACTGCAATTGCATCAATAAAATCGCCTCACAGGGTCAACTTGATTGACACAGCCAATTCCCCTGAGCTAGTTTGCTAGATAATTATTTTTCGGGGTTGGCCTTATACTGATATCCGGCATAATGAATAAAACACGATAAGTTTAGACCTGAGCACAATAGTTTGAAGCATCAACAGATTACGCTGATTTCAGTGCGACCCATCCTATTTGCTTGACGAACTCATCCTTAACTGAGAACTTGATAATGAAAGAACTAACCCGTTTGAATATTTGGTCTGGCCCTCGCAATATTTCTACCGCAATGATGTACAGTTTTGCCCAGCGGCAAGACACAACTGTGTATGATGAGCCGTTGTTTGCCCATTATTTGCATAAGACAGATGCAGATAAATATCATCCATATGCGGCCGAAACACTTGCTTCACAATCTTCTGATTATCAGGATGTGCTTAACAATGTCATGTTGGCAGAGTGCAACACTCCCGTTGCGTTTTTTAAGCAGATGACTCACCATCTAGTGCATATGCCGTGGGATTTCTTGGCCCAAATGACCAACGTTATCTTAATAAGAGACCCTATTGATATGCTCCCGTCATATGCGCGCCAAATTGCTAGCCCCACGATGCAAGATGTTGGATACGTCGATAATGTTCAGCTGTTGGAGTATTTAAAAAGTATCGGGCAGAATCCGTGTGTGCTTGACTCTCGTAGGGTTTTGCTTGACCCTGAATATGCATTGAGCAAGCTGTGTATGCACATTGGCATCCCGTTTGATCCCACTATGCTAAGTTGGGAAGCTGGAGCTAGAGCAGAAGATGGCGCTTGGGCACCAGCTTGGTACGACAGTGTGCATCAATCTACTGGGTTTTCAGCCTATCGGCCGAAAACAGCCCCTTTTCCAGATTCCCTAAAGCCTTTACTTGAAGAGTGTCAGCCTCTCTATCAACAATTACTTGAATTAGCGATATAGGACAAGACGGAAAGGCAGATTGCCTTTGACAATAATAAACCTTGTACCCGAGGTTTATCGATAGCCAGCCAAAATAGCAAGTATCCCCTTTTCATACGTTTTGATACGCCACGGACCAGCGACTTGCCTATAATCAGCTAGCTCTACCCCGCTTTGGGGATTGCCTTTAGCGATTTGCCAACAACTATCTTTGCTCAAAATAATATCAGATTCAACGCCGCGAGCACGGGCGGTTTCTTTGCGCCAGTTGAGCATAGCATCGTATCGGTCCAGAATATCTTGCGCCGGTTTGGGGTCACGTTTCGGCCGCTCAGGAATGGGGGCCTGGCTACCTGCCCGAATAGCCTGTAACAAGTTAGGCCCTCGTTTACGAATATACCACCCTGGCAAGCCCCTGGTTCTAAATAACTCATCCATTGTTGCAGGAGGGTATTCTGCCAATTGCAACAACCGTTTGTTGTCAAAAATTTTAAATAACGGCCGATTGTATTTGCTCGCCTCTGTTTCCCTAAAAGCGAACAAAGCCTTGCAAATCGCTTGGTTTTGTGGTTCTAGGTATTTTATGCCGTGAAAGTTCCAAAAATTATCAGGATTAAAATCAGTGTTCGGTAGGTTGACCCTAGATTGAAGCACAAATGATTCTTGGGCTTCTTCCCAATGTCCCAAAGCCTTGAGCTTGATGGCAAAATGATCCCGAAGCCGGTGTAGGTAGTGGGTGTCGTTTTGCGCATAGGCAAGCATTTCCGGCGAGAGCGGTCGCTTGCCCCAATCTGCTTTCTGAAATTTTTTGTCCAGCTCAACTCCAAAAACATCCCGAATAATATTAGCTAGACCGATTTTTTCAACACCTAGAATACGTGCTGCCCACATCGTATCAAACAGATTGGAAACTTCCCAATCGAACTGTTTCTTGAGCAGGATTAGGTCGTATTCACAGGCGTGAAAAACCTTTTCAATGGTTGGGTCTTGGATGATTAACCCCAAACCAGCTAAATTAATATCGGTTTTAGGATCAATAATATAGTCAATGTCACCAACGGAAATCTGAATAAGACAGATTTCCTCTTTGTAGACATAAAGGCTATTTGATTCAAGATCAATACAGACTGTTTTGTGTTGTTTTAACTCGCTTAAACAGGCTTCCCAGCCACTTGGGGTATCAACGTATATAAAAGGGGTATCTAGCATGCTAACTATCCTGATTTAGAATCTCATTTTTGTACCAGGTCCAGAAATCTCTAACCCCATCTACAACAGAAATTGTGGGATTGTATCCCAATAAGTTTTTTGCTTTATCGATGTTGGCCCATGTTCTGACCACATCAGCTTTTATTTTTGGCTTGATGATGACATTCGCCTTTCCACCAGCCATTTCTTCGATCATCTCAACAAAGTCGATTAGTTTTGTGGGTTCACCCCGGCCTAAATTGATGACTTCATATCCTAATGGTTTGTCGATGGCTAAGACAAGTCCGTCAGTAATATCGCCTACATGGGTCCAGTCCCGCCACATTTCACCATTTTCGTAAAGCGGAATTTCTTTCCCTTTTATGATACTGTCTGCTACAAGATAAGCCATCATATCGGGGCGACTAGATGGACCATAGACGGTGAAGAATCGAGTGGCGGTAAAATTTAAACCATATAGATGATTGTAGGTAAACCCGAGCATTTCAGCGGCCCGTTTAGCGGCCGAATAAGGTTGCAAGGGTCGATCACAGTTATCAGTTTCAATAAATGGAACCTGTTTTGTATCGCCATACACAGAGGAGGTTGATGCAAATACAAAATTACCAACGTCTGTTTTACGGGCCGCATCCATTAAATTTTGCGTCCCGTTATAATCTACCGCCACATAATAATCAGGATATAAAACAGCGTTGCGCACCCCGGCCATAGCCGCCAAATGAGCCACAGCATCAAATTTTTCGGTTTCAAAGATTTCGAAAAGTGCTTCCCGATTTCGAATATCTTCCTCAATCATTTTGAATTGGGAGAAACTTTCTAATTTTGATTGGTTTTTGCGTTTAATTTCAACTGGATAATAGTCGACAAAATTATCGAGCCCGACAACTTCATCTCCTCGTTCCAATAATTTTTTGGCCAAATGGTGGCCTATAAAACCAGCTGCGCCGGTAACTAGTATTTTCATTTAGAACCTCTTTTGAATGATGTGCGATGAGTGATAAGCGATGGATGGTGAATAACTGAACGCACCATGTTTCAAGCCTTAAATGGCGGGTTTTATATCTTTTATCTGCAATTGCAGAGTGGTTGCGTTGTTCCAAGTATTTTCATCAATTGAATACACAATATCGACAAAACTGGGTAAATTTTCGTGCCAGAATCCCAACCCAAAACCGATTGATTTTAAGATCCGATTGCCATCAATCAGAAAGGTAACCTGCAAATGGTCTTTCGTTTTGCCCACAGCTCTTGTGCTTTGGACTTCAACTCGGCGACTTAGAAAAACCGGGGATGGGTTGGCGCATCCGGTCGGCTCTAACTTTTGCAGTAACGCATAAAGTGACGCATCGACTTGTTCAATGTCTATTAGGGCATCAATAGGAATAGTTGGGGTGAGATTCAACTTGCCTATTTCCGCATCGACGAGGATGGTAATCCGTTTTTTAAATTCAGCTAAATGCTCGTTACGAATAGTTAGACCGGCCGCGGCCGCGTGGCCACCATAGCGTACCAGTATATCGGATAATTGATCGAGCATATGCGTGATATGTACTTCTGGAATTGATCTGCATGAACCGACGCTTTCTTCTTCGCCCATTTCAAGAATGATGGCAGGGCGGTAATACTTTTCTTTGAGTCGGCCCGCAACAAGGCCAACAATGCCAGGTTCGAAGCCGTGATCGGCCGCAAACAGAACATTGACCTCATCGATCTGCTTATCGTCTTCCAATTCTTCTAACACCAACGCTTCAGCTTTTCTGTTAAGACCTTCGGTCATTTGTTGCCGCTGGCTGTTAAGCGTATTTAGCTCTTGAGCATATTCGGCCGCTTGCGGGTGGCTACGGCTGAAAAGCAGACGAGCGGCCAAATAGGCATACCCATCTTTTTGAGGAGCCGGGCCCGCTAGATTGCGCTTGTTATGATATCGCACGGCTGCCATATCAATAGCTGGGCCGATGCGCCCGGCCGCGTTGATGCGTGGACCTAGAGTAAAGCCGATATTCATGGCAGAAATCGTTGGGGTATTGAGTTTTGCCGCTGTGGCAAGTGCCATCAATCCAGGCCGGAGCGCAGTATTCATGACTTGCAATCCATCTTTAACCAATTGGCGGTTTTCACCCAACAAAGGGGCCACATCGGCCACAGTGCCAATGGCAACGAGGTCAAGCAATGTTTTTGGGTCGAACTCAGTGGGTCTTTGACTATGAAGGGCTTCAGCCAATTTATAAGCGATGCCTACTCCAGCTAACATTTTCTCAGGATATGGACAATCTTCACGTTTGGGATTAATGATTGCGAAAGCGGCTGTTGGTAGTTGCGGCCCGATGCTGTGATGATCGGTGATGATGATGTCTAACCCTTCATCAACCCCATGTTGAACCTCAGCAACAGAACGAATGCCGCAATCCACCGTGATAACCAATGCGGCACCCTTTAGTTTTAACTTAGTTAAGGCTTCTTTGTTTAACCCGTATCCTTCGTCTACCCGATGAGGAATATACGGTTGAACAAGGCTTTTGGAAAACCCTAACCCCCATAATGCTTCGAGCACCAAAACGGTTGAAGTCACTCCATCTGCGTCAAAATCCCCGTAAACAACGACGAGTTCATGATTGTCGAGTGCTCGCAAAATTCTTTCAACCGCTGCGGCCATGCCCGCTAGTAAAAAGGGATCACTTTTACCAATGTAGCGCGACTCCATAAATGCCCGCATTCCTTCAAATGTAGCGATGCCTCGATTGTATAAAATTTGGGCGACTATCGGGTTAACAGATGGGGCTTCACGTAGGATGTTGTCTGGAATCTTAGGTGCGACTTGCCATCTTTTTTGATTTTGGGAGATGTCAGGTGTCATAGGGTCGGATTATGGTTTGGGGAGGGGTAAATGTCAATTTTCATTAGCAGTTCAGCATTTCAGTTATAGGATGCCCACTCCGAACGCTTCGAGGGCGAAGCTATTTAGACTGCAAGTTAAAAACGCCCGGCCGGTAAACTTCAAGCAAGTCGATTAATTCCGCTCTTAAACCATGTTCTGTGTGGTATGCGAGAAACTGTTCTGCCCGTTTGTCGTGATCTGGCGCATTCAGCTCTTCGGCCGGAACACACAACATGTCGGCCAACCGCAGTAATGTGTCGTTATTGAAGAAAATCGCAATTTTACGCTCGATGGAGAGTACGACCGGCTCAGGTTCAGGGATGCAGTGTTTTTTGTAGTAGGCAACGATATCGGCCGGCCGGTCCCATTTGCGTAGAATGTCAGCGGGCAGATCAAGCTGGTTTCCATCTAGGCGTAAAAGGTGTAGCTGGTCCAGCTCAAGCAGTTCAAGTGGTAATTCTGTGAGCAGGTTGTTTTTTAGATTGAGCCGGGTCAGGTTAATTAGCTGGCTGATTTCGGCCGGAATTTCACTAATCTTATTGTCGGCCACACTCAAAAACGTCAGATTAATAAGTGCCGTGATTTCCAAGGGAAACGTTTCAAGCATGTTTCCCCGTAAACTCAGACGGGTCACATGCGTTGCCAGTCTGAGTTCAGGCGGCAATGCACTTAGGTCTAAACCGCCGAGTTCAAGCACGGGGTCTTTGGAAGCGATGTTTTCGAGAATGATTTCTAACGCAGTCATATTTAGTACTTCAACTTGTCAGTATCAGGTCCAGATGCTCTACTAGATGCTCTAACAGAACGTCTGGACCTGTGCTGGCCGTCTGTTTACAGTCAGCTTACAGATTATATAACTCACCGAATTTCGCTTTAGCATACGCGACAAATGGCTTGTGATCGAGCGGTCGGCCGGTTGCTTTTGTCACCAGTTCAGCCGGATCAAACTTCTTTCCATGCGCGTGAATGTTTTCTCCCAACCATTTTTTGAGCGCGGCCGTGCTGCCTTGAGCCAAATCTGTTTGAATCGAAGGGTCTTGAGTTTGAGCTGCATCTAGTAGCTGGACCGAATAGAAATTGCCCAAAGCATAAGTTGGGAAGTAGCCAAAACTGGTGCCGGTCCAGTGGATGTCTTGTAAACAGCCTAATGTGTCGGTGGGTGGGATGCTGCCTAGCAATTCTTCCATTTTGCTATTCCAAGCCTCAGGTAGCTGTTCGGCCGTGATATCGCCGTTGACCATCGCTTGCTCAAGCTCAAAGCGCAGCATAATGTGCATGTTATAGGTCAGTTCATCTGCTTCGACTCGAATATAAGACGGACTGACTTTGTTGATAGCCCGATAGAAATCTTCGGCCGAATGGGCACCTAATTGTTGTGGAAACGCTTTTTGCAGTACTGGGTAATGAACTTCCCAGAAGCTTCGACTACGACCCACGAGATTCTCCATCATGCGAGATTGCGATTCATGGATGCCCATCGATGTACCGCGTGCTAAAGGCGTTCGCTCAAGGTCGGCCGCAGTTCCTTGCTCATACATCGCATGACCACTTTCATGCATCGTGCCAAAAAGGGAGGGTGAAATAAAATCGGGATACCAGCGGGTAGTAATTCGCGCATCAAACCGGCTGAAGCTACTGGCAAAGGGGTGCGCGGCCGTGCCTAACTGCGTGCCATGCTCAAAGTTGTAACCAACCGCTTTAGCGAAATAGGGTGCCACCTCTTTTTGAATGTCAACCGGGAAATTTTGATGGAGCAGGCTGTCATCAACAAGATGCTGGCGGTCAGCAATCGCCTCGATTAGCGGAACTGTCTCCTCTTTAATAGCATTGAATATTCGGCGCACATCGGCCGTTTTTAAGCCGCGCTCATATTGAGACAAAAGAGCATCATACTTCTCATCTTCATATCCCAAATACTCCGCCATCTCTTGGCACAAAGCGATAGTCGTTGCTACACATGAAGCAAATGGTGCGAAGTCATTATTTTCGCGTGCCGATTTCCAAACCTGATTGGCATGCCCTCGAGCTTCAGTTTGTCGCCTAACAAAATCTTCTGGGATGCGTTTCTTCTCAGCAAAATCGCGTTTCAAAAAACGGATGAGCGATTGCTCGGTTCCCTGCGGGTCTTGCTCTTCACCTTCCAGTTCAGCGGCCGCATTTTCAATCAGCTCTCCCATTTCATCTGATGTAGATAGTCGGTGTACGAGCTTGTTGACAGTGCCGATTTGTTTTGACCGGATGCCAGCTGCCGCATCTGGCATGTTAACCTCTCTATCCCACCCCATGAGCCAAGTCACTTTATCTAAATCGTGAATTTCATTGACTTGTTCCAATAGTTTTTGATAGTTTTTGCCCATAACTTTATTTTCCTTCTTTTTCTTTCTTTCTTTCTTCTTTTTCTTTCTTTATAGATAGATAAATAGATTCCGCAATCATTTGAAATGAGATTTAGATTTTATTGGAAAGGTTAGATTTGGGGAAGGTCTGCGTATGAAGGGCTAACAGTCCTTGGAGTATCCCTGAAAAAGTAGACATCAAAATGAGGGAATTGTTTAGCACCTCATGCGGCCGATGAATAAAACGTACGGATGAAAGAGGGCGGGCAGCTTATTCTTTACGTATGACCTTACTTCCGCCCTCTTACAGCCCCTGTTGAATAATCGCAAAATGATCAAACAAAAAGATTTGGTTTTATTAAGAAGTGGGGCATACAGGTGACGTAACAGGGTGTTTCAGGTACAAATCTCTGTTAGTTAAGATAGCTCCAAATGACTGTAAAAAGAATGTGGTCCATGCAAAAAATCAATCAATTTATCTCTATATTCGGGACTTTTGCCTTATTAATAGCTTTTTCAATCGCTTGTAGCCCTACAAGTGAGGTGCGCGAAGTCGAGGTGACTCGTTACCAAGTATTGGAAGTGCCAATCGTAGCCACGCAATTGATAGAAGTGACGCGCGAAATTGAAGTGGTCACTGAGGTTGAAGTAGAGGTCACGCGTGAAGTTGAAGTCATACTTGAACCGACCGTGCTCGGCTCCCCCGGTTCGGCTGGGAATCCGTTTCAAGTGATATTTCTACCAACAGCGGCCGAAGCTTTGATCGAAGTACGGGGCGGCTTTCTGTTGGATGATTTGACAGAAAAAACCGGATACATGTTTGAAGCTGTGATTCTTAGCAGCGATGCTGAAGTGATCGATTTTGTATGTGAGCGGCCGACAACCTCCATTGCTATGTTGACCCCAGAACAATACGTAGCAGCCCATGAGCGGTGTAATATTTTCCCAGTGCTATCAGCTACCCAATTTGGCGTTCCCTATCAGTCAGGGATGCTCGTCTCTCGCACATCAAGTGTGATCAATGTGTTTGAAGATATCGCGTTTAAGAAAGTTGCTGTTCCCTCCTTGGACGATGTTATAACCTATCAGTTATTTGCCAAAGAAATTGAAGACGGTAGCTTAAGCGGCGTTGAGTTTGTTGAGTATGGCACAAGTAGTTCTGCTTTAATCGCCCTACTCGAAAAAGAAGTTGATATCGCAGCTGCGATATTTAATCCCCCAAGCATGCCGCTTAAAAATGATGGGGCTTGGCAATATGGCGAAGACCAAGCCGAGATTTGGAAGCAGTTAAACATCGACCCAAAACGGAATGCTATTGGATTCATTGAAGTAGGAGGAGGGCCGGCCGCTAACGGATACAGAATTCGCGATGCACGGGCCTCCATCTTTGATGATTATCCTGAGATTTTTGAAGAAACTAAAATTTTGATGCTTTCAAAACCATACCCGAACGACATGATCGCTTTGGGAGAAGAATTCCCGATTTCCGCTTTTAATCCGATTATTAACGGATTAATTGGATTTGTTAATTCCGAAGCATGTAATCAATCTGTGTGTGCAAGTGATTTTTATCAGTGGGACGGGATACAGACGATTGACAATGATTTTTATGATGTGGTACGAGACTTATATGCAGGTGCTGATTAATGATTGATCTTTCTATCGTAATCGTGAGTTGGAATGTGCGTAGCTATTTGGCCGACTGTTTACGTTCAGTATTCGCCGAGCTTAATCACTCGAACTTACGCGGAGAGGTTTGGGTCATTGATAATGACTCTACCGATGGGACCGTTGATATGGTTCGCAATTTGTTTCCTGAAGTGCGCTTAATTGTGAATGAAGGAAACCCAGGATTTGGTGCGGCCAATAACCAAGGGATGAAAGCGGCCGACCCTTCAGAGCCTCGTTATCACTTTTTGCTAAACCCTGACACTGTTGTGCGATCAGGTGCTTTTGGCAAAATGGTTGCTTTTATGGATACCAACCAAAATGTAGGCATGACCGGTGCCCGCTTGGTTTATGGAGACGGCCGTTTTCAGCACAGTGCGTTTGAATTTCCAAGGATCGGGCAGCTTTTGTTTGATCTTTTCCCAGTCCCTTCAAGGCTTTACGAAAGTAAAATGAACGGCCGATATCCACGCAAACTATACGATCCCAACCATAAAGCGTTCCCGATTGATCATCCGCTAGGGGCAACGATGTTAGTAAGGCGTGATGTGGCTCAAGAAACAGGCGGCTTTGACGAAATGTTTTTCATGTATTGCGAAGAGCTAGATTGGTGTCGTCGTATTCATGCGGCAGGGTGGGACATTTACACTGTGCCAGCGGCCGAAATCGTCCATTATGGGGGTGAAAGTACTCGTCAAGTACCAGCCCGCTCTATCGTTAACTTGTGGGAAAGTCGGGCACGATTTTACCAGCGTCATTACGGAGTCTTGGTCAACAAAATAGCCAGTTATATCGTGTGCAAAGGGATGAAGTTACGCATTCGAAACACGGCCGAACCTGAGTTTGTCCAAGCATATCAAGAAGTTGTTTCAATCTGGTCTCGTCCTACGAAGTCATCCGATTCAAAGTATTCGTGATTTTTTAGGATTAGTTTTGTACTTTGCAGACTATTCTGGAAGTCTATAGGCTGAACCTTTGCAACTTAACCTGAGAAATCAAAAAGCCCCACAAATCGTGGGGCTTCTTGAAGGAAGAGGAAAAAAAGGAGAAATTTGGAATAAATCTAAATAATGTTTCGGCCGATCAACTTGTCTGTTTAACCAACTTATGACAGAAGTATAGTTCCCCATAAGCAGCCTGTATCCTGTATATAGGATAAGAGAGCCAGTACTAAGTTCCTAGTTCTCTTGCTTTGTAAGAAACCCCTGCAGCCTATATTCGTGATCTTGGCCACAATCTTATTTATCATCGCTTCATTTGGTAAACGTACCGTAACAGGCAAAGCTTAAACGTACCTCCTAGGATAAAATCTCAATGAGATGACTGAGTGATGTAAATAGTTATTAACCATTTGCGAAACAGTTCTGATAAAAACAATCTAGAGGATTGCTCTGGATAATGGATTCTTTCAGATCGTCTTAGACTCTAATCTTTGGATAAAAACATATGTTTGGTAAAAAGAAAAGCGCACTTAGTGAAGACATCGTTCTACAAGCTCTATCCACTGTGATAGAGCCTGAGTTGCACCGCGACCTCGTGGCACTCAACATGATTCGCGAACTTGAAATCAAAGGCAATGATGTGACCTTCACAATCATGCTTACGACTCCGGCTTGCCCCCTTAAAGGAAAAATGGACGGGGACTGTCGGGCGGCACTGTCTACGGTCGCCGGAATGGGAACCGTAACGATTAACTTTGATGCCAATGTGCCTGAGAACCAAAAGATTAGAGATCAACTGGGGCAAAACTTTCGGCACGCTATCGCTATCGCTTCTGGAAAAGGGGGCGTTGGAAAAAGCACTGTCTCTGTTAATCTGGCGATTTCACTTGCTAAAGCAGGGGCATCTGTCGGTTTGCTCGATGCTGACATTCTGGGACCCAATATCCCGATGATGATGGGGCAACCAAAAATGCCACCACCTCAAAACAAAAAACTAATTCCGGCTGAAGCTCACGGGGTTAAATTTATCTCAATGGCATTTTTGTCAGACCCCGATAAGCCGATGATCTGGCGCGGGCCGATGTTGCACAGCGCTATACGCCAGTTGCTGACTGACGTATTGTGGGGTGATCTTGATTACCTCATAATCGATTTGCCACCCGGTACCGGTGACGCGCAACTATCGTTGGCCCAAACCCTTCCACTTTCGGGGGCAGTTATTGTCACGCAACCGATGGCTGTTGCAGCGTCTGATGCTTTACGCGGCTTAAAAACGTTTGAAACGCTTAAAGTCCCTATTTTGGGTGTAGTCGAAAATATGTCAGGTGAGTTCTTCGGAACCGGTGCTGGACAAATTCTGGCTGAACAAAACAATACTGAATATTTCGGAACCATTCCAATGGAAGCAAATGTCCGTGTCGGTGGGGATTCTGGTAACCCGATTGTGGTGGCATACCCAGATTCGGCCGCGGCCAAAGCTTTTAACGAAGTAACGAGTAAAGTCGCCGCTCGCCTAAGCGTTGTGACCCTTATGAATGACTCGTCCTTTATACCTATCGAAATGATTGGATAGCGTCACCATGGATTGAAAATTTAAAGGCCATGTCGTAGATGCGACATGGCCTTTTTTGTTGAACAGTTATTTTCCTAGCCAAATCTTATTTAATACCCAACTCTTCAGTTGGAACAAAACATTATGACCAAAACTCTGAAAGTATTCCCACAAACAACCCCGCTTCGGGGAGCCATTACCGTTCCTGGTGACAAATCAGTTAGCCATCGAGCCATTATATTGTGCTCATTAGCAAATGGAACCAGTCATATTAAACGATGGCTCCCGGCGGGTGATCCTGTTTCAACTCTGCAAATTTTTCGCCAAATGGGGGTCAAAATCGACGTGGTTGAACATTCTCAAACCCATTGGGACTTGATTGTCGAAGGGGTTGGGATGCATGGATTAAAGCCAACAGACGAGCCGTTGGATTCACGAAATGCGGGTACTTGTATTCGCCTTTTGGCCGGTGTCATGGCAGGGCAAAGGTTTGCTAGTGTTTTAGATGGTAGCGAGCAGTTGCGCAAACGGCCGATGAAACGCATTGCTGACCCGCTTGCACAAATGGGAGCAAACATTAAGACCACAGAAGGGAATGCACCGATCTTTATCGAACCGGCCGAGC
>JBLIMP010000090.1:0-15060 GCA_047638855.1 Cellvibrionaceae bacterium | reverse complement strand
TTGCCCATAGGCATACGCAAATGGGTAAACCCTGCGTGCAATCCGCACTCTCTGATTTGCTGGCACAATATTAAGCTCTCGTAACAAGAAATTGCCTTGCTCTGAACTTGACAAAAAGTCAGAAAAACTAAGGGCGATATTTTGTTGTCGAGCTGAAGATGCTTGATTGAAATAGATTAAATCTGCCTGAATAAGCGGCCGTGAAATATTTGCATCATTTTTTGGAACCAAGCTCATCGCTAGGTTGATCGGTGCTATATCCCCATCACCATTGTTGAGTTCCAGCAGAGTTTCAGATATGGCAAAAGGCCCCAAATAAGCCGCAACCTCATTTTTACGAAAAAGCTCAGCTAGAGCTTCTTCATCATTGCTAATAATAATGTTTGGGTTTTCTTGCGCTCTCTTCAACCAAGTGACCCAAGCAATGAATCCTTCTGAATTCAAACGCAAGGTTGACCCCATTTCTTCAATCTCAACAACCTCAATGAGGGGAGCGCCAAATGCTTCGATTCCAGAATAGGCGGTCCTCGCATTGATACTAATCGCAATGATTTCCCCTTCCGTCGCGGCTTCAAGCAAACTTTCGTAGCTAGTTTGTATGCTGTCAGTTAGATTTTTGTTTGCATACAGGACTGGGGCTTTTAAGGATAAGGGAACGCCATACAAAAACCTGTTGTAAGTCGCCAGCTCAACAGCGGCTGGATTAAATTTGATTAATTCAAGATAGTCTAAATCGATTGGGGCAATGGTATTTTGTTCAATCAACGGTAATAACCAATCGCTAGGGCCAATCATTAAATCGGGTCCTAGTCCAAGCGCGGCCGTACGCATAAAGCGATCTTTTAGCTCGTTGGGCTCAACATGAGTGATAACAATTGTTACATCAGGATGCACACTTTGATATTTGGTGACAAGCTCTTCTAAGGCGGCCGAACCTGACTCTCCCCAGCTGTGCCAGACTAAAATGCGGCCGTTGCGAATATTTTCTCCGCCACCTACTTCAGAATTCACATCTGCCTGCTGGCAACCGACTAGAAACCAAAAAAATCCAACAATCACGAATAGTAGTCGTTTGATGTCAACACTTAAAAGGAATGGAGGGAGTGGATCATTTATATATACTTGAATGTTATAAAATTCCTTGTTGTTTTCTTCAACCAATTATCAATAGAGGATTAATCATTTAATCCCTTTCCATCGAGGATGTGCGGCAACGATTTTTCAACCCTTGCCTCCCTTGTTTTAGATTGTTTGGCGGCCGAAAAATAAAGGTTGTAAGCCCTTTGCCGTCCTGGTGTTAAAGCCTCAAAAGCGGCTTTCAAGGCAGGGTTTTCATCGAATTTGCTTTCAAGTTCTTCAGGGAAAACAAGCTCTGTACTTTCTTTAAAGTCCACTTTCAAGCCGACCTTTTCGATCTCAATCGCTTCCTGAATATAAGCTTTCAAGATCGGTTCCATCTCAACTATTGCATCAAGCGTTGTGAAAGGTATTCGGCGTGCCGCCTGCGTATTCTCGCCTGGTTTTTCCAAAAGACGATGGGGGTCTTTTAACAAGGCCCCTTTGGTAAACAGAATCGCGCAGAACTCTTTAAAGCCTTGCAGGATAATGATGTTACTTTTTTGAGCCATGTAACACGGTTTACCCCACTTCAATTCTTCAGTTAGTTGACAGTCGAGAGCGATCATTCTTAATGTCTCCATCTCATCCTGCCACTTTTGTATCCTACTTAAATATGCATCAACCTTCGGGTTTTTATGATTCATTTTGGTTGCCATTCTTTCTTTATAGTAGATTTCGCTTAATCAACTTCTCAATTTCAAGTGCAATGAAGACAATGCTCCCTAATACTGCACAGACTGCCAAATTACCGGCCGACAATGGGGTTACATTGAAAAATTTGCTAAACACAGGAATGTATACTACCGCAAATTGCAACCCGATGGTCACCACAGCCAGCCAACTGATCGTTAGGTTAGAGCGTAAACCAAGTTTGAAAAAAGATTGCTCATTTGAGCGGGATGCTAGGCCTTGCCCGATCTGAAGGAAAGCTAAAGTCGTAAACATGACCGTTTGCCACGTGCGATCAGCCGGATCATTTGGGTTGTAGTAAACATACAAAATGGACAGGGCAATGGTTCCGATTAATGCCCCAACCCAGACAATTTGAGTGATAGTGCTTTTGTTTAGTAAACTTTCCTCAGTTGATCGGGGTGGTTGCGCCATCGTTTCTTTTTCGGCCGGTTCCATACCTAGCCCTAATCCAAGCAACCCATCAGTTAACAAATTGAGCCACAGTAATTGCAATGGCAAAAGCGCTATGGCAACACCTAAAAATGGAGCAAACAGCATGACAATTACTTTGCCCAAATTGCCAGCAATTGAGAATTTTATAAAGCGCTGAATATTGTCATAAATTACCCGACCTTCTTCGATTGCTGAAACGATGGTGGCAAAATTATCGTCGAGTAAGATCATCTGAGCGGCTTCTTTGGTTACGTCGGCCCCTGTGATCCCCATTGCCACTCCGATATTCGCTTTTGTCAGTGCAGGGGAGTCGTTGATGCCATCACCCGTCATCGAAACGATGTGACCTTTGTTTTGTAAAGCCTCTACGATTTTTAGTTTGTGCTCAGGGGAAACACGCGCATAAATCGATACGTCATCAACGACCGCTTCAAGTTCGGCCGCAGACATCATGCTGAGTTCTTGCCCCGTTTTTACGCGTCCGTTAACTGAAATTCCCAAATCGTGGGCGATGAATCTTGCGGTTAAAGGATGATCCCCGGTAATCATAACCGTGCGAATACCGGCCGCCTGGCAAGTTTGGATGGCGGCTTTTACCTCCGGTCGGGGTGGGTCGATGATACCCACCATGCCAACAAATATCAGGTTTTTTTCCAAGGTTTCTTGGTGATTTGTAGGGACCTCATTTAACCATTGAATCGCAAGCCCCAAGACACGCATGCCGTTTTGGGCCATTTGATCACTTGCGGTTTGAATACGCTGTCGCCATTCTGAGTCTAACTGAACTGTTTCGTTGTTAATCCAAACGTGAGTACAAATATCTAATAGCCCATCGGCCGACCCTTTCGTGATAGCTAATAATGGTTTTTTTTCTTCGTGAAGAAAACGGATCGATTGTGGCAGAGCGGCTCGGTCAGCTGGAAGCTGATGGACCGTCGTCATGCGCTTCCGATCAGAATCGAAAGGTAATTCCACGATTCGTGGGAGAATAGCTTGTAGCTCACTTTTTGATATCCCCGCCTGTGACGCGGCAAACAAAAGCGCACCTTCTGTTGGGTCACCGATTGTCAGGTAACGGCCTGTTTCTGGGTTCGGCTTCAGCGAAGCATCATTGCACAATGCACCACCAGCCAAAATGAGATTAACCGAATTGGGCTGATTCAACAGGACCAATGCTGGATCTGGGGAAAGAGTAGGCGCTGGGTGGTCTTGCAATCCCATCAGCTCTAAAAAATGGCCAGCGACATCGATGATAGTCACTGTCATTTTGTTTTCAGTTAAGGTCCCTGTCTTGTCAGAACAAATCACTGTGACAGAGCCTAGGGTTTCTACCGCTGGTAGCTTACGGATCAAGGCCTTTTTCTTGAGCATCCGCTGGGCACCCAATGCCAATGTAACGGTGACAACGGCCGGAAGCCCTTCAGGAATTACGGCAACGGCAACACTGACGGCCGTCAAGAACATATCGCTGATCGTTTCTCCACGGAGAATGCCTAGCAACATAATGAGGGCCGCTACCACAACGCCAAAAGCGGCTAAACGTTTTCCCAATTGATCCAAACGTTGCTGCAAAGGGGTCATCTCTTGTTCAACGTTTTGAATGAGGGTCGCAATCTTACCCAGCTCTGTTTGCATGCCGGTTGCAATGACAACCCCTTTGCCACGGCCGTAGGTGACAACCGTTCCCATGTAAGCCATATTGAGCCGGTCACCCAAAGGCAGGTTCAACCCGTGCAGAGCATTTGTTTGCTTCTCAACCGGTTCGGACTCACCCGTTAGCGCGGCTTCCTCAAGCCGTAGATTGATAGTTTCCGTTAGACGGAGGTCGGTCGGCACCATATTACCCGCCTCTAACAAAACAAGATCGCCAGGCACAAGTTCGCGTGCGGATAGCTGTATGGTTTCACTATCTCTAATGACTTGAACCACAGGCACTGCCAATTTCTTTAGAGCCGTCATCGCCTGTTCCGCACGGTACTCTTGCACAAAGCCCAAAATTGCAAACAGCAAAACAATCGCTGATATTGCGATCGTTTCGGTCGGTTTCCCCAAAAGGCCGGAAATAACTGCGGCCGCAATAAGTATGGCAACCATGACACTGCTCAGCTGTTCCCACAATATTTTTAGTGGCCCCTTTTGCCCTTTTTCAACCAGCTCATTTGGGCCAAATTTAGCCAGCCGCTGATTAATTTCATTACTGCTTAGCCCACTTTGACCATCTGTTCCAATTTTTGTCAAAGTTTCTTCTAAGGATACTAAATGCCAATTTTCCATCGTATTTACCCTGTCTTACAGCTAAATTATGGGTTGAAGTTGCAAAATAATTTGAAGCCATCTCTAGCGAAAATCGACAGACTTTCTTTACTAGAGAGGTTTTTCAAACAAGGATTAGAAATATGTGGGAAGAGGATCATCCCCTAATTTGAGTGCCGGAATTAATCGATTGTATCTTTGCTTACCGCTGCCTCATCTCCATCTTCAGATCCAGATTTGGTAGTAACCTGAACAAAGTTTCGGCGTGCTTTGTCGGCAACTGACACAACGGTGACGATGTCGATATCTTTATCGAGTAATCCAAAATCTTGTAATGTCCAAATCGTTGTGATGCGGTCACTTAAATTTGGCCATTGATCTTTTGCCCAGAAATACCGCTCACGACTAAATTGCCAAATCGGCTCTGGTAGCTGCTCGAATTCAAAAGCTTGGAAAGCTGCCCAGATTTCCTCATGTTCAACGGCTGGAAAGAGAATATTCACCATCGCTCGTTGAACTACTTCGGCCGGCCGATTGTTTTCATCACTTGTCCAATTCTTATGGTATGCATTAATGAAGATAAAGGCCCCGTATCGAGAGTACCATTCGATTTTCCCTGCAATTTCATCTTTTAACGCAAGAGCGAATTCATACGTTTCTTGTAGCTCTTGGCTAGGCTCTTCAATGTAATCATGATCATCATGTTCGTTGTGTTCATGTTCGAAATGCTCTTCATCTAAATGGTATAGATGGCTAATCATGCGGCTGATGCGTCTTGGTTCGACATTGTAATGGGGCAAAAGGTCTGAATCGATTAAATCATTCATCGCATCCACTATGCCACGCTGACGGGCATCTTCATGTGCCCGCTCGACGCCATTGTTGAACTCAATAACTTTGGTGCCGGGTGTACTTTTAAGTGCCACCGGTGTTTCCGTTAAGCGTTTGAATCCACCATTGGCAATGTAAACCTGAAAAGCGGTAATGACTGCGCCACTGATGATGATGACCAAAAGGGCGTCAGATTTTTGAGTAATGAGGATGATGCCCATGATATAGCTGGCGATCATGCCACGCAGCCCGGCGAATTTCAGTGATTTAGCCTCACTAGACCCTGGTTCGATTGATCGGCTTTGAAGGACATCGTCTCGTACAAAATAAACCGTTGTGCTAGTAATAATGAACGCGCTGACGAAACCAAATGCATAATAAGCTTCAACGGCCACAACCTCACGGATAATCGGAATGAGGATCGCCGAAATCCCCCAAATTACGGTAATGCCGACACGGTCGTCTTCAAAGAATTGTGGGAGTCTCCCTAGTCTCGCGGCATTTGCTGCTACAGCTGCACCACCGATATACCCACCCCCTTGCGCTAAAAGTAAAATAATGGCGAGCAAAACACCTGCGATAAACAGAAATGATGCGCCAGATGTCCCGTCTATGGCTCTATTCAAAGCACTATCAAAGGCGAGGCGTTCTGCCGTAGTTGTTACAAACTCGTCTTTAGGGAGTATTTCAGCGTGATGCTCTCCATCGACATCGGTCTCACTCGCAATCTGAAGTTCGTAACTCTCATATTGGGCTTCGGCCGCTCTTAAATGATCGTCAGTTGGAACAATATCAGCTCTTGTGATGCCATTGCCTAATGTTTGGGCAGCGATAATTTCGTACTCAATAAGCAGTGTCGAATATCCTTCAGTGGCTGGAATTTCCCAGCGAAACGCGCCATATAGCTGGAAGATACCGGTCGAAATCAAAAAAATTGCTGCCAGCGTTAGAGCTGTATTGATAACTTTCCATTTTGGTTTTGCCGCATGTTTTCCACTAGCTGGAATAACTTCATATCCGGAAAACCCAAGCATTGCGCTTGACATTGATCCCATTAAGAGCTTAAAGATGACAAACCCGCTCAGCAGGCTAATATCCTGTTGGGCACGGACAACATGATCAGCGATTCCATTTGCAGCTATGCGGTTAACAATTCCATCGCCAATGAACGACCAATCTGGATTACCGGCCGCAGCAAAACCAACTATGGAGAGAGCCCCAATTGTGAAAATAGTAAATGCGCCGCCACCGAGTAAAAAGAGGGGGACAGCCCGCTTAGGCCCGATAGCGACAAGAACCGCCATAATGAAAAAGGCAAATAGCTCAGCGAAGACGATGCGATAGGCAACAAATTCAGGGAAAATGAGCATGATGACATCGGCCGCAGATATCGAGCTAATAATAATTGTGAGGATTGCATCGACAAAGAACAGGCTTGTGCCAACCCATGAAAGCCAGCGCATTTTAGGTGGCCCAATTGATTCAACAAGGGGGCCACTACCACCTGCATTCGGCCGGAGATAAGCGCCAGCTTTATACGCTGGGACAATGCCAAGGAAGAGCAGGGTCGATAAAATGATAAAAGCGACGATTGCGATTTGATGGTGCCCTTCAGCTCCATGGATCGCCAAGAGAGTCTGGTAAGCTGCAACACTAAACGCGTCGGCCGCAATTTCAAAGATGAGGGCTAAAACGCCTAAGCCTGACCCCCCTAAAAGAAGCCCCTCAACCATTAATTTGGGTAGCAAACGCCTAGCTTCTCGATTTTCCTCTGGATTGATATAGTTTTTTAGCATGTTTTTTGTAATTTTAGTTAATGGCGCCTTTATTTTGTGCTAATCGCTTTTTCGACTTGATAGAGTGAATCAGCTATCGTCACGATTCTGTTATCTGTATTGTTCATTCGCTAAGTACAACCCAGTTGCTGTGGTCGACGGCTCGCCGCTGGCACAGTAGGCCACCGGCCGGAGCCACCCACCAGTTCTTCTTTATTTGTGCTTAGCTATCTCTTAAAGATTAAGAATGAAACACTGTCTCAACCTGCCAACCGTGGCTTGTCGGCTTGCTGGCACTCTTACCTCTTAAAACCTGTGTTTTCAAAAGTTTCTGGGGACCGCAGGTACTGAAAAAGACGCAAGTATGAAACATGAAAGATTTCACACTTGCGCTATAAAGAATAACAAAATGTCGGCCGATAAAGATCGGAGGAATGACGTAGATTATGTGGGCAGAATGTCGTACTTGATCAAAGCTTGAAGAGGTTAGGATTCTTGCTGTTGAAAAGAATTATCATCGCTGTGTATTCTCTCAAAAATGTGCCACAGATGTATCAAAACCGATGGCATCTTACTATCGTTGGTTTTCGCCCCATGACACACAATAGCAACATGGAAGGGTGAACGGGTAATGAGATCACCAGCACATACACACCACCCAACCTATAGTTGCCCTGTTGGCAATAATAAGTGAGGGTCGTTTTGCAATTGAATGAGCTTTAATCACGAGATATGCATCGTCCCAACCTCCAATCAAGAAAATCTCCATGACTAGTTTTCTTAATCAGCTTCTTGAAACCATACAATTTCGCTTTAAATTGATAAATATATTTGATCTTTTCGATTTGTTACTTGTCGGATTGGTTTACTTTATTATCTTCAATTTAATCCGACGCAGCCGTGCGGCTCCCCTTTTACGAGGTGTCATTACACTGTTGGCACTCTTAATCTTAACTTCACTCCTGCTCCCATTGCCCACTCTGGATTGGCTTGTTTCCGGCTTAATGATTGCCTTGTTGATTGCTGTCCCGATCACTTTGCAACCGGAGCTGAGGCAGTGGTTGGAAGGAATTGGCCGTGATCGCTTTGGGCGTCGATACCAACGCCAATTAGCGAGTCAAGTTTCCCCCATCTTGCAGAAAGTTATCGAACACTGCGGTCACCACCAAACGGGGGCACTTATTGTGTTGGAGGGAACTGACCCACTTGATGATATTCTTCAAACTGGAATACCGATTGAGGGGAAGTTGTCGGCCGAGCTTCTAAATACGATATTTTTCGATAAAACCGCACTACATGACGGAGCTGTTATTTTACGGAATGGCGATATCCTCGCCGCTGGGTGCATTCTCCCTTTAACACAGCAGAAACCAGATCCGGGTTATCGTAGAGTCGGGACCCGCCACCGGGCCGCACTGGGCGTTGCTGATATGAGCGATGCTTTGGCCATCGTTGTCAGCGAAGAAACCGGCCATATGTCGATAGCACACAAAGGGGAACTAAAGGTGCGTCAAGACCCAAGTAACTTGCAGCAGATCCTGTCCGATTTCTATCTGAAAATTGACACAAAAAAATCTCGTAGTGAGAAAAAATCTTTTAAGCAATGGGTAAATGAAGGTAAAAACACGCTTCTCTATGCAGGTATTTCTCTGTTGTTAGCTGTATTAACATGGGGCGCAACGATTGAGCGTCTCAACCCCACTCAAGAAGTCATTATTTCAGACGTTGCATTACAAGTAGCAAACCTGGGCAGCAACCATGTCCTTACTAATGCTATCCCGCAAACAGTTAGTATTTCAATTCGAACAACTCAAGAGTTAGCCGATACGCTTAATAAGGACAGCTTTAAAGCAACTGTTGATCTTTTGGCTGCACAATCTGGTTTGAACCGATTACCAATTATGGTATCTGCAACTATCCAAAATGCCGACATATTATCGATTCAGCCGGCTCAGGTCGATCTTGAAATTGCTACAGTAGTTTCAAAAGTCCTGCCCATTTCTACAAAGATTAGTGAAGAGGAAAGTTTATCGGCCGTTTATGAATTAATAAACAAGCCAAAGCTCGCACCGGAAATGATCAGTGTACGCGGCTCAGAATTGCTAGTTCAACAAATCACAAAAGTGGAAGCGGCGATATCGGTCGCCAATGTGACCCAAACAATAAAGCGCTCAGTTACATTGGTTGCCCTTGACGATCAAAATAACGTAGTAAATGGGGTCATCCTCGATCCGGCAGAGGTTCAAGTCGAGCTTGGTATACAACGGCGCCAAGACGTGCGCGAGATAGCGGTCAATGCAATTACATCTGGCACACCAGTCTCTGGCTACTGGCTGAGCGGAATCAAGGTCGAACCGACATCAGTTACATTGATTGGTGATCCTGATTTATTAAATTCGCTAGGTGGCTTTATCAACACAGTTCCTATTGATATTAGTATGGCCTATGGTCTTTTAGAATTATCAGTTCCTTTAGATATTCCTGCTGAAATAGAGGTCGTACAAAATAATGGAGACCGCCTTAATCATGTATCAATTGAAGTAATTGTGACCCCATTGCAGGGAAGCCTTTTAATAGAAAGACCGATTCAACTATTGAATGGCGATGGTATCACGACTACGCTTTCATTAAGCAGTGTAGAAATCCTGTTGGAGGGCTCTGTTATAGCTTTACGAGAAATTGAGCTTGAGCCTGAATTGGTGACGGTGGTGATTGATGTTGCTGAGTTAGAGCCAGGACCACAAAGTCAGGTTACACCGGTAATTATTTTACCAAAACAGGTAAAGTATCAACTAATCCAGAGTAGCGTTTTTGTCACGATAGAGTAGGGAGTTTTGCTCCGGTATTGATACCCATAGGGACATTCAGTAGCCTCTTAGGCAAAAAGATCGACAAAATGTTGTCGATGTGTGACTTACTAACCACTAACCACTAACATCTGACCACTCTTTTTCCAGCGAAATCTGGAAAAAGAATTAGGACTGACCGAAATTAATTGAGAAACAACCTGTACAACCGATCTGTTTTATGCAAATCCCCTATGCCAGAAAAACTTTGCGCTCGTCAAGAATTCAGGTGATGCTTGCACCCTAAACATTCAATTCTACTTTCTAATATCAAGCAGGCGTTGTCCACGAATTGAATCTGGGATGTTGAGAAAGCGCAAAGCATTTTTTCTAAGCTGACGTACCAAAACGGTTGGATTGCGTTGCTCGATCAGCACTTGCCCACCAGCCATAGATCCATGACCGCCACCGGTTCCTAGCCCTGCAACCATCGCTTGTACTAAGCTGTCTGCCCCTTCACGTGGCGGATGACCTCTGACCGAAATATATATTTTATCTTTAAATAAGCCGATACAGATTGTCCACACTGCCTTTTCAAAACGCATCAGCCAGTCGGCTATTTCGGCTGGGAGATCTGGATAGCTCATCTCACCTACATAGGATATCAACAAATTATCATAGACATAGGCTGAACGTAGTGCATCATACGCATGTTGAAAGTAGGAAGCTGAGACCTGCGCCTTTTCTATTTGTGCAAGTGCGATTTTGTCTATTAACGGTCTAAGGTAATCATATGCAGCTATATCTTGTGCGGTTGCTTGACGCTCTAAATCTAGCGTGTCGCTTTTTATACCGTAGTACAAAGCTGTGGCTAATTTCTCGTCGGGAATAATGCTAGCAGCTTGTAAATATTCAGTGACCAATGTCGCGCAAGCACCAAGTTCGGAACGCACATCGTGAAACGGTACAGTTTGAGTTTGTTCATTCCAAATATGATGATCAATGACACTATGAACTGATATTTTTGCTGAAATAGGGCTATTTCCGGCTGCAGGTTGGGTGTCGACTAAAATAATTGGATCATTGACTCTGGTTAATAATGGGACCAAGGGGCGATCAAGATAAATCATCAATGATTTGTTTTCAGCCCTCCCAATTCTGCCTTCATAATAAGCAAAAACCGTCTTGCCCCACACTTGAAATAACCGTTTAAGACCAGCCACGGCCGCAATAGCATCTGGGTCTGGGTCGATATGAGGCATTATTGTCACTGACCCGTATGGCTCCAAGCTTGTTTTAAGAGCGGCTAATTTTTGTTGAGTCAAGTTCATAAAGGATCTGTTTTTAACTTTGAGATTCAAATACCGGAATAAGGCGGAAAACAAGACTTTTAGGACTTACGCCAAGAGGTTTGGTAAACGTCGGCTGAGCGACTGGACTGGGCTCACGCCGAAGTCTCAGGGTGCGTAAGCCCTACCTTTTACTATTGGAAGATCATTGCACCCGTTAATATGGCCACTACATTCGAAAAGGTGCCACATTGGTTTATACCATAAACCTGGTGCTTATATTTAAGCCATTGCGCTTTCGTAGCCCGAGTCACGCACAAAAATGCAAGATGAGTCGGTTTGCTCAGAAAGTCGAACCATTTTGCTGATATCTACATCGGCCAGCAACCCAAAAATATTTAGATCAGCCTGCGGTGCGGTAGATAGAAAATCTGCCATATTGCCGCAATGAACAAAGGTTTTTGTATTGTTTGGCATTCGGCCGAAATCAATTAATTGTCTTAAAAACAGTTCGCCTGGCTCTTGGTCTTCCTCAGATTTCACAATCGTCAACAAATTAATTTGACCTTCCCAATTACGTGCCAACTGATACGCTAACAATAGCGCTAAATCTAAATTGCTTAAACGTAGCCCTACTTCCCACTCTGGGCTTTGTTCACGTATCCAAACGTTAATCACCTGCTCACGCCCCAATGCGGTATTAGGATTATCAAAATATAGAATAGCCCCCATCTCATTTTCAGCCGCATGGGAAAGAATAAATGCCACTTTATCTTTGGCAATATCAGACTGAATCGGAAAAAAAAGAATATTCGGCCGGAAAAACGCACTGGTAAATACTTCCATCGCCGTTTGAAGCGTGTACCGAAAACGGCGTGCTTCGACTAGTGCAATGCGTGCAAAAACCCCATCTCTGGCAAACGCGTCTTGAAACGGGAGCAATGCTTCCATTTTTTCCCGCTCTCCTTCCTGATAGCATCCTAAAATATGCAGTGTCCCGTTAGGGATTGTAATCGCTTCTAAAAAGCGGTAGCTGTAACGCAAAGCCGCAATCGACTGTACCGGAACAAGCAAAGATGGCTTCCAAGCTCGATCCTGCCCCGTAGGGAGGCTTAGAACTCGTCGGGCCGCCCACTCTGCCATACTGACAAACATGCCACTGCGTACATCGCTCCAAGGGGTCGTTAATTGACGCAATGATAAAAATTCATAAATCGCAATAATCACAACAAAAGCGACTAATGAAAATATCGGATTAATCAACAACATTGCGATGATAGAGCCAAATAGACCTACGATCGGTACAAACCGTGGGATTCGTAAATGTGGGCGAAAACTTGTTAATTTTAATGATTGCTCTAACACCATGACCCCATTTAGAACAGCATAGGTAATTAGAAAAAACATCGTCATGAGGGGGGCAATACTGTTTAGACCACCGCCGCTTAAGCCAAACACAATCGTTCCAATTCCGATAAGCCCTGTCACATACAATGCATTGCGTGGCTCTCCAGTTTCTGTCTCTTGAGCAAGTAATGGCCCAAAAGGGACAACCCTGTGAGCGGCCATCGCTTGTAAAATACGTGGTGCACCAACAAGTGAGTTGAGGGCGGCCGAAAAAGTTGCCGCTAAAATTCCAGCCTGTATCGCCCACCCAAATGCCGCTTTGTCAACCATGACAGCAAAGTTACCAACGAGTTCCTGCGGAGTCGCCACAACTGAAGTCCAATACGCCAAAATCATATAGACGACATAGCTAACAATAATTGCCCCGATTGTCCCCATAGGGATGCTTTGACGGGGGCTCCTTAGTGTGCCGGAAAGGTTAACACCCGCTAAAACCCCAGTGACAGCAGGGAAGAAAACCGCAAAGACTTGCCAAAAACTGCCGCCTGAAAAATCACCCCATGCTTGGGGTGTAATCAATGGGCTACTGCGAAAATAGGCGGTGGCTCCTAAAAAGGCTGAAAAAAGGGAAAAAGCGACAATCAATAGAATCGGGTAGCGAATTTGGGCCGCTAACTCGACGCTGGTAAAAGCGACTAAAAAGCAGACGGCGTATGCCGCAAACAGAACGATGATCAGAGAATGGCTTGGAAAAATCGTCTGCCATCCTTCAGCAAATGCGAAAATATAGAACGCAACAGAGATTGCTTGCGCAATATAAAAAGGGAGGTTCACACTACCACCCACTTCTAAACCAAGCGATTGGCTAATAATCGAGAAGCTGCCGCCCGCACCCACACGAATATTGGTAGCAATCGCTGAGATCGAAAGTCCTGTGCAGAGGGTGATAACGTTAGAAATGGTGATAATCAAAAATCCACCCAAGATGCCAGCATTGCCGACAACCCAACCTGTTCTTAGGTACATGACCGCACCTAGAATTGTCAACAGTGTAGGCAGAAAGACTCCTTCAAAGGTGTTAAAGCCTTTTTGATCAGAAGTGATTTTAGTGTAACCGAACAGATTTAGGAGTTTCATAATATTGGGTGGGACTGTAGATTAATAACTAAGGCCAACCCCGAAAAATAATTATCTAGCAAACTAGCTCAGGGGAATTGGCTGTGTCAATCAAGTTGACGAGGTGAGGCGATTTTGTTGATGCAATTGCATGTTTTATTCTCGGAAATTGCCTAAGTGCAAATAAAGAGCAACAATGAACAAACTGTTGTGATGAGTGTCAGTTGCTCAATATTGGCATCGCTGTGGGCTGTTACCAGTCAGATGTCTCTCCCCAATTGCGTCAGCTCTTGCTGCGCAATTCTTCGATAATCTCTTGCTGAACGCGTTGTATGGTCGTCATCTGCTTCCACTGGGAAGTTTGCAAATGGTCTAGTTTTTCCCCCAATGCTCGAATCTCTAATTCAGCTTTTAAATTGACCAGATAATCGTTTTCAGAACGGGCTCTGTCTTTCTCTTCTTGGCGATTCTGGCTCATCATAAGAATGGGTGCTTGAATAGCTGCCAACATCGAGAGAAATAGGTTGAGCAAGATAAATGGATAAGGGTCAAAAGGAATCCACAAAAACATGATGGAGTTAATGATTACCCAAATGACAATTATTGAGAGGAATGAAATTATAAATTTCCAGCTACCTCCGAATAATGCGATTTGGTCAGAAAGCCTTTCTCCGAACGACATACCTTGTTCAAATTTAGCATCTGGGTATTTTGCAATGAGGTCTTGCTTTTGAAGGGCTTCAACCACTTCCTGATAAAGTGGGACTAACTCTTCATTTTCAATATTTAACAACGATTCAGCATATAAGGATCGATAATTATTAAGGTCTTCTAGGCAAATATACGCAGAATCATTCCACTGCGGATGATTGGCTTGAATGATTGAAGAGATAGAAGGCCTGACAATAGGGGCGGCAATAAGGGGCTTGCTTTCTTGGGTTGCCTTGCAGACTTGACATTTGTTTTCTGATTTTTCAGTTGCATTCATAATTAAATTCCAACTTGATGACGGCTAATTTTCAAGGAGTATATTTGCCGCTTCAAATTTTTCTTGAATGATATAGAGCAATTTAGGGCGCACAATGGCAGCCTTGCCGAATTTAGATCGAAATGCGACAGTTAGAACGGTTTGGGAGCCGATCTCACCTGTTTCACTAAGAACCCTCCATGGTTCAATTAAATTTTCAAATAGCATAACTGCATCATTTGACATCGCTTCAAGTAAATCAACCGCTTTACGGGCATCTTTTGACCGAATATGGATCTTGATTTTTGATTCTGAATAGTTGGCACGGCTGAAGTTGCGTATCGCTCGAACTTCTCCATTCGGCACGATAATCGGTTCGCCACTACGCGCCCGTATCGTTGTGGTACGCAGGCGAATTTTTTCAACAACCCCTTCAACGCTACCACCTAAAA
>JBLIMP010000089.1:0-15064 GCA_047638855.1 Cellvibrionaceae bacterium | reverse complement strand
ATTTGCTGTACATTAGACATTGAGATGTTTGCAATGACCGCTTTGGCTTTTGGAATGGCAGGCGCACTCATACTAAATTCTGTAACACCTAACCCCAAAAGTAGTGGAATAGCAAGTGGATTGCCCGCCATTTCTCCGCACATCGCTAACGGAATATTGGCCATGTGTGCCGCATAGGCCACTTGCACAATGGCACGCAGAACACTGGGCTGTAACGGTATCGACAACTTCGAAACTTGGAAATTTCCCCTATCGGCCGCCATTGTGTATTGGGTCAAATCATTTGTGCCAATACTGAAAAAATCGACATGGTGGGCCAGTCGATCAGCGATAAACACCGCTGCGGGCACCTCGATCATCATCCCCACCCGCATATTGGGGTCAAACCAAATCCCTTCATTTTTCAGTTCAACTTGGGCTTCTTCTAGATAAGCTTTTGCTCTAAGCAATTCATCTAATGTACTGATCATTGGAAACATGATCGAGATAGGATGATCTGCACTGGCTCTGCAAATCGCTCTAAGCTGTGTCTTAAAAAACTCAGGCTTATCCAAACAATAGCGAATACCACGCCAGCCTAAAAACGGGTTTTCTTCTGGTGGAATATCGATGTAATCAATCGGTTTGTCACCCCCAACATCCAACGTGCGAATCGTCAGCGGCTTGGCATCTAAGTTCTCGGCCGCTGTGCAATATGCGGTATATTGCTCCTCTTCGGTCGGAGCATGGTCACTTTCCATAAACAAAAATTCAATCCTAAACAAACCAACTCCTTCCGCCCCAAAAGTTAAAGCTCGGGCAGCGTCAGCCGGATTGCGAATATTCGCCACCACCTCAATACGCATCCCATCTTTTGTCCGTGCTTCAGCCTGGCTACCTGCCTTTTGGCGTGCTTTCTCCATCTCCCACTGTTTTCTTTGAGCTATTAAACGTTTGATTTCATCTAAGTCTGGGGCCAGCCAAACCTGCCCCGACCCACCATCAAGGCCAAGTTGATCGGTTTTTGCATAGTCTCTAAAGTTAGCCAGTTGGTCACCCTTTTTTATGCCACCTACACTTGTTAAACCAAATCCAACCACGGCCGGAATGCCAAGGCTACGCGCCAAAATCGCACTGTGCGATGTCGCCGTGCCCTTTAAGGCCAAAATCCCTAAAACTGTTTCAGGATTGATCGCGGCCGTGTCCGAAGGATGCAGCTCGTCGGCCACCAATATCACCGGCCGACTCAGCGTTGCCAGCTGATCGCTGCCGCTTTTGGCTGTAGATGAGTCTGTTTTATCGACCAGATGGCGCAATATCTGATAGCCCATATCTCGAATATCACTTGCACGTTGTTGCAAATAAGGGTCATCAACGGCCGCAATCGCCTCGGCCGCTTCGCCAGTCGCCTTTTGCCAAGCATACGCCCCACTAAACCGCTGTTTGCTAATCAGACTCTTGGCGTGTTCGAGCAGATCGGGGTCTTGAGCAAAAGCGATCTGCGTAGAAATGATGTCGGCCGCCTCCCCCTTTGTCGCCTCAACCAGCTTCTGTAGTTCACCGACCCCGGCCGCAATTGCCCCGTCAAGCCGCTGGCTTTCTTGTTCGATATTATCAGCCGGAATTTTCTCCTCAGCTACGATGATTTGTTCTTTTTCTAAAATAAAAATCGGTCCAACCGCCACACCGGGCGAAGCTGGAAGCCCAAACAAGCCATCTTTTAACCCCACCCCATTTTGACCATTTTGTGAACGTGTGGGCAGCTTTCCCTCTTCGATCAGACTGTCAACCAGACTGTCAACCAGACTGTCAGGCGGGTCTCCAAAATTGCTCTCCGCAAATTGGCGCAACGCTTCAAGGGCCACAATCGCGTCAGATCCAGTTGCTCGAATCTGCAAACTGTCCCCCTTGCGGCCGCCCAGCGCCAATAGCAGATTTAAACTTTTCCCATTCACCCATTCTCCCATTTCATCTTTGCCATTTTTGACCAAAGCAACCATCAAATCAGATTGATATTCGGCCGCGATGGCTACAAATTTGGCGGCAGGTCTAGCATGTAACCCAAGTTCATTTGTTAAAGCCAGCGTGATCGCCGTGCCGGCCGACTTGCGTTCTGGGGCTTGGAGCTTGGGGGCGCTGTCCTCCGTTGGTGCTGGGCGCAAATGCGCCGTTTTAGCCCGCAACGCCCCGCGTGCTTCCGCTGCAACGTCAGCCAATGTGCCACCGATTTTCGCTTGAACAGCGGCCGCAACCGCCCCTTCCACCAGTGGCGCTTCACACAGCATCACTCGGGATTGAACCGCCTCATCCAGCAATTCAACCGCCATCTCAGCATTCATTAAGGCACTCCCCATATCCATCAAAAGCAAAACGCCGTCTGACTGATCAACCGCCTGAATCGCTTCAAATATCTTCATCGGGTCGGTTCCCAGCACAGGTTTGTCTTCCCCTGGCACAGTAATACCCCCAGCAATGGCAACCGGCACCTCCCCTTGAGTCATTTGGTTAACCAATTCAAGAACCCCTTCTGCCAAAGTTTGACTGTGTGAAATAATTACAATTCCTACCATGATTTTTTCCTTTTCTTCTCTGGGTGAGCATGGCGGCTTTAAACCAGCCTGATCTCAGAGATCAGGCTGGTTTCTCCCATAAATCAAATTATGCAAATTCAGCTTCGGCCGCATCTTCTACCACAAAACTCAGCTCGTCATCATCCAGATCAATCAGCACATGGTCACCGTCTAACACGTCACCCTGAATAATGCGTGCAGCCAAACCATCTACCACGTGTAATTGCAAGATGCGTTTGAGCGGCCTGGCCCCATAGGCAGGGTCATAACCCCCTTCTATGAGCAGATCGGTCGCCGCCTGGGTCAGTTCAATCGTGATCCCTTTTGTCAGCAGCCGTTTGCGAATGCTTGCCAACTGAATATCGATGATGTGGCGCAAATGCACTTTCTCCAGCCGATGAAAGATAATCGTTTCATCAACCCGGTTGAGAAACTCCGGCCGGAAATGGTTGCGCAACGCCTCACCCACCCGCCTATCCAGCTCAACTTTATTTTCAATTTCCAAAATAAACTGGCTACCGATGTTGCTCGTCATCACAATAACCGTATTGCGAAAGTCAATCGTGCGCCCTTTACCGTCGGTCAAGCGGCCGTCGTCCAGAACTTGCAGCAAAACATTAAACACCTCGGGATGCGCTTTTTCGATCTCGTCAAATAGCACCACGCTGTACGGCCGACGGCGCACCTTTTCAGTCAGTTGCCCCCCCTCGTCAAAGCCAACATAGCCGGGAGGTGCGCCAATAAGTCGAGCAACCGTGTGCCGTTCTTGAAACTCACTCATGTCGATGCGCACAATATTGTGTTCATCGTCGAACAAGAATTCGGCCAAAGCCCGGGCTGTTTCCGTTTTGCCGACCCCTGTTGGCCCCAAGAATATGAACGACCCAATCGGCCGATTCGGGTCACTCAGCCCACTACGACTGCGCCGAACCGCGGCCGCAACCGCCGTAATCGCCTCATTCTGCCCAACCACTCGTTGGTGCATCCGCTCTTCCATATAAACCAGTTTTTCCGTCTCCCCTTCTAACAATTTACTTGCTGGGATTCCGGTCCAGCGGCTGATAATAAAAGCAATATCCTGGCCGTCGACCTCTTCTTTCAGCAGTGCGCCGCTGCTGTGTAACTTGCGCAGGCGCAATTCCGCCTTGGCTAAATCTTCTTCTAGCTGACGCAAAACGCTGTAGCGCAATTCGGCTGCTTTTTGTAGATCGGTCTGCCGTTCTGCCTGCTCGATTTGCACCCGCACGCTGTCGATCTCTTCCTTGATCGTCTGAACCGTCTGAATCGCCTCAGTCTCCGCTTGCCAACGGCCGGTTAATTCAGTGCTCTGATCTTTCAGATTCGCAAGCTCTTCTTCCAATTTGTCTAGCCGATTTTTACTCGCTTGGTCTTTCTCTTTTTTCAACGCCTCTCGTTCAATTTCGAGCTGCATCATCTCCCGATCAACTTGATCCAGCTCTTGCGGCTTGCTATCGATTTCAGTGCGCAACCGGCTCGCCGCTTCGTCGATCAAATCAATCGCTTTGTCAGGCAAAAAGCGGTCGCTGATATAACGGTCGCTCAGCGTGGCGGCCGCTATCGTCGCCCCATCGGTAATCCGTACCCCATGATGCACCTCGTACCGCTCTTTTAATCCACGCAAGATGCTGATCGTATCTTCGACAGTCGGTTCCTCAACCATTACCGGTTGAAAACGACGTTCAAAGGCGGCATCTTTTTCGATATATTTGCGATATTCGTCTAAGGTAGTTGCCCCAATCGTATGCAGTTCACCCCGGGCCAGCATCGGTTTGAGCATGTTGCTCGCATCCATCGACCCTTCGGATGCCCCAGCCCCGACTAGGGTGTGCATCTCATCGATAAATAAGATGACCTTCCCTTCAGACTGCTTGATCTCTTCGAGCACCGCTTTGAGTCGTTCTTCAAACTCACCCCGATACTTGGCACCGGCGATCAGCGCACTTAAATCGAGTGAAATGAGCTGTTTTTCTTTGAGCCCAGTCGGGACATCACCGCGCACAATGCGCAATGCCAGCCCTTCGGCGATGGCTGTTTTACCCACCCCTGGCTCACCGATTAAGACCGGATTGTTTTTGGTGCGTCGGTTGAGAATTTGGATCACCCGCCGAATTTCTTCATCCCGGCCGATGACCGGATCGAGCTTGCCCTGACGCGCGTCTTGGGTTAAATCTCGGCCGTATTTGACTAACGCTTCATACTGCGCTTCCGGATTTTGACTGGTGACTCGATGAGAGCCACGGATGGCGGCCAACGCCTGCAAAATGCCGTTATAGTCGATACCGTGTTGCGTCAACAGATCACGCATCTCTTTGGCAGATGGCTGAGCAAACGCCATCAAGATGTGTTCTGTCGATGTGTATTCATCTTTCATGTCGTTGGCGATTTTTTGCGCTTCTTGCAAAATCCCGTCCAATTTGCGACTTACCCCGATCTGGAGCGGCCCGCCAACGGCTCTGGCTAGTCGTGCCAACTGCTGCTCTACACTCTGCCGTAACAGTTGTTCGTCTGCCCCAATGCGCTTAATAATCGCCGGTACAACACCTCCTTCTTGCATAATCAAGGCGTGCAAAACGTGAATCGGTTCCACAGCAGGGTGGTTATATTCTTGCGCAATATTTTGCGCTTCAACGACAGCTTCTTGTGTTTTTTGGGTATATTTATCGAATCTCATTTCTTTATGTCCTCCAATCACTTGTACAAAATCAGCTTAAAAAGTGTCCCAGACCTCTTGATCACTCTGTTCGTAATTTTCATGTATCGAATCATTCATGACCGTTTTAGCCAAGGCTTTAAGCATCAAATAGGTTGATGTTGCTCCAGGGTCTTGATGACCAATACTCCGTTCGCCTAAATAGCTGGCCCGCCCTTTTTTAGCAAGCATTGGGGTGGTGGCTTTCATCCCTTCTTCGGCCGCCGTTACCATCTCGGTCAAACTCGCCCATAAGCCCTCTCCGGTTTCAAATGAAGCTTTTAATGCTTCATGTGCGGGGACCCATGCATCTACCATCGTCTTATCATCCAATTCTGCGCGTCCCCGCCGGACTAACCCTTGAATACCTTGACCTATCATTGAAATAAGTTCGGCCGTATTAATCTCATCTTTATTTAGAGCAGAGTTCGCAGCATCTATAAAAAAGGTGCCGTACAAAGGGCCACTCGCACCACCCATTGTGCCTATCAGGGTCATACCCGTTGTTTTGAGCAAGCTTCCAATATCAGCGTCAGAATCAGCCAGCTTTTCGGCCACCGCTTTAAATCCACGGGCCATATTAATGCCGTGGTCAGCATCCCCAATGGGCGAATCTAGCTCTGTTAAATATATTTTATTGTCTGCATACACTTGATCTAATTGGATTAACCAAGTTCGAATTTCAGTTTTTGTTATGGTCATGAAAATACTGCCTTTCGTAAGACCTTTGGGGTTTTTAAAATCCCAAGGGTCTTTGACGAACTACTCGTTTGGATGATGGGCTTACATGCCCCAGCACAGTGCGGGCGTGTTCACCCGTGCATCCCAGAATTTCAACATTTCAGCGTCCATCTTGACAATGGTGATCGAAGCACCTGCCATATCGAGCGAGGTGATGAATGGGCCGATTAGGTTGCGCTTGATATTGAGTCCACGTGCTTCGATTAACTCGGCCGCTTTAAGATAGACGGTGTACAGCTCTGAAACAGGGGTTCCACCCATCCCATTTACAAACAGCAGTACGTCATCGCCCGATTCGAGCGGTTCATCGGTCAGCTCTTTTTCAACCCATTGCTGATTGTCACGATCCCACTCGCGAACGATGCGGGTGTAGCCGCTGTCGTTCAAAATTTCGTTGGTTAGAATCGTTGTGATCTCGTCGGCCGTTGTCATCGGCATCCGCTTTTGGCCTGGTTCGCCGTGAATCCCCACACCTATCTCAATTTCATCTTCTGCCAGATCAAAGGTCGGCTTTCCGGCGGCCGGGGTTGTGCAAGAGGTCAATGCAACCCCCATCGAACGGCCGCGCAAGTTGACTTTGCGGGCCAAATCAGCACATTGATCCAGGGTGTATCCAGCGGCGGTCGCGGCACCCACGATCTTTTCCATGATGACCGTCGTGCCAACTCCCCGCCGGCCGGTGGTGTACAGGCTGTTTTTGACCGAGACATCGTCGTCTACCAAAATCGCCTGAACCTTATGCCCATCGCTGGTTAGCATCTCGATCGCCATCTCAAAGTTAAGCACGTCGCCGGTGTAATTTTTGACGAGAAAGAGAACCCCCGCACCGCTATCGGCCGCATACGCCGCTTCAATCATTTGATTCGGTGTCGGCGATGTAAACACTTCCCCCGGACACGCGGCCGTCAACATTCCATACCCCACAAACCCGCCGTGCAGCGGTTCGTGTCCACTGCCACCCCCAGAAATAAGAGAGACTTCGCCTTTAATGGGGGCATCAGCCCGCACGATAAAGTGAGGGTCGATATTGACCTTGAGTGATCGGTGCGCTTTCGCCATCCCCTTTAACTGTTCGACAATAACGTCATCGACTTTGTTGATCAATTTTTTCATTTTGTACCTTTTCTTTTTAAAGACCATTCAGCTTTTGAACCTTTTACTTTGAGTAAATTGTTTCGAAAAACGTGAATGGTCTAATACCAACCACTTTCTGTGATTGACCTAAATTCCTAACGTAAAAACCAGAATACCGGCCAGCACGCCACCAGTAATCGGGCCTAAAACCGGAACCATTGCGTAACCCCAATCGGAATCCCCTTTACCCGCAATTGGCAAAATGGCATGAGCCAAACGTGGCATCAGGTCACGGGCCGGGTTAATGGCATAGCCGGTTGTACCGCCTAAAGAAAGGCCAACGCCCCACACCACCCCAGCGACAATAAATGCGCCAAGATACGGGTCAATTGCGCCGCCGGTAAACGTAATGGCAACACCAAGCGTTAAGACGAAAGTCGCAATAATTTCACTGATATAGTTTGGCATCGTTTCACGAATAGCTGGGCCGGTAGAGAAACTGGCTAAGATTAGTCCTGGATCGTCTGTTGCCCCCCAATGAGACAAGAAATGCAACCAAAGTAGAACCGCCCCTAAAAATGCCCCAATCAACTGGGCAATGACAAAGTAAATGACTTGGGTCCAAGTCAGCCAACCGCCAATGGCGAGCCCAATACTGACGGCCGGATTAATATTTCCGGGGCCGCCTAAAGCAAAAGACATCAAAACCCCAACCAAAACGGCAAATGCCCAACCAGAAGCGATAACCATCCAGCCCGCTCCTTCAGCTTTCGATTTCTTCAAAAGGACATTCGCGACGACACCGTCGCCTAATAAAACCAATAGCATTGTTCCCAGCAATTCGCCGAGAAATCCATCGATAAACATGTTGCTTTACTCCTTTTTTAGTCGCTTGAAATCTGTCAAACTGCAGACTTTAGCTAAGATCAGTATTTCAAAATTGAGGCTTGGCGAGAAGTGTCAGGTGTCATCATGTTGAGCAGGTGCTGTCACACGAAATCTTGTATGTGAGGCAGTAGAGCGACCCGAATATTTTAGTCGTTAAATGGTTAGCAAAAAGCGCAACAACGTACCACGATAGGTGATCAAAAAGAGGAGGGGATAAAAACAGGCAAAAAAAAGGGTTATCAGTTGATGATAACCCTGTCAGTAAGCTTTATTAAATTGTTTGATGACCTTGAGTCGATACTTCGTGGGTCTCCACATATCTGTGTGGTGCTCGATCGATTCTGAATTCGACAATTTGGGTATATCCCATGCTTCGTAAAACTCAAGGTCTGATTGTGCTATGCAGTGAATGCGTTGATTCTACCTTACACCCCGCCAATGATCCGGAGATCCTCAACAGTTGCGATGCCTACAAGTAAGCTTCAGTTTCATCATCTGATCGGGACGACATCTTTTTCTTGCTGTTCCTTTATCCTGTGATGTTTGATCAGTTGTCATTGTTGGACTCACCTTTTAACAATGACTTTGTTAACCTCCTAGTTAACAGCCTCGTGTTAACACGTTAACCCTTCACTCCTTAACGCTCAATTCGTTACTCTCTGTTTGTTGATGCTCTGTCGACCATCTGTGTAACTAAATGTCTTGGTGTGTTGCGTTAAGTTGTCTCCATCATAGTCTTATTCTCTTTCGGCCGATAGTGACGAATGCCACTGTTTGGACAATGACATGTCATCTCACCATAGTCTACAAAAGTAAGGTCATCGGCATTCAAGACTATTTTTGAAACAAGCAAAAAAACAGGGTTATCACTCGATAACCCTGTCAGTAAGCTTTATTTATTTGTTCGGGACCTTGATTCGATACTTCATGAGTTCCCACTAAATGTGGTGCTTGATCGATTTCAATTTCGACAATCAATTTATATTTCATACTTCGTAAAACTCAAGGTCCTCTCGTTTGATGGAGTAAACCAATTGATCCTACCTTACATCCCGCCAATGATCCGAAGATTCTCAACAGTTACGATGCCTTACAGTAAGCTTTAATAAAATAATCTGCCCGTTCACTTCTTAACGCTCCAACTTCCAATTCTCTACTCTATGTCTGTTGATGCTCTGTCGACCATCTGTGTAACTAAATGTCTTGGTGTGTTGCGTTAAGTTGTCTCCATCATAGTCTTATTCTCTTTCGGCCGATAGTGACGAATGCCACTGTTTGGACAATGACATGTCATCTCACCATAGTCTACAAAAGTAAGGTCATCGGCATTCAAGACTATTTTTGAAACAAGCAAAAAAACAGGGTTATCACTCGATAACCCTGTCAGTAAGCTTTATTTATTTGTTCGGGACCTTGATTCGATACTTCATGAGTTCCCACTAAATGTGGTGCTTGATCGATTTCAATTTCGACAATCAATTTATATTTCATACTTCGTAAAACTCAAGGTCCTCTCGTTTGATGGAGTAAACCAATTGATCCTACCTTACATCCCGCCAATGATCCGAAGATTCTCAACAGTTACGATGCCTTACAGTAAGCTTTAATAAAATAATCTGCCCGTTCACCTCTTAACGCCCCAACTCCCAATTCTCTACTCTATGTCTGTTGATGCGCTGTCGAGCATCTGTTTAACAAATGTCTTGGTGTGTTGCGTTAAGTTGTCTATAGCATAGGCTTATTCGTTTCCGGCCGATAGTGACGAATGCCATTGTTTAACCAATGACATGTCATCCCACCGCCGGTCACCTTACACTGGCATCTTTGGTGAATGCCAAAAAACAAACAAAAACAGGGGCACCCATTATGGATGACCCTGCTTGGTTAGGGTTACTCTCAAGCCAACTGTTGAGTGACTTAACGAACAACGTTCAACCTCAAGTGGTTTTCTCAGTAATTGCGCTGTTGTTCGCGGCGTTCACGAACCTGCCGCTCAACAGCATCTAACGCCCCATCAAGTGTGGCCTGAAACTGTTCTCTTTTCTCTGTAGCTGCGATGTGATTGGATCCCATATTAACTACAATCGTGACTTCATGAATATATGATGTCTCATGCCCATTGCTAGGTTCCTTAAAGTTAACAACTGCACTAGAAATATCATTGTGACCTTCTGCCAGCTTGTTAAGGCGGTCTACTGCAAGGGTATAAAACTTGTTTTTACTTTGCTTTACATCATCAAATTCATTATTAAAATCAATAGGAAAATTTACTGTGTCCATTTTTCTTCACCTTTGGGGTATTAGACTAGCAAGGCATAGCTGTTCAGACTTGTTAGTCTGAACAGCTTTTTGTGTATGGTTCTATAGCCTTTTCTTGCATCTTGCTGATCATTTTTAGCAGGCATTCAGACCAATAATAGCGATGCCTAAAATAAAACGAATTGGTATGGTAGAACCTATAACATGGCTAATGCATCAGTTGCTGTAGCAAATCAGCAAATAGTCATTTAAAGACTTAAGCAAGATTTTTCGCAACCAACTTCTTTTAAGTAAAGTGTTAATGACCCATATCGGGTCACTCAAAATAACAACTAAAGAATGAAGTGGTACGCCTGTTTAAGTTGTTTTAATAGTACCTTTGGGGGATACTTTTCAATAGTGACAGATGACATATATATTGGATGAGGCTGTCACTTCCCATCCAAAACAGCCTTCATTCCAGCAACTAATATAGTTAACACAGTTGGTATAATTGAATAGTAGGCTTGGCAGCAAAAATCAGGTTAGCATCGAGGAGGAAACAAGATGACTGCACTTGAGGAAAAAGCTAGAAAGCGTGTTCGTGTGATACTTGTTGACGACCACGAAGTGGTTCGCTTGGGATTAAAAAGCCTAATCGAGCGTTTTTCACAAATTGACATTGTGGCCGAAGCTGGCAGTGAAGCTGAAGCGGTTGAACAAGCTTTTAAGCACCAGCCGGATGTGATTTTGATGGATATCCGTTTAGGCGCAGGTAGCGGCATAGAAGCAACCCGTCAGATCAAATTAAAGCTAAAAGCTACAAAGATCATTATGTTGACATCCTTTGCCGATCAGGAGCTATTGCTTGAAGCCATTCGAGCAGGAGCCTCAGGCTATGTTCTCAAACAAGTTGGTTCGGGTGAACTGATCCGAACCATTGAAGCGGTTTCAAGAGGGGAAACTATCCTTGATCCTTCACTAACACCAAGTTTGTTTGATGCGATGCGATCTAGCATGAAAAAAGAAGAATCGGCCGCATTTGTTGCTTTAACCAAGCAAGAAATCCAAGTGCTTGCTTTAATAATGGAAGGGCAAACTAATAATCAAATAGGTGACGAGATGTTCTTGTCTTATGGGACAATTCGCAATTATGTCAGCAATATTTTAGGTAAGTTACAGGTTCGCAATCGGTCCGAGGCAACTGCCTACGCAATTCGACATCATTTGACTGAGTACATCGAACGTCAGGAAAAGGAGTAACGGATGAAAGATGCCTTACAGTCGCTACACCAAGCCACTTTGTTGGTGGCAAACCGAGGGCCGCTGGCTCAAGTTCTGCAGCAGATTGTCGATGTTGCTCGTGACCTGCTAGATGCCCAATATGCAGCCTTGGGTGTACCAAATGACAAGAATTTGCTAGATGCTTTTATCTATAGCGGCATCTCGGCCGAAGAGGTTGCCCTCATGAAGCATCTGCCTCGAGGCTACGGCTTGCTTGGGGCGATTATCCGTGAGCACAAAACGATTCGTCTTGAAAAGATTTCTGATGATGAACGTTCGGTAGGGTTTCCAGCCAACCATCCTCCCATGGACAATTTTCTGGGCATACCCGTTGTTGGGGGTGGGAAAACCTTGGGAAACCTTTATTTGTGCAACAAAATTGGAGGCTCGTCTTTTACTGCGGAAGATGAAGAGCTGGCCCAAATGTTTGCCGCCCATGTCGCCATTGCCATTCAGAATGCCCGTTTAGATGAAGAGGTTCAACGGCTGGTTGTCCTCGATGAGCGGACCCGGATCGGTATGGACCTGCATGATGGGATTATCCAATCGATTTTTGCAGTTGGGTTGCTGCTCGAAAACACGCGCCTCTCACTACATGATGATCCGGAAGAGGCCCCTAAACTAATAGATCAATCGATCGAAGGGTTAAATGATGCTATCCGTGACATCCGCAACTTTATTCTTGATTTGCGCCCTCATCGTTACGATGGCGATATCATTGCTAGTATTAACCGATTGGCTCAAGAATTCCAAGCCAATTCGATGGTTGAAATTTCTCTTAAAATACCCCTAAAAGGAATGAAAAATTTGCCGCCTAGAATCGGCCGGACGTTGTTCTTAACAGCCCAAAATGCATTGGCCAATATCGCTCGTCATGCAAAAGCAACGCACACAATTATTAAAATCACACGCAGTGAGCGCAAGGTTTGTATTTCAATTAAAGATGATGGGGTTGGATTTGAACCTGAGCTCAAACAAAACACAATAGGGCACGGGTTGCGCAACATGCAAATGCGGGCTGAGGAATTTAACGGAAAATTGAAAATCCAATCTGCCCCCGGCCAAGGCACCCAAATCGAGCTATCTCTGCCCCTTTAAGTATCAGCAAAAAAAAGGTATTGGGGTAGACCCGACTGGTTTTGAATCTCTTATTCCGAGCCATTAAATGCTAAAAACAAGTCTAGTCTTCATGGTCCTACTTTAATCCTAACTACGCACACAAAATTGCTACAGACAGTTGCCAACAGTTTGAAACAATCGGTCCTGCACCAACAATTTTCCCTTAGGCGATTTCCGAGAATAAAACATGCAATTGCATCAACAAAATCGCCTCGCCTCGTCAACTTGATTGACACAGCCAATTCCCCTGAGCTAGTTTGTTAGGTAATTATTTTTCGGGGTTGGCCTTACGCTACATCAAAAATAAAAAGGCCTATGACAATTCCCGTTTACATGTATGACATCTGTTACTAACTTTGAACCTTAAATAAGGGCAAAATCTTAGTATGCAAATTGATCTCCAAAATGACTTCGACAAGAATGGCTCGCCAGCCATCCACCCTATTGCTGTGGTCTTAATCGAAGAACATCAAAAGGTGCGACTCGCTTTAACTCAAAGCTTGAAGCTTCAAGCCGGAATAGACTTAGTTGAGGTGCTTTCGTACCTTCCAAGTCGGCCGCAGAATTTGCTTGATTTAAAGCCCGATGTGATTTTGATCGGTTTGCCGCAATACGCAGTAGCTGAAATCAGCACGTTGACACGGCATATTCAGGTCTGGCGAAAGGCGGGTGTAGCGGTCATTGTTTTGGCTCCATATCTTGATTCTGATGTTGAAGCATTGCTACTTCAAGTCGAGGTGTTTGCATATATTCACAAGACAATTAATGTCGAAAATTTGAAGCATATTATTTCAACGGCTCATTTATTTGCACAATCACAGATGATTGAATCTGCATCTGTATCTGTAGAAGAAAGGAGAAAGATCATGTTTAAACGAATTCTAGTCCCTGTGGATGGATCTGAATTAGCCGAAAAAGCTCTGGCTGAAGCACAAGAGTTGGCCCAGCATTTCCAGGCTGAACTTCATTTTTTGAGGGTTTATGAACGTGAGCAAGTATTAGCTGATCCGCTTTCGCCATTTGATACATATCATCTAGCGATGTCGGTCGAAGATGCGAAGGAGCGGGCCGTGGCGTACTTGGAAACGGTAAGAACAAAGCTTGATGATTCTGGGATTGCTGTTCACACCCACGCAGTTGAATCAATGGGAAAGATTGGACAAGCAATTGCTGAACAGGCTCACAATGCCAAAATCGATTTGATTGTGATGACCTCGCATGGCTATACCGGCTTTCGCCGCTTAATTTTGGGTAGTGTCACATCTAATACGTTGCATCATGCAAAATGCCCTGTTTTGGTTGTTCCCGCTGTCTCGAATGACTAATTATTTTATTTAGAAGTTGGATGCAATTCATTTGTATTTATTGGCAGCTTGAGTAGAAATATTTTTGAACTCGGCCGCCATATAAAGTAGAGGTAAATCATATGTTTAAGAAAATTTTAATCCCCCTTGATGGCAGTATGGAAGCTGAGCAGGCTCTTGGATTAGTCGGGAAAATCTTGCCAGTTAAAGACATTGAACTGATTTTGATTGAAGCAACTGGCCAGCCAAATCCTGCTTATCCTCTGTATGGATCAGGTATTGACGGACATGTTCAAATAATCCCAGAATATAGAAAAGAGAATGTCGATGAGTATGTAGGGTCAATTACCCAAACAACTCGAGAATGGGTCCCCAATGTACGTGGCTATAGTATGGTGGGTAAACCAGATGAGGCAATTGTCGAGATAGCAGTCAAAGAGGATATTGACCTAATAATCATGGTCACTCATGGGTATACAGGTCTTGAATGGCTGTTGTTTGGTAGTGTGACAGAAATGGTTATTCGCGATGCTCCCTGTCCGGTTCTTGCCGTTCGGGATGGACACTTACCAAAACACATCCTGATCGCCTTAGACGGAACCCCGTTTTCAGAAACAATTCTTGAGCCAGCTTTTGCTCTGGCAAAATTGATAAAAGCGGATATTACCCTTGGTCGTATCGATGTTCCTGCTGACGACATTAATCGACGTGAGGTAGAAGCAATCCGCAAGATTGATCCAGGGTTAGCTGATTCTCTTTTATATTCTGCTAACCATCAATCTGATATGTACTTAGACAATTTGCTCAAACATTATAAAAAAGAAGCGGCCGAGCTTGAAATTAAGATTGATTACGATGTGGATTATGGCACAGTGGGTACGCGCCTTCCTAAATTGGCTGAACGGAATGGCTGTGATCTGATTGCAATGGCTACACACGGCCGGAAAAGATTGGATCGATTTTGGAATAGATCGGTAACCGAGGATGTTATGCATCGTACCAAAACGGCGATGTTTATCCTGCATCCAAACCCCGTAACGATTAATTAAAGAATCAACAAGATAATAGAAGCGGCGATATGGAACCTAGCCGCTTCTATTACCTTGCTTGATTTAAAAGGCAAAGAGGTCAACTATGTTCAAAAAAATTCTAATCCC
>JBLIMP010000088.1:0-15187 GCA_047638855.1 Cellvibrionaceae bacterium | reverse complement strand
CCTTTGAGGATGGTACACCTGCGATTCTTGAAACCATTGTCTCGGGTCCTGCGATCTTACGTAGGGCACAAGCTGCTGACTGTGATGTGTCTAATCCGGCCGATGTGTTTGAGCTGGCTGACTCTGGGTTTGGCCCAGCAAAAAGGATTATTAACCATTTTTTTCATCATCTTGCTAGGGCACTTCAATGGGTTGCTCTGACTTTTGATATTGATCACATTGTACTGGGTGGCGGCGTCACCCAAGCCAGTGAATCATTTGAAGATTATCTAAGATGCGCCGTGGCTCAATTACGTGAACAGTCAAAAGTTGCTAATTTGTTACTCACTGATGACAAGATTACGATTTTGCCTAAATTGCATAACCCTGGATTGTGGGGAGCGACGTACATAGCTAGAAATAGGCCAAGTTAAGAAGTGTGAAGATTGAAACTGTTGAGGAGGAGTATCGAAGACTGAAATATCTGCTTGACCGGGGTTGCCTAAGCAATTGTAAATTATTTTTAAATGCGCCCTTCGGACACTATGCTGGCACGCTATAGAATCATCCGAAGAACGCATCCAATGAATAGAGGTGCTCATTTTTGAAAAAATTGGCACCAAAATTCGTCCTTATTAATTATAAGGACTTTAAGGAGAAGAAGACATGTTTCGCTTTAAAAAGCACCTGATTGCCCTTTTTGGGTCTGTACTTGTTTTGTTTTTAGTAGCTTGTGGTGGTGACACCCCTCCGGCCGCTCCACCTGCAGAAGAAGAAATTGCAGTGGTTGAACAACCGGCCGAAGTCGAAGAAGAAATGGTTGAAGAAACGATGGAGAACGTTACGATCACCATTGAAAGCTGGCGCAATGACGACCTCGCTATTTGGCAAGACAGCATCATTCCCGCTTTTAACAAGCAACACCCAAACATCGAAGTGATTTTCGCCCCATCTGCTCCAACCGAGTATGACGGTGCGTTAAACACTAAGTTGGAAGGTGGGACCGCGGGTGACTTAATCACTTGTCGGCCGTTTGATCGCTCATTGGCTCTATTTGACGCAGGCCATCTTGCCTCTTTAAATGATCTTGAAGGGATGGCTAACTTTGGCGGCGCAGCGCGTAGTGCGTGGATTACCGATGACGGCTCTGACACATTCTGTGTGCCGATGGCGTCTGTGATTCATGGATTTATCTACAATGCGGATATGTTTGCTGAAGCTGGCGTTGAAGCGCCTGAAACAGTTGAAGATTTCTTTGCTGTGATGGACACCTTGCAAGCGGCCGGAATTACCCCACTTGATATGGGTACGGCTGACCAGTGGGAAGCTGCCACAATGGGTTTCCAAAATATTGGTCCTAATTATTGGAATGGTGAAGAAGGGCGTTTGGCTCTTTTGAGTGGTGAAGCGCGTTTGACCGATCCTGAATATGTGGCGGTATGGGAGCAACTTTCTCGCTGGGGCCAGTACATGCCAAGCGGCTTTGAGGCTCAAACTTACCCAGATTCACAGAATTTGTTCACATTGGGCCAAGCAGCCATCTATCCAGCCGGTTCTTGGGACATTTCATTGTTTGATGAGCAAGCTGATTTTGCGATGGGTGCCTTTAAACCGCCTGTTCAAAATGCGGGTGATACCTGCTACATCAGTGACCACACTGATATAGCAATCGGTATGAACGCCAATACCCCTCATCCAGAAGCGGTTAAAACCTTCTTGAATTGGGTGGCTTCAGCCGAATTTGCCAATTTGTTTAGCAACGCTCTCCCTGGCTTTTATTCGTTGGCAGATGTAGACCTCCAAATCGAAAACCCACTAGCGGCTGAATTTGTCAACTGGCGTGGCGAGTGTGAGTCAACCATTCGTAACTCATACCAAATTTTGTCACGTGGTGAGCCAAACTTAGAAAATGAACTATGGCGCGTAAGTGCTCAGGTTATCAACGGCGACATCACCCCTGAAGAAGCTGGACAGCAGACTCAAGATGGTTTGGACAAATGGTATGCACCTAGTATGGAAGCGGCCGCAGCCGGTGCGAGTGCAATGGCTGAAGATGAAGGTGAAATGATGGCGGGCGGCGATATGGCTGGCGCTGTCACCATTGAGAGCTGGCGCAACGACGACCTCGCTATTTGGCAAGATCTGATCATTCCAGCATTTAATGCTCATTTCCCAAATATCGAAGTGAACTTTGCCCCATCTGCTCCAACCGAATACGATGGTGCATTGAACACCAAGCTTGAAGGGGGTACCGCTGGTGACTTGATTACCTGTCGGCCGTTTGATCGCTCATTGGCTCTATTTGACGCAGGCCATCTAGCCTCTTTAAATGATCTTGAAGGAATGGCTAACTTTGGTGGTGCGGCAACCAGCGCATGGATTACCGATGACGGTTCAGACGTGTTCTGTGTGCCAATGGCGTCTGTGATTCACGGATTTATCTATAACGCTGACTTATTCGCAGAGGCTGGCGTTGAAGTGCCTGAAACAGTTGATGACTTTTTTGCTGTGATGGACACCCTACAAGCGGCCGGAATTACCCCACTTGATATGGGTACTGCTGATCAATGGGAAGCTGCCACAATGGGCTTCCAAAATATTGGCCCTAATTATTGGGGTGGTGAAGAAGGGCGTTTGGCTTTGATTAGTGGCGAAGGCAAACTAACCGATCAGGCGTATGTTGATACGTTGGCTCAATTGGCTAGATGGGGCGAGTACATGCCAAGTGGCTTCCAAGCTCAGACCTATCCAGATTCACAGAATCTGTTTACGCTAGGGCAAGCGGCCATTTACCCGGCCGGTTCTTGGGATATTTCATTGTTCAACAGTCAAGCTGATTTTGCGATGGGTGCGTTTAAACCACCGGTTCAGAATGCGGGCGATGAGTGTTATATCAGTGATCACACCGATATTGCTATTGGCCTAAACGCAAATGCGGCCGATCCAGAAGCAGCAAAAGCATTCCTAAACTGGGCTGCTTCAGCTGAATTTGCTAACTTGTTTAGCAACGCCCTTCCTGGTTTCTACTCATTGGCCAATGTTGATCTCGATATTGAAGATCCACTAGCTGCTGAGTTTGTTGAATGGCGTGGTGAATGTCAATCAACCATCCGCAACTCATACCAGATTTTGTCACGCGGTGAGCCAAATCTGGAGAATGAATTGTGGCGCGTAAGTGCCCAGGTCATCAACGGCGATATCACGGCCGAAGACGGCGCAGCGCAGCTTCAAGAAGGACTAGACGCTTGGTACAACAAATAATCGAGTAAGTTTGTAGCAAGCAAAAGACCAGACTGGTTTCAGAAACCAGTCTGGTCTAATCAGTAAAAATAACATGAGTTCAAAACGCTTCCCAACCCACATTGTCGTTTTTCTATTTCCAGCCTTTATCATCTACACCTTTTTCATGATTATTCCGCTGATTGATTCTCTTCGACTCAGCTTTTATTCAAATGAAACGGGTAATTTTGCCTACTTTCAAAACTATATTACTCTGTTAACCGCTGACCTTTGGTCAGTTCGCTTTTGGGGGGCCGTCAAAAACAACCTATGGTTTTTCGCTGTTAACATGGTGGTGCAAAACCCGATCGGCCTATTGTTAGCCGCCATGCTCAGCCGACGCACCTTAAAAGGGAGCAATATCTACCGCACACTCCTTTTTATGCCAACAATGCTCTCCGTTGTAATTATCGGTTTTATCTGGCAGTTGATTCTCAGCCCGCTTTGGGGCATCTCTGAATCAATGCTAGATGCTGTTTGGCTGGGTAGCCTTTTCCAGCCTTGGCTAGGACTTGAGGGGACGGCACTCAACACATTGGCCTTGATTTCAGTTTGGCAATTCATCGGCATTCCGATGATGCTTTTCTATGCGGCTTTACTTGGAATTCCTGAAGACCTAATAGAAGCGGCCCATGTAGATGGTGCAACCTCGTGGGCGGTGTTTTGGAAAATCAAATTTCCACTTATCTTACCTACGGTTGGTATTGTCAGCATTTTGACTTTTGTTGGGAACTTCAACGCGTTTGACCTCATCTATACGGTAAAAGGGGCGTTGGCTGGGCCAAACTATTCAACCGACATAATGGGAACCCTGTTTTTCCGGACATTTTTTGGCCAACAACTGCAACTAGGTAATCCAGAGATGGGTGCAACTGTAGCCGCGATGATGCTGATTATCATTTTAGCTGGTGTTGTGCTTTATCTTTTTGGTTGGCAACGACGAATTACGTCGTATGAAATATAGGTGGAAGCTATGATGGCAAGATTAAAACAACAAATTTCCGAGCATTTTTTCGCCCACTTAGTGTTGCTAATTTATGGGGCTATCGCCCTTTTTCCAATCGTTTTGGTGATTATTAATTCTTTTAAGGCGCGCAAAGCGATTTTTAGCTCCCCACTCTCTTTCCCCACCCGCGAAACATTTAGTTTGATTGGGTACAGTACTGTGTGGGAACGGGCAAATTTTGACCTTTACTTTGGTAACAGTATTTTTATTACTGTCATATCAATTGCCCTAATTCTTTTTGCTGGGGCGATGGCAGCCTTTGCTCTTTCGGAATATGATTTTCGTGGAAACACCTTAATGGGCCTCTATATGGCATTAGGAATTATGATACCGATTCGTCTGGGGACAATTGGTATTTTACGGCTTGTTGTTGCCTTGGGTTTAACAAACACAAGGCTGGCACTCATTCTTGTATACACGGCTCAAGGATTGCCACTTGCGATATTTGTGTTACAGAATTTTATGAAGCAGATACCGAGAGAGCTCAAAGAAGCGGCTAGGGTAGATGGGGCAAGTGAGTATCGTGTTTTTGCCCTGATATTGCCGATTGTACGGCCGGCTATCGCAACGGTTGCCGTTTTCGTGATGATTCCGATCTGGAATGATCTGTGGTTTCCACTCATCTTAGCTCCAGGAGAATCGACAAAAACAGTCACTTTAGGCGCACAGCAATTTTTGGGTCAATTTGTAAGCGACTGGAATGCGGTCTTGGCCTCTTTGACATTGGCTATGATTCCAGTTTTGGTCCTTTATCTGATTTTTTCTAGACAGTTGATACGTGGAATTACAGCTGGAGCGGTGAAATAATATGGGTGAACAACTTCGGGTTGGAATTGTTGGTACAGGTGCGATGGGGCAAACTCATGCACAGGCATGGAGCCAAACGCAGGCAAATCTTTGTGGAATTGTTTCAAAATCGAGAGAGTCGGCCGTAGTCTTGGCACAACAGTACGGTGCAAATATCTACCCTTCTTTAGAGGCGATGTTGCTGGAGATCGATGTGCTAGACATTTGCACACCGACGCATCTGCACCGGGATATGGCACTGGCGGCCGCGGCCGCCCAAGTACACGTCGTATGTGAGAAACCGCTGGCACGATCAGTGGCTCAAGCCGAAGAAATGATCGCTGCTTGTGGCGCTGCTGGGGTTAAACTACTCGTCGCCCATGTGGTACGTTTTTTTCCTGAGTATGCTTTGGTCCAACAAAAAGTCGCGGCCGGAGAAATTGGGGACCCGGCCGTTATCCGACTAAAACGAGGCTCGTCACAACCGACCGGAACCGGCAACTGGTTTGCAGACCAGGAAAAATCTGGCGGAATCATGTTAGACCTCATGATTCACGATTTTGACTATGCCCGTTGGATAGGCGGTGAGGTTAAAACTGTTTTTGCGAAAAGTATTAAAAACGAAAATCCTAAAGCTGAAGTTGACCATGCCCTGGTCATTCTCACCCATGAAAGTGGCATCATTTCTCATATTGAAGGATCGTGGGCATACCCTGCGCCACTTTTTAGGACTCAGATCGAAGTAGCAGGCAGTAATGGATTAATTCAACATGATTCGGACAAAACGGCGGCAACGGGTGTGTTTTTTCACCAGCGTTCAGACGTAATCGCTGGTGTGCCAATCCCCAGCAGTCCGTTACATGAGGATCCGTATACAACCCAAATCAAGGCGTTTTATCAGCATATTCAGTCGAATGACACGATCCGGGTATCGGCCGTTGATGGATTAGAGGCTCTAAAAATCGGGCTGGCGGCGATTGAATCTGCTCAAACAGGACTGCCCATTCAGTTAAACAAGATGCAAGAAAACGTGCAAGAAGGCAAGGTGACACCATGAAAATCGGAATTCTAAGTTTTGCGCATCTGCATGCTGAAGCATATATCGGCAACTTGAGGGCGATACCGGGTGTTGAGATGATTGGGATTGCAGATGAGGACATGGTACGCGGCCGTAAATATGCTCATGAGTTTGATGCCCACCTTTTTCCCAGCTATGAAGCCTTGTTGGCTACAAAACCAGATGCGGTGCTTGTATGCTCTGAAAACACTCGCCATCGGCCGCTGGTAGAGATGGCTGCGGCTGCCGGGGTTCATGTGCTGTGTGAGAAACCCTTGGCGACCACGGCCGAAGATGCTGAATCGATGATAAACGCTTGTAAACAAGCGGGTGTGTTGCTGATGACCGCTTTCCCAATGCGCTTCAGTGCGCCGCTGCAAGCATTAAAAAAGCAGATGGATCAGGGAGATTTAGGAGAAGTGTATTGCCTTAGCACAATTAACCAAGGGCAGATACCACTTGATTATCGGCCGTGGTTTGTCGACCCAGAACTATCTGGCGGTGGTGCACTAATCGATCATATCGTCCATTTAGCTGATGTGATGCGCTGGTGCTTTGGCAGTGAAGTGAGTTCTGTGTATGCGCAGGCCAACCAAATCATGTACCCTGGTGAGGTTGTGACAGAGGCGGCCGGTTTATCGATTGTATACGCCGACAAAGTGGCTGTAGAAACGGCCGGATTGGTGATGTTGACCTTTGAAAATGGTGTATTTGCCACAATCGACTGTAGCTGGAACAAACCGCTCAATTATCCAACTTGGGGCGGATTGTCCCTGGAAATTATCTCTGACAAAGGCTTAATCACCGTGGATGCGTTTAAGCAAAACCTGAATGTCTTTACTGAAAACCCGGTTGGCAATAACTGGGCCTATTGGGGTTCTGATGCGAACCAAGCGATGATTGAAGAATTTGTGTCAGCGATTAAAGAGAAGCGGCAACCGGCCACGACTGCGCAAGATGGGCAAATCGGGCTTGATATTACCTTGGCCGCTTACGAATCTGTGAGAACCGGTTTGCCTATAAATCTTTAGCAACTATTCAGCACCTGTTCGTAGTCATGGCTTCAGCCGTTGTTTTCCGGTTAAAGCGACTAAAGCCGCACCTACAAACGCAACAAAACTTCTTGTTTTGGGCGGCGTCAGACACTTCCGATTCTTGGGAGCATCGCGTTCAGGGGGGTGGTGGTGGTTCTGGGTCAGTTTTTCGGCTTCATCGCCTAAGCCCTAATGCTTTGACAAATATTGATGCGGAACATCGATCTTTTATCACACTCGGCTATATCCCTGAGCTATTTGATATTCATCGATGACAGACTTTGGTTAAGTTCACCAACTATCTATGATTATTAGAAATGCAAAAATTATCACTCCAGATGACGTTGTCTTCGGCCATTGTCTGATCAAAAACGGAGTGATTGAAAAAATCACGGTCGGAAATGCAGAAGAAAATGCAGAAGAAAATAGAGAGGATTTTGAATCGGTCGAATGGTTCGATGCCGAAGGTGATTATTTGGCTCCTGGCTTGATTGATCTTCAGCTAAATGGGGCATTTGGGCACGACTTTACCCATGCGCCTGAATCGATCTGGGCAGTTGCGGCCGAATTGCCCAAATATGGATTGACCAGCTTTTTGCCCACTATCATCACATCACCACTTGCGACTTCATCCGCAGCTCAAAAGGTGTTGGCCAACCGGCCGGTCGGTTGGCGTGGGGCTGAACCGCTAGGGCTTCATATTGAAGGGCCTTTTCTTAACCCTGCTAAAAAAGGGGCGCACAACGCCAATTATATTTTGGAACCTTCTTCAATTACATCTGCCAATCTGGCCGATTGGAATGTGGAAAACGGGGTACGGCTCGTTACGCTTGCTCCGGAAATGCCAGGGGCCATACCGATGATTAAGCAACTTGTTGGCCAGGGGGTCATTGTAAGCGCGGGCCATTCGGCCGCTACGATGGCTGAGGCCAAAGCGGGATTTCAGGCTGGAATTAGCTATATCACTCATCTGTTCAACGCCATGCCGCCACTGCACCATCGCGAGCCGGGACTGGTTGGGGCGGCATTGGCCGACGAGTCGATCACTATTGGACTCATCCCTGATGGCGTTCATGTGCACCCAGATTTAGTGCGGCTGGTGTGGCAACTCGCCTCCCATCGAATAAATGGGGTCACTGACGCAATGGGGGCGATGGGAATGCCGCCGGGGGACTATGCCCTGGGGGATTATACGGTCCACGTTTCTGCAACAGAGGCTCGACTCGCTTCTGGCACACTGGCGGGTAGTATCGTTTTGCCGATACAGGTCATTCAAAACTTAGTTTTGTTTACTGACTGTAAATTAGAGGATGCGATCGGTTCAATGACGACAGTTCCCGCAGATATCTTGGGAATTGGCGGCCGGAAAGGGCGCATCGCTCCAGGCTTTGATGCCGACCTTATCTTGTTTGATGAGGCATTTAATATTAAGAAAACAATAATCGGGGGAAAAATTAACTATGATTGCTAATAGCCATCTCTATCAAGAAATTCATGAGCAACCGGCCGTGGTTGGCCGCTTTTTGCAACAGTCAGACAAAATCGTTAGGCAGTTAGCCGCCGCAATTAAACAACAAAACATCACCCACGTGGTGATTGCGGCCCGAGGAACAAGTGACAATGCGGGTCGATATGCCCAATATCTGTTTGGTGCGTATAACCGGCTCACCGTCGCGTTGGCCACTCCTAGCCTTTTTACGCTTTATAATCAGCCGCCTAAATTTGGAAATGCTTTGGTTTTAGGCATTAGTCAGAGCGGCAAAAGCCCTGACATCGTTGCTGTTTTGGCTGAGGCTCGGTGTCAGGGGAACTTGACGGCCGCCATCACAAATGAAACGGAGTCGCCACTAGCGGCCGAAGCCGATTTTGTAATCGACTTGTGTGCGGGGGATGAGTTTGCGGTTGCAGCAACAAAAACATATACGGCCGAACTCGCCGCAATTGCTTTACTGAGTTGTCATATGGCCAAGGACAACGGCCGTTTAGATAGGCTAAAAGGGTTACCCGATGCGATGTCTGCAACCCTTAGTTTGGCGGGACCTGTCTCGTTGGCAGCACCTCGATATCGGTACATGGAACATTGTGTTGTGATCGGCCGGGGATTTAACTATGCCACCGCCTTTGAGATCGCTTTAAAGATGAAAGAGCTGACCTACACCATTGTTGAGCCGTATAGTAGCGCTGACTTTTTGCATGGCCCTCTGGCCCTTATTCAAAATGGCTTTCCGGTGATTGTTGTCGCTCCATCGGGCAAACTGACCCAGGATTTCAGAGACTTTACCAAACAGTTAAACGAGCGTGGCGCGGAAACGATTATCATCAGCGATGATGCGGAAACACTTGGACTGGCTCGAATACCGTTTAAATTGCCATTCGTTTTGCCTGAATGGCTTTCGCCGTTTACAGCCATAATTCCAGGCCAACTCTTAGCTCTGTATTTGGCTGATGCTCGGGATTTAGATGTAGACACCCCGCGAAATATTCGCAAAGTAACTGAAACGACATAAGATAATTTGACCAGATGAAAACGCTTGTTTTGTGGTCGGCAAATAGTAGGGGTCGAAGGGGGCGGAACCAACTTTGCTCTTCGGAGCTAAATTGAACCCGCCCCCTTCGACCCCTATTACAGTTATGTGGTGAAAGGAGAAGGTGGCCCATCAGCACCGTAGACGCGCAACTCTTCTAATAAGTTTTTCAAACTGTAGGTTGGTTTGTACCCTAACCACTTTTCCGTATCTTTACTGTCTAGTTTGTCAGGTTTGATGGTTGGGTCTAGCCCAAATTGCTCAACAAGTTTGGTACAGTTGGGGTAAGTACGGCCGAATGTTGTTCCCGGGCCGTCTACGTCCCACTGCGATAGATCTTCATCGCTAAAATCGTAAGCACCATCAACGGTTAAAGTTAAAGGTTCATCGAACTTTCTAAGAGTCAGAAGGTCGATGCTTTTAATAACGGCCTGAGCCACATCGTCGATATGAACCGCTCCAGGCCAAAACCATTTGGCCCACTCGATATAGTTTGGATAAGTAGCTTTGTTCCAATAAGGGATAAAAGCACGCGGGCGTAAATTGATGATGTTACAACCATGTCGACCGGCATAAGTTTGGGCCAAAGCTTCGGCATGAACTTTGCTATTACCGTAAATGTCTAACGTGTCGTGAATACTGGTACTAGAAATATTGACGATGTTTTTGATTCCATTTTGAACGGCCGTTTCTAAGACATTAAATGTGCCAGTTACGTTTAGATCCCAAAAGTCGAAAGCGTTTTTCTCACCTCGTACCAGATGGATGCCGTGCCAAGCAGCGATGTGAACAACGATATCAACACCTTGCATCGCTGTATTCAACTGATCACGATTGAGAATTGATCCTTGATAATCAACTGCTTGGGGATGGATTGACGGCCGTATGTCGAACGATATCGGCCGGTCACCCCGATTTGCTAATAGAGGCGTGAGTACCAATCCCAAATCGCCTGCACCGCCTGTCATTAATATTTTCATAAGTTAAATTGTACCTTCAAAAAGATTTGGAATAGTATGCATTAAAAATTGACAAGTAGGCGGCCGACCCAGAAAATAGCCCTATGAATATTGAACCCTATTTATATCAAATGGAACGCAACGGGTTGTCATTGACATGGCTTGTACGTGATGTGCCTGAAGAGCAAGCTCGCTGGCGGCCGGACCCCAACTCGTGGTCAATTCTTGAAGTCATGTATCACATGATCGACGCTGAACGAGAGGATTTTCGACAACGCGTGAACTACCTGCTCAATATGCCAGGCGAACAGTTCCCCCCCATCTTCCCCCAGAATTGGGCTGCTGAACGCAAATACAATGAGCGGGATTTGATGACCAGTATCAAATCCTTTGTGACAGAGCGAGCTAGATCAATCGACTGGCTACGCAATCTCAAAGACCCTCATTGGGACAATGAAACAATTCATCCAGAGTTTGGCAAGCTGACTGCGGCCGATATGTTTGCCGCTTGGGTCGTGCATGACAGTTTGCATATTCGCCAAGCCAATGAACTAGTACATGCTTGGATGATTAAAGAATTAGACGGATTGGCCGTTGGCTATGCTGGGGAATGGTAGAGGGCTAAAAGATGATAGCAATTTGTTGGTTGATTATGCAAATGGCTAAAACCTGATACAAAGGACTTGCGCCAAGCAGGTTTGTAACATGGGTAATCTTGCCGGTTTACCGGCTAAAAAGTGCGTGGGTCTTAAGAAATAAAATTGAGCGGCAAAAACTAAAAGCGAACGATTAGAGACCCAATCTCTAATCTAAATTACAGGAGAGAATCAAATGGAAATTACAGTTCAACAGGGTGATATTCGAGGAGCGGCGGCTGATGCGATCATTGTCAACCTATTTGCAGATGTTTCATCTCCGGCCGGGGGAACGGGTGCTGTTAATACAACTTTAGGCGGTGCTATTCAGGAAGTCATCGATTCTGGTGATATTAGCGGCAAGTTGGGAGAGACGCTTGTGCTTTATCCAAGAGGTGCCATTCCGGCGAAGCGAGTCATTATTGTGGGGCTGGGGCCACGAGATGGGTTTAGCCTAGAGTCGGTGCGCGAGGCGGCCGGGAGTGCGATCAAAAAGGCGCGCGACATGGGTGCAAACACCGTGGCAACAATTGTCCACGGGGCTGGTATCGGCGGATTAACGGTTGAAGGGGCGGCCCAAGCGGTTGTTGAAGCAAGTCTAATGGCTTTGTATGAGTACGATGCCCCTCGGTCACTGAATCGATCCAATCCAAAAATTATCGACGAGCTCATCTTGATCGAATTTGATGCGATGAAAATCGGTGACATTGAAGCGGGCGCGGCCGTGGGCGAAGCGATGGCCGAAGGGGTTGCCTTGGCCCGGACGCTTGTGAATCAGCCCAGCAATGTGGCTACACCAACCGCCATTGCCAATGCCGCCACAAAAATGTGTGGGCAAGTTGGCATTAGTGGCAAAGCCTATGACGAAAAATGGATGCGTGAACAAAAAATGGAAGTTCTGCTCGCGGTGACGCAAGGGTCACGTGAGCAGGCGAAATTTGTTGTGATGGAGCACAACCCATCGTCAGCGACAAATCGCCAGCCAGTTGTGCTGGTGGGCAAAGGGGTTGCGTTTGATACGGGCGGTTACTCGATCAAATCGTCAGATGGCATGGTTGGGATGAAGGGTGACATGGGTGGGGCTGCGGCCGTCATCGGGGCGATGAACGTGATCGGCCGACTCAATCTGCCTGTTTATGTGATCGGGATCGTGCCAACGGTTGAAAATATGGTGAGCAGTACGGCTTACAAACCCAACGATGTGTTTGTAGCCAAGAACAAGGTAAGCGTTGAAATTATTAGCACCGATGCGGAAGGTCGTTTGATCTTGGCCGATGCGTTGTGTTATGCCGACACGCTTGATCCGATGGTGGTTATCGACCTAGCGACGTTAACAGGGGGCAAGATGGTGGCGCTGGGCAATCGGACCCAAGCATTATTTACGGACGATGATGCGTTGCATACGGCCTTGATTGCGGCCGGAGAAACATCGGGCGAACCGCTGTGGCGGATGCCGCTCGACAAGTCGTATGATCGCCAGTTAAAAAGTGATGTGGCTGATATCAAGAATACCGGCGGCCGGATGGCTTCGGCCGTTACAGCGGCACGGTTCTTGGCCCATTTTGTGGGAGATTGGCCGTGGGCGCATATCGACATCGCCGGGGCGGATATGCATTCGGGTAAGGCTGAAGAAACGGATCGGAGTTATTTGACGAAGGGCGGGACGGGGGTAATGGTGCGGAGCTTAGTTGAATACGTGCGAGGGTTATAAATGACTGGCTACGCATTCGTGCGGAGCCTGGTTGAATACGTGCGAGGGTTATAAATGACTGGCTACGCATTCGTGCGGAGCCTGGTTGAGTACGTGCGAGGGTTATAAATGACTGGCTACGCATTCGTGCGAAGCTTAGTTGAATACGTGCGGGGGTTATAAATGACTGGCTACGCATTCGTGCGAAGCTTAGTTGAATACGTGTGAGGGTTGTAGGGTGCGATCACATTCGCCGAAAATACGTGGTTGAATGAAAAACAGTTGTGCGAATGTGTCGCCCCATTGCAGAGAATACCATAGGGTCAACAGCCTTGATTACAACCGAATGTCCGGCCGCGAACGCTTCATTTCTGCCAAAAACACATCAACCTTGCCCCGCTGTTGAAGATGCCGCAAAACATTGATAACGTATTGCATTTTCCCCCGTGTGTAGCCTTCAAAATCTTCGTAGTCAATTCCCATTTCAAACATCAGCTGATTAATTTCAACGATATCAAAATGATCTCGCATCAGCGCCAATAGCTCCCGATTTGATTTTGGCCCATCAACCCCAGCCAACAACGGCGCAACCTGCACAAATTTACCCAAATCTTCTACAAATATTTCACTTCTGTTTTCTCTTTCATGAATCAGCAAAGCTTCATACGACACCGCCGCATCCTCTTCATCCGGGATGGGAATCATCGCATGCACACGCAGTTTTGCAAACGCCCCATGAATCGCATCAAACGTGCTACGTACAATCGCCAACAGCTCTCGACGACGATTCTGATTCCCCTGCACCTCAATCGTGACCCGTTTCGACGGCCCATCTGCCCGCACCAACGCCTCCATCCCCTCAAAATGAATCACAACCCCGTTGCGCCATAGCTCATCGGTGCGATCCTTAATCCGTTCATGCTGGCGCACGATAAAGCGGGTAAAAATATTGGATGGAAAGAAATTGGTGTAGCGGTATTCAAAATTAAGCGTTTCGCCAGCTATAAACCCCTTTATGGTGGGTTCATCCTCTGACAGCAGATCAGGGACGAGATATTGCTGGCTGGCCCCGATCTGGAACGCCAGTTCAAACTGTTTCATCATCCCCAAGATAAATTCACGGGCCATGAAGTTTGGATATCGTTTTGAGTCTAATATGGCGAATAAATCGGTTTGCTTAAGCAAACCTTTGCTGTTAAAGACCATCTCAGAATTAAGAATCGCATAGACCCCACTGGTGACCCATTCAGGGTTTAGGATATTGGTTTCTTCAAGAACCAACTCCGCATTTTGGTTAGCTGCTTTGCCGTAGAAGTTGAGCACTGTCCCCAGATCGTGCAACAAGCCCAGCAGCGTTGGGCAATTTTCTGGGGCAACTGATTGGCTGGCACACAAATCAGCAAACGAGGTAAATTCGATGATGTCTTTGGTTTGCTTTTCTACTTCAAGAGTCTGTTTGACGTTGAACCAACTTGCCGGCAGGGTATCGCTCACGTGGGGGAGCTGGTCAACTTCTTGATGAATCGCTTCTTGAAGCTCTGCCAGTCCGGTTCCGTGGGCGCAGGAGGTGCGGATAATCGCTTTGATGTTGTATTTCTTTTTGAAGGCTGATTCATTTAGGCTTAAGATCGGGTTGTCATCGATTTTGTTGATGGCGATGATGATCGGAGCATGCTCACTGGCATATTGTTCGATGAGGTTGAGCCAGTAGTCGGGCTTGTTGGCATGCCGTTCAATGCGGGCGTCCAAGACAAAGAGGTAGAGGCTGCGTTGGGTAAGGAAAAACTGATGGGTGGCGTGCATCACTTCTTGGCCGCCGAAGTCCCAAATATTAAGCCGAACCGATCGTTGGTCTAAAGCGAGATCAAGGTGGTGAATGTCGATTCCGCCTGTTTTGGGGCTACTAGGGTCAAACGGGTTGCCAATGAGATGATTGATGAGTGAACTTTTACCCACACCCCCTTGCCCTACGACAAGCATTTTAGTTTCATTTAGCTGGCGTTGCGGCTGTTGCTGTGAATCGCGCAGGTAAGCTAGGATTTTTTGGGCGTCTTTATTGTTCCAAGTATCTTCACCCAAAAGCTCGGCCGGAATATTTAATTCAGGATTGCCATGCAGCAATAATGTTTTAAGCTGTTTGAGTTGGACGATTCCGGCCGGGAGGCTGCTCAAGCTGTTGTGAGAAAGGTCGAGCGTCGTGAGCTTGGAGAGTTGCCCGATTTCGGCCGGGAGGCTGC
>JBLIMP010000087.1:0-15354 GCA_047638855.1 Cellvibrionaceae bacterium | reverse complement strand
TATACTGATCAGGCCCATGTACGCGTACCAACCGGTACATTTGAACTCGAACATGCCCGGGAAGGGTTTTTCAGCGAAGAAGCTTCCCATCTTTATGTCACCGAGCCTCCATCCCACTGGAATCGGATTGAAGGGGATTTACGGCCGCGCGCGATTGACTGCCGTAAAATGGTCACGGCCGATAGCGAAGACCCAAACGCCTTGCCAACCCAGCTCCTTTCGGCCGCCGTTTGGTGTGGAAAAAAGACCCTTTCGTTTTTCCTCAGCAAGCGGCAGGAAGCGATGCCCTACATTTATAAATCGGTTGATGGGGACGAAATCTATTTTGTTCACGACGGGTACGGCCGGATTGAAACAGAGTATGGGGTGCTTGAATACGAACGGGGCGACTATATCGTTATCCCGCGTGGTTGTTTGTATCGGGTTTTGCCCGAAGATAATCGTACCTTCATGCTCATTGTTGAATCGATTTCACCTTATCAAATCCCGGATCGTGGTTTGCTAGGACAACACGCTATCTTTGATAAAGGGGTGTTGCGCCTGCCAGAATTTGATGCTCCGCGCGAAAAATGGGATGCGGATGAATACGAAGTGCGGGTCAAACGGCTCGGACGACTCACGAAGATGTGGTACGACTTTAACCCGCTCGCCTCTGTGGTGGGTTGGAAAGGAACGCTTTGTCCGTACATCTTGAACGTACGTGACATACGGCCGATTTCGATGCTGAACAACCATGTTGTCCCTACTGCCAATACCACTTTCCAGAGCCAAGATGTGCTGGTCACGACGTTTGCCCCACGCGCTTTAGGCAATGAAGAGACGCTACGGCTGCCGTTTTATCATCGTAATATCGACTATGATGAATTTATCTTTTATCACGAAGGAAATTTCTTCTCGAAAGCGGGTATCGAGCCGGGGATGTTTACCCTGCATCCGGCCGGGCTTGATCACGGGCCGCACCCGAAAGCGTTTGAGCGAGACAAGGCCAATATGGAAAAACTCAAAGCTGAGGGGAAAGATGTCGCTATTGGAAAGTCAACGGCCATCAACTTCGACACGACCCACATGTTGTTTGGTAGCGCAGAAACAGCAGCGGCCGAATGGGACGGATACGCTACATCTTGGTACGACCAAGCCAAAGAGATGGCGGCCGAAGGCAAGCCGTTTAAACCAGTTTACTAGTTGGATAGTTAGTTAGTTGGTTGGTTGGTGGGTTGCGCTCACTAACCAACTAGCCAACCGACCAAACACCTTTGCCCAAACAAAACCCAACATCCCCACAGTCAGTTTTTGGCAAGATTTCGGCCGTGCTTGACACGTTTACGGTTGTAGGGCCGGAAGAGCGGGTTCTGCCGATTCAAAGGATGATTATTGGTGAATTACAACACGCGGCCGATAAATTCAGAAAAATGAACGTTGATTTAGCGGCGTTCAATTCTTAACGCCGCTTTCCTATTTAGTCGCTAACACCCCAAAAGCCTGCTCCCGACTGGACACACGAGTAAACCCAGCTTCCTGCAAACGACGAATGACACCTCGGGTAACCGTCGCCCCAGACTTGCTTTTTGGATTCCCGATATAGTGGAACAAACGCCCTTTGTGGCTTAAAACCCGATAAAGCTCTTTATAAAACTCCAGCGAATAAAGTTCACCTGCCATATTAAACATGGGTGGATCATGGGTGATTATGGAAAATGAATTGTCTGGAAACTCTTCTATGACGTCCCACGAGTGCCCTATTCGCCGTTCGATATTTTCTTTCTCAAACAGTCCTTTCGACCATGGGTTAAGCTGGCAAATCTCAACCACGGCCGGGTCGATCTCAATGGTTAGGACAGATGAGGCTGTGCGGGCTGCTTGAATCGCGGTGTAACCCAATCCCATGGTTGTGTCTAGCACTTTGCCCAGTGGCGGACCACCAAATGCTTTAATCTTGTTCAGCGTATCTTGATGTGGGTCACAATTGACGATGCGGTGCATCGTAATCCCTGATACGAGCATGGTTGGGGCTGATAATGTTGGGAATAGAGAGTAAGAACGTTGTAGCTCTTCTGAAAATGTACTGACTTTTTGCACAGCGCCATCATCAAATAGTTCAAAGACGGCGTTTTCTTCGCCGGTGATCAGGGTCAGGTCATTCCATGAAACGGGTGCAAAGTCTGCAAAATGCAAACCATCGGCGGATAAGCTGGCCTGGGTCTGCGTTAAGCCTAAGTCAAAGGAGAGGGTGACTTCGGCCGGGTTGTTTAAGTTTTGTGATCTATGTTGGAGTAAAGGTTTAACTTGGTAGTGTGATAAAACGGGTTGCATGCGGCTGATTTTACCATTGGTTCTAAATAAAAACGGGTCCAGAGTAAAATCCAGACCCGTTTGGACATGAGGGATTTATCCCTATCATGGTGCTCAATTCGCCATTGTTAGAATACGGTGTATTCTGCAAAGGGGTCCCACCCGAGGCGAACTGAATGCATTTAGTTCACTGACCTTATCGAATAAATCTTACAAGCCATGTATCAAAATTCACATTTTGTATTCTATTTTGGGATCGTATCCCTTCTCGAAACTGACTTTGGTATAATTCGCGCAAATTGTTGTTAGGAGATTAACCAGATGTCAGATGAATCACTAGAACCACGCGGTCTTTATTTTGAAGATTTAGAATTGGGAAACAAAATCATATCAGTCGGCCGAACCATCACAGAGACCGATGTTGTGAATTTTGCAGGGCTTTCAGGCGATTACAATCAAATCCATACAGACGATGCTTATGCGGTTGAAGCTGGTTTTGGGCGTAGGGTCGCACATGGTCTATTGATCTTATCCATTGCATCTGGCCTTGCTGTACAAACCGGCTTTATGGAAGGGACTGTCATCGCATTTCGAGATTTAGAGACGAAATTCAGCACCCCAGTCTTTTTCGGCGACACTATCCACGTTGTTTTAGAAATCAAAGAACTTAAAGCTTTGCCTAAATTAGGGGGCGGTCAAGTCATATTGAAAGTGACCATTAAAAACCAAACAGGCAAAGCTGTACAGCGTGGTAACTGGACGATGTTAATCAAGAGCAGACCCATTTAAATGAAAAATTGACAATTGCACTTAGAATACTGATAATTACGCATCGCTTGGGGTGGTGGCGGAATTGGCAGACGCAGCGGACTTAAAATCCGCCGAGCCTTGGCTCTTGTGGGTTCGAGTCCCACCCGCCCTACAAGCAGTAAAACGGCACGCTTAGGCGTGTCGTTTTTGTTTTAGATTAGAATTGATTTTAAGAAATAGGATTGATGAGCAAGTTTGATCAAGTACTAGCCAATTTTTTCAAAGCGAACCCTACATTGCAAGAACATGGCCCCTTGGTTGTGGCGGTATCAGGTGGTCGTGATTCTCTTTGTCTACTCCATTGGTTGGCCCATTCACCAGTGATCACTGAAAGATTGATTGTCGTGACGATTGATCATCGATTACGGCCGGAATCAGCGGCCGAATGCGAGCAGGTTCGGCAAATGGCCATTTCATGGGGGAGCGAATGCCAGATCAAGCAAACACCACTTACAGCTGATACCTTTACGGAAAATAATGGGCGTATGGCCCGCTACACACTATTAAAAGATGTAGCTGTCAAAGTTGGGGCTAGCCACATTTTCACAGGTCATCATGCAGGTGATCAGGCTGAATCAGTTCTGCTTCACTTGTTACGTGGCAGTGGCCTAAATGGGCTTACCGGTATGCGTGAGCAAACTTATCTTGCCGGAAATGACGAGCAAGTTATTAATTTGGTTCGGCCGATGCTGTCCACCTCTCCTGATATGCTCGACGCGTATGCGGCTGAACACGGCTTAAACCTACTTGAAGATCCATCAAATAATGATGAGAAATATACCCGTAATCGGATTCGCCACACCCTTGTTCCTTTGTTGGAAGAAGAATTTAATCCACAAATTCAAAAATCATTAAGCCAAATGGCCGGAATTCTACAAGATGATTGGGCGGCTCTAGAAGAAGTGCATGACCGATATTGGGAACAAACGGCCGAAGAGTCAGGTATAGGTTGGGGGTCACTTGATTTTGACGCATGGCATACTGGTAATACAAGCTTTCAACGTTACGCATTGCGTCGATTATATGCTCATGTTCACGGCTCATCCTTGGATATAACACAAGAAAACCTTGAAACGGCGAGATTGGGCTTATCGCAGCAAAGAACAGACAAACGCTACCAGTTGTCTGGCTCAGTGTGGGTACAGAAAACCTATGACATCTTATTGGTGTACCACAATTCTGCGGCCGCTTTGTTTGATGCACCACAGATTATAGATTCTAAAACGGAACTCGGTATTCGAATAGATCAGCCTTCAACGGTAAAATTAAGCAATGGTCAATGGCAATTACATGTCTTTCCGATTTTGCCCGATGAGATCGTTCTACAGGAAGCGGCCGAAAATCGGTGGGTTGCATTTTTGTCAATTAAAGAAGGATCAGAGCTTGTTTTGCGTGGCCGTCGGCAGGGCGAATCTTTCCGACCGTTTCGGTTCAACGGTGATGTTCAGTTGAAAAACTTAATGATTGATCGGAAAATCCCCGTATTGCTCCGGGACCAATGGCCTTTAATTGCGGATGAAAAAGGGCTTCTTTGGGTGGCAGGCCATAGGCTGGCGGCTAGGGCCGCTGTTACAGTGGAAACAAGCTTGGCCGTAAAAATTGTTTTAGAGAAAACCGATAATACCGAAGTTAAATCGTATGAATAAATTTATCGCTATCGAAGGGGTAATCGGAGTTGGTAAAACAACTTTAACCCGCTATTTAAAAGACTACTTTAATGCATCTGTTTTGCTTGAGGTTTTTGAAGAAAATCCATTTTTAGCCGATTTCTACTCAGACAGAGATCGTTATGCCTTTCAAACACAACTCTTCTTTCTGCTCAGCCGTTATCAACAGCAAAATTTAGCGGTTCCAGAAGCGCTTGCAAAGGGCAACTTGCTCGCAGATTATACGTTTGCTAAAGACGAGCTATTTGCTTGGCTGAATCTAAAAGATGATGAATTGGCGATGTACGGCCGGGTTCATTCTGCTTTGGGGGAAAAAATTCGGCGCCCTGATCTATTGGTGTATCTGACGGCCGACCATGAAATCATTATGCAGCGTATTGCTCAACGAGACCGGCCGTACGAACGGGATATGGACCCAGATTACATCAAGCGACTGTCGGCCGCTTATGAAGAATGGCTTTCGAATTTATCTGACCAAGGTGATATGCAAGTGCTTAAAATCGATGTATCACAGCTGGATTTTATCGCGCGTCCCAATGATGTTGCCGTAGCTGCCGCTCAGATCGAGGCGGCATTAGCTAAAACTTCACATTCCCCAAAACCGGCCGACGAAAATCCACTATTAAATACACACAATCTGCTCCCGAGTACAGGGGCATTAGCCAGCTATCAAAACTTCCACAACTTCTTGGACAAAGAAAAAGAGTTTGATCCAGATCTCTTCTATAATTACATCTTGCTTGTTGAAGAGATGGGGGAGCTTGCGCGTGATTTTACAAAAATCTGGACACGCCGTACTAGCCTGGTGAGTATGGGCATGGAGACGGCCGAGGCTCATCAGCAGGCTATTCGAGAAAATCGGACTCATATCGGTGATGAACTAGCAGATCTCATGGCTTACATTCTAAAGCTGGCAAACTATGTTGGCGTCGATTTAGAACAAGCATACATCGCAAAAATGATGCAAAACGTGAACCGTCATTGGGAATTTGACTAATTTCCCTGAATTTCCCAAAATAACAGATTTAAGGAGGTCAGTACTCCAAAAATTGATATAGTCTTATACAGCATTTCTTCACTTCAAAATTTTGATAAGATAGGGTGAAGACGACCTAAAAAGAATATATATATATCGATAATCAAAGCCCCATATACTATGTTTCTATCCTATCAGTTTGTAAAGTGTAATATGTTATACTGATCGCCTATTGGCATTCGATCACAATTGTAAGATTATGATTTGTCATTAGTCAGGTTAAACTGATTTCCCATATGCTTCGTACAACATCCGATCTTCAGAAAAAATCAGATAGTCATCACCTTCGTGTGTTATTTAGAGTTAGCTCTGTTCTAAGTCAGGTGACGGCGGGTCTTGACCTTGAACGGATTTTGCCTGAAGTGTTGCGCACTTGCATCGGTGCACTAAAAACCGATACCGGAAGCCTGTTTGTTTTAGACCGTGAATACAAGCTACAACACGCCCACATGTTCGATAGCAAAAAAGGGTTTGGGTCTGCTAATAAAGATCACCTTCAGCAAATTATGGATACCGGTTTAGCTTCAAAGGTTATCCAAACTGGGGATCCTATTCTGATTTCTGATACCAATGACGATGAACGTTGGTTGTCACAGGGCACGGAAAGCACAGTAAGCATGTCGGCAATGTGTATTCCTTTAAAAGCTTATGGTCGAGTTATGGGAACCATTACACTCATAAAGAACGGGATCGACCAATTTGGCGAGCAAGATTTAAGTCTGATATTGGTCATTTCGGAGCAAATTTCTACCTCTATATCGAATGCACAGCTATATGCTGAAAGCCAACGGCAAGCTGAGTCTCTGCATGTGTTGGTGAATGCGGCTTCACAAATTTCATCTTCGCTTGATGTTAGTCATGTGATTCAACTCGTTGCTGAACACATCGTCCGCCTAATCAATATAGAAACGTGCACTCTGCTTGAGTTAGATAAGGGAACCGGCGAATTAATTGGGCAGACGATGTATATGCGTGACGACCAAGCCATTATGATGCCGAAACAAGACCAGTTGCGCATCAATAATGCAGCCCTAGTTAAAGATCTTTTAGCAAATCCTCGTTTCGTGCAGATGAATATCGAGAATTCGCAACTTGAGCGCCCAGAGCTTTATCTTTTGCAGCGTTTGGGCCTTTCAACTATGTTGATTATGCCTTTGATGGCCCCATCTGGCATTCTAGGTATTGCTTTGCTGATGGATCGTTCTAGTGTCAGATCATTCTATGACGAAGAAGTTTCGATCATTCGTACTTTGTGTAATCAGGCAGCTGTCTCCATTCATAATGCACGATCATATGAAGAGACGCAACGCCAGCTTAATGTGACTACCTTGCTCAACGAAACAAGCAAAGTTATTAATTCATCTCTTGATTTAGAGCAAATTATGCAATCGTTGCTAGAGCAGACGAATTCGTTTTTGCAGGTTGAAGCACTTTCAATTGCCCTAGTCGATAGCGTGACGAACGAGTTGGTTTATACAGTATCAAATGGCATTGGGAGCGAGCAAATTATAGGGATGCGGATGCCATCTACAGAAGGGGTGTCTGGGTGGGTTGTTGAGCACAAGGCACCTGCGATGGTTAATGATACACATAATGACCCTCGATTTATCGCAACAGGTGATCGAAGGACTGGCCATCAGACGTCTGCAACTATTGTGGCACCACTACAAATAAAAGGGCAGGTTCTTGGTACGATTCAAGCGATTAATCCTACAACCCGTAGCTACTTTACAACTGAAGATTTAAATCTTTTGGTTAACTTGGCTAATTTGGCAAGTTCAGCAATCAGTAACGCTCAACAATTTACCCGGACGCAAAAAGCAGAAGCACGCTACATTGGTTTATTTCAAGATAGTATTGACCCGATTATTTTAACGGACCGCACAGGGTATGTCATTGAAGCAAATAGTCGCGCATGTGAACTATTTGGTTTGTCACGGTTAGATATGCTTGTTAAGCATATCAATGATCTGCACATTGTGGATACGGGTGTAATGGGCGAGCGGCAATTTAAACCAATTAAGACACGCCAGATAAAAATGTTTACAAGTGAGGTCGTGAGTAAAGAAACAAGTAAAAAGACTGTTGTTGAAGTCTATGCAAAGCGTCTTTTTGTTAATTCAGATGATCGTGCTGCTGATCGCCAAGTGTTGCAGTGGATATACCATGATATTTCTGAAACAATTGAGCTACAAAACATGCGAGAGGACTTAACTGCTATGCTCTTTCATGATCTGCAAAGCCCGCTGGCCAACATTATTGCCAGTCTTGAGTTGGTAAGCGAGGACTTGCCAGACACCAGTAGCTCCTTAATTGTAAATATGATGGATGTTGCAATCCGGTCGAGCCAGCGTCTACGCCGCCTAATCCGCTCGTTGCTAGACATTAATCGATTGGAAGCTGGGCACACGCTCCAGAATCAAAGTTTTTCATCTATTGCTAGACTGATTGATGATGCAGAAGAGTCTTTAAGAGCTTCATTTGATCGACGCAATGTTAGATTGGCTCGTAAATTACCTATCTTTATCCCAGATATTTATATCGACTCAGATATGGTGCGACGGGTCATTATTAATTTGCTTGATAATGGATTGAAATATAGCTCAGATGGTCATTTAATCACTATAATTGTCAAAGAAAATGATGCGAACAATGGGCTGGATATTTCAGTTCAAGATCAAGGGCCTGGTATTGCTGAGGAGTTTCGCGAGGTTATTTTCGACAAGTTCCGCCGTATTAAAGATGGCGATGGTCGAAAAGGGGTAGGGTTAGGACTTGCATTCTGCCGTTTGGCCGTTGAAGCACACGGGGGCGAGATTTGGGTTGACTCACCAGAGGAAGGTGGAGCTCGCTTTAACTTTTTGCTACCAATTATGCCGAAAAATTAATATGTGATTGATGCCTACAGATTAAAGAGTAAAATTTGAGCTTATTTACACACTCTGTTACATAAGAAATTTCCATATTGCAGAAAGAAAAATCTCTCTATGAACTGAGCTTAGACAAAGTGGCCCCAATTTTAAAACAAATACTTTTATGTCTGACCGTCTTTATTACACGGATTCCTACACAACCACTTTTGACGCTCAAATTGTTGAACGTTTAATCTTTAACGATAAACCAGCTGTCGTGCTCGATCAAACTTGTTTTTACCCCACTTCGGGTGGACAACCACATGATGTAGGTACATTTTCAGGGGTTGATTCTGATTCCGGGTTAAGTTTTAAAATAAAAGTAATCGATGTTATTGTTCGCAAAGAAGATGGATTGATTATCCACTTACTAGAAAACAATTCTCTTGAAATCAATAATATTGCAGGTAGGGTGATTGGGGAAGTAGATTGGCAGCGACGTTTTGACCATATGCAGCATCATTGCGGGCAACATATTCTGTCACGGGCATTTATTGATGCGGTTGATGCCCCCACGCTGAGTTTTCACATGGGGCCCGAGTTTTGCACAATTGATATTGATGCAACTGCACTGACAAAGACCCAAGTCACGATGGCCGAAACATTGGCGAATCAGATTGTTCAGCAGAACCGGCCGGTAGAAATTAGTCAAGTTTCTGTTGAAGAGGCTCAGTTGATGCCTATTCGTAAGCTGCCACCCGTTGAGGGCGGACTCATACGTTTGGTGGATATTACAGGGTTTGATTTGACCGCTTGCGGTGGCACACATGTTGCAAGAACAGGCGAAATAGGCTTAATCAAAGTTACGCGACTAGAAAGACGAAAAAAGATGTTACGCGTAGAGTTCTTGTGCGGCAATCGTGCAATTGCAAATTACGGTCGAAAAACTGACATTTTAGATGATCTAATTCGCCAATTATCGACAGGGGCCGATAGCTTATTAGGCTCTGTTGAAAAGTTGCAGAAAGAGATGAAAGCCTTGGAGCGTGAAGTGCGCAATTTGCGGAAGGAGCAGTTAGCCATTGTTGCAAGTCAAATAGAAGATAAGTTTGAACAAGTTAATGATACCCATATTTTGACTCATGTATTTTCCAATGGAGAATCGCTTGATAGCTTACGTCAAATCGCCAATATTTTGACTTTATCTGAAAACCGAATTGTTTTACTTGGTAGCTCGGGAGACCAAGCCATGTTGTTGTTTCGCTCTTCGGCCGAAGAAAAATACCATATGGGGAACCTGTTACGCACCGTGTTAGATGCTATTGGCTCAAAGTCTGGAGGTGGGCAACAATCATTGGCGCAAGGTGGCGGGCAACCTGCATCCGATCAAGAAATTTCAGTAGCTTTAGATGATGCCAAAGGAAGAGTTGCAAAGCAGTTTTTTGTTTAACATGTTTTATGATCTCTTCACGCTTTATTTGACCGTTTGCCGCCTTTTTAAGTTTGGGGAGTTATGTTGAGTGAGGTAAAATAATAAGATATTCAGTATTGTTTTCCTATACAAAATAAATATTAGCTTTTAAGGTGCAAGCATGAACTCAGATGCAGAGGTCTCAAAACGGTTTCTAACCTCAGTCCCATTTTTTACAAACCTTACCCCAGCCGAGGTAGATGAGCTTGCTCGACTTTTAATTCCCCGTCGTTTTCAAGCAGGAAGCACAGTCTTTCATTTGGGCGATCCAGGTGGCCTTTTATATATTATTTTGAGTGGAAAGATTAAAATTTCACACTCAAATCCAGAAGGGCAAGAAGCCTTATTGGCCATTATGGGCCAAGGTGATTTTTTTGGTGAGTTGGCATTATTGGATGAATCTCCCCGGTCTGCAACCGCTGAGGCGATTGCACCAACTGAAACACTCACTTTGCACCGTGATGATTTTATGCGTTTCATCGACGATCACCCAGCTTTTGCACGCCATGTATTGACTAGCTTGGCTCGTCGTGTGCGCCATATGAATTCGCAAATTAGTGATATTTTCTTTCTTGATTTGCCCGGCCGCTTGGCCCGTACACTCCTTAAACTTTCAGAGCAACACGGCCGCGAAACGGCCAATGGTGTTCAGATTGAAATTTCTCTGACTCAAACTGACCTAGCTGAAATGACTGGGGCAACTCGTGTTAGTGTGAACAAAGCACTGGGACGTTTCCGCCGCCAGGGTTGGGTAGGCGTTAAAGGGCGGAAATTCACAATTATTGATGCTGCCTCCTTGGAACAATTAATCGAATTGGCGGGTGGTTAGCCTAACCTCTACTTCTAATAACTGAAAAAGTGACCCCTTTTTTTCAATCGGTTCTCACGATAATAAAAAAAGATATGCGTTTGGAGCAACGTACAGGACAGACCATCAGCGTGATGGTCTTCTTTGCTTTGGCAGCGGTGGTTACTTTTAGCTTAGCTTTACGTGGAGATTTGGCAGCTTCACGTAATGTTTCAGGCGGGTTGATTTGGGTGACTATTCTACTGGCAGGCACTTTGGGGTTGAATCGTTCATTTGCCATAGAGCGAGAGAATTCCAGTATGGATGGGTTGCTTATGGCTCCGGTTAGTCGCCAAGCGATTTATTTAGGGAAAGTTGGCTCAGTGCTTATTTTTTCACTGGGTCTCGAAGTGGCTTTGGCCTTCATGTTTTTCATCTTTTTTAATCGGCCGTTTCTTTCCCCTTACGTACTTGGTATTTTAACCTTAGGTACAATTGGATTTGTAGCGGCAGGTGTGCTCGTGACCACGATGACGATTCAAACCCAGGCGAGAGATGTTTTGCTGCCCGTGTTGCTTTTGCCTTTAACACTCCCCGCCGTGCTTGCCGCCGGGTCTGTGACTGCTACTTTGACAGCCCCGATTTCTTGGGAATGGGCTGACATTTCTTATGCAGTAGCTCTTGTTGTCTTCTATGATATTTTCATGCTTTTAGCTGGCTTATTTACTTTTCCGTTTGTGGTTGAGAGCTAGAAGAAAAGACATGGGATGGCCTCATTTAACCCATAGGGACTATATCTTTCTATAAGGGTGCCTGCTCAAGCCATGTCAAGGGACATATGTCTTAATGCAATTATCCGAGCCTTGTATTATCCTCTATCATGTAGAAATCACACTCGCAGGTGCTTATTTCGTCATTACAGTTTGTGCTAGAAACGAAATACCAGAGTCCCTAAATTTAGAAAAGGTAAATGATTTAGATGCAGTTTCATATCCCTATTGTTCACTATCCTATGCTACCTAATAGCAAGGGTTGTAAACGTCTACAAGAACCTTGCCGTTTAAAAATGGGTTCATGTTTGAATCCAAATCAGCAAATATTTCTAAGATACAAACTACTAGAAAACGAGCTAAGTGCGAGTGTTTCCCTGCAAAGAATAGCTTTAAATGCAACGTCCCCAACTACATCCGGAAATGCAAACTTTGTGCGAGGTTTGTTTAACTATTCTGACAATATTTCTTGTGATTTTGAACAAATCAATCTCACGATATTAGCTTGTAAAGACGTAATTGATAGGGAGTATTCAAAACATCTATGACAACTTTATTGCTTATTCGACATGGACAAACTGACTGGGATCTAGAAGGGAAATACACTGGGCAAGTAGATGTTCCGTTGAATGAAACCGGCCGAACGCAAGCAGAACGCGCGGCTGCAACGGTGATGAGGAGACCTGTAGATGCGATTATTTCATCTGATCTAATGCGTGCCCTAGAAACGGCTACGATTATAGCAGGCTGCGGTGCCAGTGTAAGTGAGCCTCACGATAATAGACCCCCTGTGAATGTTCAGACGGACCCTCGCCTGCGCGAGATTAATCAGGGCGCTTGGCAAGGAATGCGCCTTGATGAGATTAAGCAGCAGTTTGGGCCTGAGTTTGCAGCACAAGAAGCGAACCCACTGGATGTGGCGGCCCCTGGCGGGGAAACGGTGCGGGAAGCTAGGGAAAGAGTTTTGGCAGCTATTCAAGAAGTTTGCCAAGAATTTCCTGATGGTCGGATTGCTATTGTCGCGCACGGATTATCTTTAGCCATTGTGCGAATGTGGCTGTTACAACGCCCAGTTGAGGATATTTGGTCGCTCGTACCATGTAATGCGCAGGTCATCAGTTTTCAGTTGTTGGGCAGCTATAGTTTGTGAGATGATTTATATGAGCCATGGAAAAATGGCTCATAAACTAAAGTTTTCTAAGAACTTTTATGCGAAATTGAGATATTCTCAACTGCAGGCGACCAGGAGGATTTCTTGGGATAATTTGTTCTTCTAGATCGCCTTATGCTCCGGGCCAACTGTATTTTGTTCAATTTTCAAAAAGATGAACCGGCATTAGAAAAACATCGTTGAAAGCTTCATCTAAATAGCAATACCAACCCATCGCTTGTTCCTCTGGCGCTTAAGTATCGACGATAGCCTCGTTGTGAATTCGCTCCTCTCGTATCTCATCTCTTTCAACCCTTGTCATTAAATCAACCCTTTATCACAGGTAAAATGCCTGTTTAACAGCCTGTTACTTTTTCTTTCCACCAGCCCAATAACCACCTTGCCATTCACCCCAGCTCGGCCGGATCGCCTCGATTTTCTCACGTACACCTTCGGCCAAACCCATACCGTTTGAAGCTGCTACATTTTCTTCGAGCTGTTGAATTGTGCGTGCCCCAGGAATAATCGTGGTGATGGCGGGCGAGCTCAAGCTAAATTGATGGGCCATTCGGGTCAAGCCGCCCTCGTAAGATTCTCCAATCGGCCGTAAATCTTCAACCATCTCGATCCGTTTATTCAAACGTTCTTCGCCCGACATATTCACTCGATGGTCTGATGCTACCGGCTTGCCTGGCCGGAACTTGCCGGTTAAAACCCCTTGGGCTAACGTCAGGCGACCCATCAAACCGACCCCGAACTGCTCTGCAACTGCAAAAAGCTCGTTTTCGGCTTCGGGTTCAAATATGTTGTAGGTGATCTGAACCAGATCAACCAAACCTTGCTTGATTAGCCAGATAGCATCCTCGACGGTATTAATTGCCATGGCACAAAAACGAATCTTCCCCTGTGTTTGTAGTTTGACCATGCTTTCAGCCCAATCGTACTGCTCTAGCTCCTGGCGGCTGGGGCTGTGCAGTTGCAAGAAGTCGATGTGTGTTCGTTGTAGCCGCTTCAAGCTCGCCTCAACATGGAGAGAGATGCGCTCGAAGGTGAAGTCAGGACCATTCTTGCCACGTCCTACTTTTGTGGCGATATAGACGTCGTCCCGATTACCGAGAGCGGCTCCCAGCATCTCTTCACTCCGGCCGTGCTGATACCCTTCGGCGGTGTCATAAATATTGACTCCAAGGTCGGCCGAGTGTTGGATGAGGCTAATCCAATGGGAATCGGGCTGCTCTTTGCCACCTAAGCGATTACACCCCATGCCGACTTCTGAAAGCTTAATGCCTGATTTTGTGATTGTGCGATAGTGCATTTAATTTCTCCTGTTTTCCGCTTGTGAATATGGCGATTTCCACAAATAGCTGTTTTACTAATTCTATCTGTAAATCCTTTTTGTCACGATTAGAACAATCTCGTTTTTCCAACTAATTTCTTAACATATTCTTCCAGCATTTTTAGGCGGTGAACCCACTGTTGGAACTTATAATGGCACTGATTTTGATGTTTTTGCGGCCGAACGTGATCTAGCGCTAGCCCTTTACAATAACTTTTCAGTGGAGGAGAACTTGGCGGCCGTTTCAGATGGCGATAGCGCCACAATGTTAGTTGGTCCAGCTGGCCGAAATGGAAATCCCGACCCATACATCGATAATGACGACTATTCCGATTTTGAAACAGGTCTCAAATATAGTGATATATTTGCAGAAACTCAGGCGAACTTAGCTCGTTTGATGCAAGAGTATGTCTATAACCTGAACACCCCATTTGCCGATGTTTGGTGGGCTGACATTGTGGACAATATCGATGATAGTTATTTTGTTTGATCTACTAATGCTTGAGGGGTTTCTTTTACTGTTGAATATTGAACAAGATTTAAAATTGTTTCCGGTTCTAAAGCTCCTTCAAGATGTAGATGAAGCTCAGTTTCGGGCATTTGAGTGAGAAAATGACGTATATCTAGATTATAGGTACTCTTTTATTTGCTGACTATCCTAATTTGACTGACAATCGTTTAAGCAAGAGTAGGAGAAAAAGAAAATGATTGAACCTCAAGACTGGAGCCACGAAACATTTCCTGAAAGTACCGTTTTGTCAGATGGCATTGTCAGCATTCCGGCCGATCATAGCGAACGCTTTTGCGGCATCCATCTTAATGTTGAGTATGCGAGCAAGTCTGGCGTGCAGCTCCATCTGCATATCATCGAACCGCAACAGCAGGAAGATGAGAAGTGGACTTTCCCATTAATTGTTTTTATCCAAGGATCAGCTTGGTTCAAACAAGACAATGGGGCGAGCTTGGCTCAGTTGGCTCGCTTTGCGCAACGGGGGTTTGTTATCGCTGTTGTCGAGTATCGGCCGTCACCGGTCGCCCCATTTCCAGCCCAGATTAAAGATACAAAAACAGCGATCCGCTTTATGAAACAGCATGCTGAAACCTATCATGTTGATTCTGAAAAAATCATTGTGTGGGGAACGTCATCTGGTGGCCACACGGCCGTAATGACCGGACTGACACTCGA
>JBLIMP010000086.1:0-15410 GCA_047638855.1 Cellvibrionaceae bacterium | reverse complement strand
GATAACTTACCCACAAGCAGCATCAGTTTCGGTTGTACTAGCCTAATCTCAGATTCGAGAAAAGGGCGACACAGTGCTTGTTCCGGCCGGCTTGGAACCCGATCCCCTTTGCCATTCGGGTGACGGCCAGGATAGCATTTGGTGACGGCTGTCATATATTGATTGTCTCGGAAATCATTCTCATCCCAGTCCGCATCTTGTAACCATTTGAACAGCCGTTTGCCAGAGCCAGCATTAAACGGCCGCTTAACCTGCACTTCCGTGATGCCAGGTGCCTGACCGATAAGCATCGCTTCAGCCGTCATGTTGCCCCGTACAACCGCTCCTGGGGTAATGGTATGCCCTGCATCTAGGCATAGTTGGCAGTTGCGCATCGTAGCGTGTAGTTTTTCGAGATCATTCATATTTAGTAACCGTTCAGTCCCCCTGTCATTGATACGCATAACTTCGTAGGGGTGAAAGGGGCGGGGCGGTTTTAAGCCCCGAAGAAGAGATTTTCTTCCCGTCCCCTTACACCCCTCTGAACGGTTACCATATTTATGTTTGATTTTCGGCTGATGGAACCGAGAATTCGATAATGACCGGCCGATGGTCTGACCCTGTGTCTGGGCCACTCGTAAAGGAATGGACATTGACCCCCCGATAAAGGATGTGGTCGATAGGAATCACGGGGAAGTTGCCGTTCAAAGACCAAGAGAAATTTAGACCGTGTCGCCTACGGCCGTCAAATAGACCCGCACGGCGCAAAAAACTGCGAAAAATCGGGGTCCACGGAGAAATGTTCATATCACCGGCGACAATAATGGGAGACTCAAGCGTGGCAATTTTCTCAGCGATTTGATCTAGCTCTGCGTTACGCCGGGCAAACCGACTGGCAGACATCGGGGCTTTGGGATGAATACCCAAAATCGTTATTTGCGTGCCATTAAAAGTCAGCTTGATTTGCGCTTCCGGCCGCCAAGGCTTGTCTCCGACAATATAGTCTATTGAATCAAACGGCCGCTGGCTAAAAACAAGTATCTCTCGCAAGCCACCATTGTAACTGTCAGAGGCAAAGGGGAATTTTTTCCACAGAGCGGCCGCCCGACGTTGATTGTGGGCTGACATTTCTTGCAAAATCAGAATGTCGGGATTAACTTCATCGATCACAGCCAGCAATTGTTCCGGTGTTCGATTGTCGTATAGTACATTGGCACTCATGAGGGTTAATGCCTCCTCTGAAACCTGACCTAGGTTAAGTCTAGGTACCATGTAAGGAATCACAATTACCCCATTGATGACACAAGCGATTAGGGCCGTGTATAGGCCGGTTGAGCCTGCGGACCGATTGAATATAAAGGCGAGGATCACGGCAATCATCGACCCAAGTAGTAAAAACGGCCGAGTGTGATTGGTTAAGTCAGCAATCCAATTAAAGCGGCCAAAAAGACCAGCGAGACTAAAAGCTAACAGTAACAGGCAAGCGGTTTCGATTAGGGCTTTATATAGTAAATTCAAGATTGTTGTTGATTTGGCCGGATGCCTTCGCAAAAGGGAGATTTAGGTTTTGAGCACCTTGTTTTCTGTGAGTATCGGGTAAATTATTGGGAGTTGCAAAACCATGCATTGAAACGACATGATTGTTTAGCGCCCCAATAAATAATCAATCGCTTCGTCAAATTGGGCGTCATTCTCTAACGGTTGTACAAAGCCTTCAAACGGTTCAACTATAATATCTGGCGTTAAGCCGGTCTTGTGAACCCACGTTTCATCTGGTGTCAGCCAACGGGCCGTTGTGATTCTTACCCCACTGCCATCTCTTAGCGAAAACCAATTTTGGACTGTCCCTTTGCCAAATGAAGTTGTACCCAGCAAAACCCCTCGTCCATTGTCACGAATCGCCCCAGCTAGCACTTCGGCCGCACTTGCGCTCCCCCCATCGATTAGCACAATCAGTTTGCCTACTTCCAGTTGTCCGGCGTCAGTGGCCTCAAAGACTTCGCTTTCCCCATTGCCAAAATCTTCGCTTAGAATGACGCTTTTCGGCAAGAAATGATCTGCTACCTCAACAACAGTTGTGAGTGAACCGCCAGGGTTACGCCGAAGGTCAAGCACGATCCCAGCCGGATTGAATACAATTGTCTCCGCTAATAAAGCATCTAGTTCACTGGCTGTTTTTCCCCCAAAACGGTTAATTCGAATGTAGGCGATCCCGGCCGCATCACCTGTTAACATTTCACCTAGCACGCTTGGTAGATTGATAATGCCCCGTGTGATTGTGAGTGGAAAGCGTTCCCCGTCTCGCTCGATAACGAGGTTGACGTCCGTGCCTGCTTCGCCGCGTACCAGAGCGGCAGCCTCTCCAATATCCATCCCACTTAGATCAGTACCATCCGCTTCTCGTATAATATCCCCCGGCCGCAAACCGGCTTCGGCCGCTGGTGAGCCATCGTACGGCGAGACAATCGTGATCGCTCCCTCTACACTTTCAACCTCTGCTCCGATCCCTTGCAATTCCCCTTGAATTGAATCTTCCATCGCAGTCTGTTGGGCTGGCGGTAGATAAGCTGTGTGTGGATCATCTAAGGTTGCCAGCATCCCGTCTATCGCCCCTTGCACTAGAATGGTCGGGTCTAGCGGCCGATCTAAAGAGTTGTGATTGAGTAAATCCCACACCTCCCAAAAAGAGGTAAATGCTTGCTGCGCTTCAGCCGGGGTTTGTGAGGCTAACCCCAGCATGCGAACCGGTGCCCAGCGTGATTGCCCTGCTGCGTATCCCAGTGAGAAGGTGATAATGATCAAAACGATTGTGATCAGATAGTCGGCCGCTCGTTGTTTTAGCGTGGGAGATTGGTTTGGTTGGTCGTTTATTAGGTCAGTCATAATGTAAGATAAGTTGGTGAAATCGGTCTCTCTAGGATCACATAAATACAATTGTGCTAGAATTTTAGCCGGTTAGTTTTAAGGTGAGTTCGTAATTCAATACGGTAACCGGCTAAAAATATCACGCTATCGCCTCTCCTATCTCCCCTTCATAGGAATTACTTATGTCATATGATTTGGCGGTTATCATCGTCAACTACAACGTCTCTGACCTGCTCAAAAACTGCCTTGAATCAGTTTATGCGAGCACTGGGAATATAAGCTATAAAGTTTGTGTTGTGGACAACGCTTCTCTCGATCAGTCTGTGGCTATGGTGCAGGAGCGGTTTCCCCAGGCCCACCTAATTGCTAACAGTGGCAATGTAGGCTACCCGGCCGCAAATAATCAAGGGATGATCGCCTTGGGCGTTCATCATGACGCTGCTGATTCTAGCTTGATCCCTCGTTACGTTTTATTGCTAAATCCAGATACTGAGTTACCGGCCGACTGTTTGGTGGAATACGTGCGCTGGATGGACGAAAATTTAACCGTTGGTGTGGTTGGCCCCCGTCTTGTTTTGCCTGACGGCTCTTTGGATCTCGCTTGCCGCCGGAGCTTTCCATCGCCTAATGTCTCAATGGTCCACATGTTAGGTCTAAGCCGCCTTTTTCCAAAATCACCTATTTTCGGCCGTTATAATATGACCTATCTGCCTGAAGATCAGCTTGTTGAAGTTGACTCTGTGGTTGGGGCATTTATGCTTGTACGTACGATAGCAATCGACAAAGTTGGGATGCTCGACGAAACGTTTTGGATGTATGGTGAAGATTTAGACTGGGCAAAACGAATAAAAGATGCCGGTTGGAAAATCATTTATAATCCGGCTCGAAACGTAAAACATATCAAACGAGCCTCTAGCCGCCAAAACCCCAAAGCTCAATTTGAATTTAACCGGGCCATGATTATTTTTTACTATCGACATTATCGACGTGAAACATCGTGGCCCATGCATTTACTCGTCATGCTAGGGCTTGCTATTAAAGGTGGCCCAAAATTATGGCCGGAGCTAGACGGACGGAAATACTTAGTCGATAATACGTTGTTATTAGGTCACCCAGATAAACAATCATGAAAAAGCAAACCCTGCGCAATTGGCTCACACTTACTTTGGTTTTAACCGATGCTGTCATGATCACCGTCGGTTTTTTGCTTTCATATGCCCTACGCTATTCAATTCCGTTCCCTAGCCCGCTGAAACCGGACGCACTGCTTTCTTCGTTTTCTGGTCTGATTAGTATTTCGGTTGGCATCGTCCTTTTTACACTCTTTTTCAATCGTCAATACTATATACCTAGGGCGGTATCCAGAGTTGACCAGTTTTACTCAGTCATTTTCAGCGTCACTATCGGCTTGTTAATCGCTGTCGCACTGACAGTTTTTGTATATTCAACCGATTTCGAAATACCTCGGGCGATGGTCTTTTATGCTTGGATGTTATCGATCATACTGATTATGATCGGCCGGACGCTCTTCTCCTTCTTGCGCGTAAAACTTCAGCAACGGGGCATAGGCAAAGACCGTGTTCTAATTGTTGGGTCAGGTGAGATGGCGCGTGTTGTGCTCCAACGTATCTTATGGTCGCCACAATTAGGCTATGAAGTTGTGGGCGTGGTTGCGGCCGGAGAGGAGGAGGATGACATACAAGATGAGGAAGGCATGATCGCTGGTGTAAAGGTGCTGGGGCAAGTTTATGAACTGCCAGACCTTATCGAATCAAAAGACATTGACGAAGTGATTATCGCCATCCCAGAAAAGGGTCACCGAGAGGCTGTCAAGATTATTTCGATGTGCGAACGAGGTGAAGTGTCGATTAAAGTCTTCCCCGACATCTTCCAAATGGTTGCAACTCAACCGACCATTGACGATTTGGGCGGTTTACCCCTGCTTTCTGTGCGGGATTACGCGATGCGCGGCTACCTACTGCTTTTTAAACGGCTGTTTGATTTCGCCTTTTCTTTTACTATTTTAGTCCTCTTTTCCCCTCTAATTTTGCTGGTGGCGCTGGCGATTCGGGTTGAATCCCCAGGCTCTGTATTTTTTGTTCAAGAGCGTATGGGATTAGATGGCAAACCATTTAAGATTTTGAAATTTCGCTCAATGCGCAATGATGCTGAGCGGGGTGGTCCTGGCTGGACTGTCGCAGATGATCCGCGCCAGACTCGTTTGGGACGTTGGCTACGTCGTCTCGACATAGATGAATGGCCACAGTTGATCAATGTGCTGTTAGGGGAGATGAGTCTGGTCGGCCCTCGGCCGGAGCAACCTTACTATGTCGATCGGTTTCGCAACAGCGTTCCCCGCTACATGGACCGCCACCGGGCACGGGCTGGCATGACCGGTTGGGCGCAGGTCAACGGCTTGCGTGGCGATACATCTGTGGCTGAACGGACGAAGTTCGATCTGTGGTATGTTGAAAACTGGTCGTTGCTATTAGATGTGAAAATCGTGGTTCGCACCATTTGGCAAAACCTATTTGGGAATGACTCGCAATTGTTTCGGGATTAGAAAGTTTGATAGCTCCTACAAAAACCGGTGTACGGGCTAGGCAATTTGACGACAAAATTAACGGAATGGATGATATTTCCACAAATTATCTCGCCCCGACTTGCAAATAAAAAGGGCCACAGCACGCTGTGACCCTAAATCGTCAATCGAAAATTGTCATCCCTAAATTAACCTACCGCTTCCGTTTTTTCTTGTTACTTTGCGGCCGTTTGCTTTTAATGGTGTTTGAAACGGGGGCCTTTTGTGGCGCGGCTGACCTTTGAGTCGGAGCGGCCCCTGTCACGGCCGTCATATTTGACTCTTCACTTTTCATATGACAGTTTTTATACTTCTTGCCACTACCACACGGGCAACTATCATTTCGGCCGACGCGTAGCGCATCTCGACGCATTTCCTGCTTCTTTCCTCTGGTTTGCACGAGTTGCAAACCGGCTTTTGAGAGGGAATTTTGTCGATCTTGTTCCGCTTTCTCACGCCGCATATATTCTTCATGCCGCTGAATTTGGATAAAGAACTTGCTGGCGATTTCCCGCTCGATATTGTTACGCATGTCGTCAAACATCTCGTAAGATCGCATCTTGTATGCGATCTTTGGATCTTTTTGCCGTCCGGCCGATTCTAGGCCGATTTCACGCCGCAGGTCGTCAGCGGCCGATAGATAATCGCGCCACTCCCGATCAATCGCCGATAACATCATCACCCGCTGGAATCCCGTAAATGATTCTTCACCGATCCGTTTTTTCCAATTGATCCGTTCTTTGTCAACATATTGACCCAACGCCTCAACCAGCGCATCGCTGTCTAAGGCTGAAAGGCAATTGACCAACAGATCTTGTAACGCCTCGCGCACCGTGATGCGAAACCTTTCTTGTTGGCCTTTGAGCAATTCCATATTGCTCGTACCCCGTTGGGTTGAAAACTGACTAAACGCTTCGCTAATTTCTGTTTCGGCCGCCGCCCAAAGGGTGTTTTTGTCATCTTCGGCCGCAAAATCAGCCAAGAAATTATCAAATACCGAACGCACATTTCCTAGGAAGCGAACCTGTGCATTTTGTTTCACCTGCATATGGTTCGTTTTTGTCTGGGCTAAAAGGGTGTCTAAGCGTGGAATCGCAGGTAATAGCGGAATAAACCGACTCATTTCTTGAAGCATCTGGTAAAGATTACGCCCTTCCTCAAGATTCTCTTGAGCCAAGGCCATCATCTCACTTCTTACTTCATCCGGCGTCCATTCAACCATATCTTCGATGTCTAGCTTGCGAACCGGTAGGTAGGTTTGTAAACGGCCGAAGACCCCTTTTAGATTAACAGAGTCCGTTGCTTCGGCTGAAAAATCGTCAACGGCTCGATCCACTTCTCGGCCGATAAAACCGAGATAATCATCGAGGTAGTTGCTGACCAGCTCATCGATAATGATTTCAAAGGCACCATCAAGACGGCCGTCCATGTCAGCATCGCCGGTCAAAATTGCACGACGCTCCTCGTAAATTGTTTCACGCTGCTTCGCCATTACATCGTCATATTCAAGAACGTTCTTGCGAATATCAAAGTTGTACCCTTCTATACGTTCTTGTGAGCTGGCAATAATTCTATCGAGTAAACGGCTTTCAATCGGGGTGTCGCTATCGGTATAGCTACTCATAAACGATTTGAGCCGTTCGCCCCCAAAGCGACGCATAAGCTCATCTTCTAGCGACAAGAAAAAGCGGCTAGAGCCAGGGTCACCCTGACGGGCAGCACGCCCCCGAAGCTGATTGTCGATTCGACGGGATTCATGTCGTTCAGAGCCAATCACATGCAGACCGCCTAAATCCCATACTTCACCCGCACCTGAGTCTGCGTCACTCATAATTTTCTGAATGTCGGTAATCATACTGACTGGCAATGCAGGAATTTCGGCTGTCAGTTTTTCTGCTTCGGCCGTTTCCCCCTCTAACACAGCCCTAGCAACGGCCGCGCGCGCTTTGTAATGGTAGTCAAATACCTGGTCAGCCAAGAATTCAGCCATTTTGCGCTGGTCTTTCAAAGCCACTTGATACCGGCTGTGCAAGCCGGTCAAACGCACCGCCTCATCCACAATAATCGTGTCGATCTCTTTGCTCTTTAAAAACTCGCGTGCTCCATTTCGATTGCCGATCTGGATCATGCTCAACACGGTACGAGCTGTTTCGTAATCTAGCCCCTTTTCTTCTTGAAATATTCGGGCCAAATAGCCAACAACCTGTGCTTCAGCAATCTCTTCGGCCGCTTTGTCGAATTCAACTTTTGTTTCATTGAATACATCAATCAGTGCTGGGTCAAGTTTTGCTGATTTAGACGCATACTCACGGGCTTTTGTATCACCTTCGGATTCAAATTTTTGGGCCAAAGCAACCAAATGATCACGAGTGAATAAAGTTTCCTCGACCATGGCGGCGGCCAGCCCTTCCGGGTTGCCCCCCAGCAAAATGTCAGTACCACGCCCTGCCATGTTGGTTGAGATTGTGACAGCGCTTTTCTTGCCCGCTTGGGCAACTATTAATGCTTCGGATTGATGGATTTTCGCATTTAAAACGTTGTGTTTAACCCCTTCGGCCTTAAGCATCTCATGAATTTTTTCAGAGTGCTCAACTGAGGTTGTTCCGACTAAAACCGGCCGCTGTGAGGCAGAAACTCGTTTGACCTCTTCGATGATCGCTCTGTCTTTGAATTCTTCATTGGCAAAGATTTGATCAGGAAAGTCGATCCTCTTATAAAAGGCCGCTTTTGATTCACCCGGCTTGTAATAGCTAAAGGCATCAGCCCCTTGTATCTTCTCTTTTTTCGTTTCAATGCCTAAGTCAGAATGTTCGACCAAATAAGCGACATTAGTTGGTAGAGGAGTGACTTCAACTTTGTAGATTGCTTGGAACTCTTCCGCATCGGTCATCGCCGTGCCGGTCATTCCGGCCAATTTGGTGTATAGGCGGAAATAGTTCTGAATGGTGATCGTCGCCACCGTCACGCTTTCCCGTTTAACCGTCACCCCTTCTTTGGCTTCAATCGCTTCATGAAGACCGTCTGAATAACGGCGACCTGGCATCATACGGCCGGTAAAGTCGTCGATAATCACCACCTCATTATCCAGAACGGCGTAATCTTTATTGTTTTTGAACATGTACTGCGCTTTTAGCGCATTATCAAGATAGTAGGTGTAGTGGTAAAAGCGGGGGTCGTAAATGCTGTCCCCATCTTCAGGGTCCAGGTCGGGAATTTTTCGCTCAACCGCTTCGGTTCCCATATCGGTCAATGTGATCGATTTGCTCTTTTCGTCAAGATCATAGTGGCCGTTGGGTTCGTCGTCATCTTCGGCCGTGTTGCGTTTTAGCCCGCGTACATACTGCGAAAATTGAATATAATCATCGGACGCTTGATTGGCTGGACCCGAAATAATCAGTGGGGTACGGGCCTCATCGATTAAGACATTGTCAACCTCGTCGATAATGGCGAAGAAATGCTCACGTTGTACTAGGCGGGCTGGATCATTGACCATATTGTCACGCAAATAGTCAAAGCCAAACTCGCTACTGGTGCCGTAGGTGATGTCCGCCATGTACGCTTCACGTCGGGTTGACGGCCGCCAGTGGACCAGTCGGTCATCTTCTAGCTCAGCCCCAGGGTCAACATAATTTGGATCATATAAACCTGAAAATTGTTGCGAGCCAATCACGCCGACGCTCAAACCCAAGAAGCTAAAGATTTGCCCCATCCAGCCACCGTCACGACGCACTAGATAGTCGTTAACCGTTACTAGGTGTGCCCCTCGGCCGGTCAGTGCATTCAAAAATAGAGGGAGAGTTCCGACCAGTGTCTTCCCTTCACCCGTGCGCATTTCGATGATACCGTTGTCGTTGAGCAGAATACCGCCCATGATCTGCACATCGTAATGACGCATTGTTGTGGTGCGCCGTGACCCTTCACGTACAAGAGCAAATATTTCTGGGATGGCTGCTTTCATTGCGTTATCCAGCTCATCATCATCTTCGATAACTGAAAGTTGCTCTTTGTAGCTTTGCGTAATTTCACGCAGCTCATCGTCACTTAGCTCTAGAAGCCGAGCCTCGTGCCCTTCAACCTCATCGACCAACGGCCGGAGATCGTCAATTACTTTTTTGTTGGGATCGCCTGTAAAGGCTTTCATGATTCGTGAAAACATATGATTTCAAAATAGAGATTTACGATTAGAATAACCTTGGTCTCTATATAAAGTTTTATTAATTTTATTAAATAGTTGGATGAAAAGAATAGCGGTAAATCCAAGGCTGGCCTTTTTAGACCATAACATTGGGTCACTCTTATTGTCTTAACTATGTTGTACGATTATAGGGTACTTTAGTTCTTATTATTTTACCTACTAGAGGTTATTCTAACGATAATACTTATGTTTAACAGGTTGCCTGATTGCTATTGATCAAATCGTCACTTTTAACTATAACGCAGGCAGGTAAACAGACACGATGCCTGTGTTACAGCGTGTGAGACGTTTTTTTTAATGAGTGATTAAGTAAAGGCTGTGAAATTTTTATGCAGGCACCCTTAATAATCTAGCAATTATTTGTTTGGAATAACCTTACTCGTCAAACAACTCGCCCACACTTCGTCCTTCATGTGAGCGCATAATCACTTCTCCTAAAAGCGATGCTGTTGACAACACTTTCAGGTTACTTAACCCGTGATTCTCCTGAATCGGAATCGTATCGGTTGTGATGATTTCACGGATAGGGGCTGCCCGAAACCGTTCTAAAGCTGGGTCAGATAATACGGGGTGGGTAAAAACGACATCAACGTCATTGGCTCCATGATCTTTGACCACTTGCACCGCTTGGGTAATTGAGCCTGCCGTATCAACCAGATCATCGACGATGATGCAATCCTTTCCTTCTACATCCCCGATTAGAGTGAGGGCTTCACGACGCAGGTCATTGCCCAAGCGTCGTTTTTCAACAAAAGCGAGCGGTAGATCAAGTGAATCGGCATATTTTCGGCCGGTTTTGGCAAAACCAAGATCGGGTGTAACGAGTACGGCGTTTGACAAATCTTTGGTTTTTAAATGTTTGACGAAAATGTGTCGAGCCGTGAGACTATCACCCGGAATTTTGTAAAAACCTTGGATTTGCCCTGCATGTAGATCAACGGTAATCCATCTGTCAGCCCCGGCCGCCTCGATGAGATCAGCCATAAGACGGGCCGTGATAGGGACACGCGGTTGTGTTTTTTGATCACTTTGTGAATAAGCTAAATATGGGACTACGACAGTAATACGACCGGCCGAATCTCGTTTTAGGCAATCAATGGCGATGAGCATCTCCATGATATTTCGATGAACCGGCTTATGATGGCTAGTGATTAGATAAACATCCTTGCCACGAGCACTTCCATGTAGCTGAACCCAAATATTCTCATTTGGAAAATCGATAATGTTCCAACTCGTTAGCGGAACATCCATGTATTTGGCTATTCCTTGTGCAAGATCGGGACAACCAGACCCAGCATAGATTTGCATTTCTCCGTAACTACGAACACTCATATTTTTTATTCCTGATTACATTAGGCGATTTACATATAACCGATCTAGATGACTAGATCAAATCACCGCTTAGCTTATTATTTAATACCATCACTCTTGAATCCCAAGGAATTGGATAATGCAAGAATGACCGCTTGTATATAAATCAACTGCGCCAAGCATTCACATGTTTGAAATGTAACCCTAAATTGCATACTTCTATATGGGAGACATTTGTTGTAAGCCTCATCTGTAAAATTGCTGGCATAGTCCATAAGGCTCCCTTAACTTTGTTATTGTATCCTACGGTAAACGGAAATGAGTGAAAGTTTGTGGAAAGCCACAGTTTATATTACAGCAAGTGTTAAAGTACAGAGGGGTAGCATTAGATTTTAATAGGTCAATCAGTTAACTTTAACTTAACAGGTTTGTGTTCTGTATCACGCCATTCTAGTAGCTCTGGTAGCGCCTGATCGAATCCGTTTTGGTCCGGCACAATACGTAGAAAAGATAGTCGGACTGAGTCAGCAATGACAGTTTTAGTCTCGTTAAACGATGGGAGCCACGAGCCGGTGTTGACATACCATTGGCGATATGAACGGCCGTTTTGATGCTGTGACAGCTCTTCAAATTTTGGATCGTGATTATGACCAAAAATCAGAAACTGGACTGATTTGCTCTCGCTTTCATTGTTTGTCTTGTTTAAAATCGAATTGATTTTATGGGCTGCTTCGTCTAAGCCAACATTGCTTGGTGTTTTGCTCAGACGGTGCATCAATCTCAAACGCCATGCATAAGTGATCAGAACCAATGGAATTGCCAATCCTGTTTGTGGCGTAAATCCTAAGATAAAACCGCGAAAAGCAAGTAGTATCATCACCCAAAGTAGAGCTTGTAACAAAACCCCGGCCGCTACAGAGCGAATATATTTTTTGTTTCTTTTGCGCGAGAGGTGCGAGACGTCTTCTCGGACTTTTTCAATCGCTCTTACATCGTCATCAGGGAGCGGACAACGCGAAACCGTATCATCCCCTGCTTGCATTTCCGGCCGCATTTTTCCACTTTTCCTCATTAGATTAAAGACCGCTTTGAATGAGGTAAGGGGTTGGCGCAAAAATATAACCGCCGTTTCGGCCGGTTTTAGATTGATTGCATAATTGATATAGCTTGAGAGTGGCACAATATTGTCGGCAAACGGGTGTACTTGCTCAACCATATTAAATAGATAGCGAACAAAAAATGAGCCAGATGGAAGTTCAATTAAATTAGGATTGCTTTCAAGGAAAGGGCGATCAATAGATGCGAACGCATTAACGGGATCGTACTGGTTCCCGTGCTCGACATAAAAAAGACCTTTCTCATAGTCAAACCACTCAGGAAAACCGATACGATCGGCAAAGTCTATTGGCAGAGTCACTGGAAGTGACTCTTTTAGCGGCAGTGACGATTCGGGGGCACGGCCGTTGATCATATCTTGATACCAAACATCATAGCTGCCTGCAATCGTTGTACGGATCGCTTCTTGTACGGCAGGCCAAACTATTTCAATGTCATGGTTCCCTCGCAAAAGCACTAGCTCATTTTCAGGATGAGCTAAAAACCACCCCAGTGCTTGGAAAAAAGAGGGGTGTCCGGCCGCAATTCGCTTCAATTTCCAGACAGTTTCTTCTGCACTGGTTCCCAACCCATACATTTTGAGATGATCTGTTAGGATGATTTTGCCATCTTTTACAAGCGGACTGTCTTCATCTGGCACCGAAACCACTTGAAGAAACTCAAAGAAATCCCCATTAATATATAGCTTCCATGGCTTTTGAAACGCCGAGGAGACGGCCGGATCTTGCGCCAAATTTACATGGTAGACAAGCATGTTCGCAAACGCATCATCAAAGAAAAAATCTTCGAGACGGGCGATCTTTCCAGTTTGTGGGTTAGTCCCTTCCGCAAGGTGAAGGTCGCTGACAAAAAGAAAATTATGTGTAGGCGAAAGCCTAGGTGTGTGTGCAGGTGTATTGCGGCGCATAGTTAAAAGAAATGCGAAACGTGATGAATAACAACTAATTTCTAAACATTATTTACCACGTCTCAGAATTATTTAGTTCTGGTTAGGTTGTAGACTAAAATCGGCACAACAATAGCAAGGGCAACCATGATCCAGGCAAACCAACCTGGGAGATTGATTGATGCGTTTTCTGCGGCGGCGATTAGTTCCATATTGTTTTCCTCATTTGTGTTTTTGGTTGGTTGATCACTTAAATCAACGGCGAAGGCGAAAGTTCCATCTATTGAATGACCATCACCGCCTATTGCGATCCATTGAATTGTATAAATGCCTGATTCTGCGATTTCTATCTGATGAGCTGAAACCACATCAGGGTGATTTGCATCTGTTTGAATAGTGGCCGGAATGGCAGCAAAGTCTCTATCATAGATCACAAATGTACTCCCCGGAGCAACCGGTTCGTTAAATGTAAGTATGATTTGCTCAGGGGCACTGTCTAACACTTCCCCTGGAGCTGGGTATGAATCGACTAATTCTGCATGGGCCAATGTGACATAAGGTAGCGCAAAATGATAGCACAAACCGAATAGAATACCCCATATGAGGCTTATCTTTTTTGAAGAAAATTTCATAAAGATTTTGTATAGTGAACAGTTATTTTTTAGATTTCCGGCCGATTATAAACACCGAAACGGCAGAAATCAGCAAAACAACCAAAGGTAATAGATAAATCAAACTTTTTAAATCATAACCCGTTTGGGGTTGTACTAGAATAATAGCAATCTTTTCCGATTCATCTTCTATTTTCGAGTTAACTTCTGCCAACTGTTCATTAACCTGCTGTAAAGCTTTCGCCTGTTCAAAGACTATAATCGCTGGATCATGATCGGTTGATTTTAAGCTGATCTTTTGCGGAGACAAATCGAGTTGATAGCTATCTGGATAATCGGCATTAAGGTGCATAATCTGTATATGGGTTGCCATTTGTGCCAAACTGGATGTTAACAGCATTCCGTCGATAAGTTGCGATATGCCACCAAAATTGAATGAAAACTGATCACCTTCAGGTAAACGGCGCAAGACATCTTCTAATATTTGTCCTTCGGTCATTTTCGATAAGGTTGCTGAATCAGCGTAATCATTAAAGTCACCTATGACCGCTATCGCCAATTCTCCAGACTTTAAACGAGCGTCAATTAGCTCAGAAATAAATGAGGCTTGGGCCAACCTGCGTGGAGCGGTTTCTGCTTCGCCCCCTAACTTTGACTTGAAATGGTTGACGAACACGACCAATGGTTGACCGTCCACCTTCAGAACAATTTCAAATGGCGGCCGGGAGAAAAGCGGCTCTTGCCCGGCCGGGCAGCTGAATCCTTGCGCCTGAATACCGGTATTGATTTGTGTACAGCTTTGCCGTAACTGTGCATCGATTACTTTAACTCGACGTGGATCAAAAAGTAATGCATTGTCGATGCCCCGGCCGTCATAGCTTTCACGATGGGCTACCCCATAGGTGAAGCCGCATGAAGGCTCGATGGCGGCCGCCAAACTGACAAGTAGCGACTCTTTCTCGACTTCTTGGATACCGATGAGCGTCGGGCATCCCATCCATTCAGAAATCAAATGAGCAAATTTTTTCTCACGTTGCGCGATGGTTTCGGCCGATAATTTTGGCTCTGAATCGTCCCCAGTGTCATCAATCGAATCAAAATAGTTTTCAAGATTCAAAGTCGCCAATGAAAATTGATCTTTGGTGAGCCTGATTTTTTCCGGTAATGGCAACGGTGCCCCCACTTCAAACCTGATCGGACGACCTGGTTGCTGAACGATTTTCCACTGATCGAAATTCCATGTGAGTGGCCCGATCAAATCAAAAACGCGATCACCCTGTTTGAGAGGCGGTAGCGTGTCGCAATCCCGATCATCGTTTGGCAATACCGGTATGACGATTGTTGCGGCTTCTTCGAATATCGAATGACGAATAAGGGGTAGCGGATCAGAGTCAAGTGCTACCACAGAGAAACCGCAGCCAGCAGGTGTCTCGAATGTTGGCCCTGCCACAATCGCTTCGGGTAGTGAAACAAGCATCCCTTCTAACGCTTCTGTCGGTGGTTGATTTTGTGTGAGCAAAATAGGCTCAGGTAGTGGATGTGCTTGGCTCATTCGTTTAATTTTTAATTCTTTGTCATCAATTTCGGTCAGGCCGAAAAACTCAGTAACGAGCCCGCTGATTTCAACCAAATCTCCGATTTTTACTGTCGGTGGCTTACGGCCGGTAAAAATCGGTATTGCATCTGATGTTTCAAGATTTCCATCTCCACTATCTTGTACAAACAGCGTATAAAAAGTTGTTCCGCTGGCATTTTTATCGGCCGTAACTGCGGTCACAATCCCCTGAAATATAACTGTTTGATCAACTTGTGTTGCCGTTGAAGTGTTTCCTTGAATTTTGCTAATCGCATCTCCTTCAAACTGAA
>JBLIMP010000085.1:0-15529 GCA_047638855.1 Cellvibrionaceae bacterium | reverse complement strand
CAACAGCTCTCGGGTTGCGAAAAAGCCAGGGGCTTTGGGTAAGTAGGTTCCGATAAATGGAATTTCAAAAACTGTAAAATGGTTGCTAACGATAAGCAGGCCGCCATCGGCCGGGGCAGGAACATTCTCCCAGCCGGTAATGGTGACACGGGTAAACACCTTGGTACAGAGCCACAATCCCCAAAAATAAATTCGACTGACAATCGCGTTTTTCATCGTTTTTCTTGAAACAGGGTATCTGTTCAGGTGCGGTCCCAAAACGTAGGGGCTATGTCATTTTTGTAAACAAAAATGGCTCGCCCCATAACTAAATGATGTTATTAACGGAGCGAGCCACCCCTTATGGGGTGACATAGCCCCTACAAGGGACCGTACATGACATGCCCACTACACCTTAATCCCGAATCGTGGCGTTCAAGGTGTGTTTTAATCCACCAATAATCTTGTTGCGTAGTTTGGCGACATCTTTGTCTTTCAACGTCTTTTTAGGCGATTGGAACGCCATATGAAAGGCTAAACTACGCTTGCCGTCAGGAATTGAATCCCCTTCGTATACATCAAACAATTCAATGTTCTTCAATAAGAATCCACCGGCTCGTTTGATCGCCGCTTCAACATCGGCCGCGGCTACACCTTTATCAACAATAACGGCCAAGTCTTCTTGTACCGTCGGATAAGATGATATCGATTCAAATTTAATCGCATCTTTAACTTTTGGCAATAAAATATCCAAGTCCAAGTCAGCCGCTAAAACAGCATCGTCACCTCGGAATTCTAGATTCTCTTTTACTAGCGGGTGTAGCTCACCCATCCAACCCAGAATTTTGTCGTTCAACATCAATTTCGCTGTACGGCCAGGTCGGAAGGTTGGATGTTCACCCGCCTCTAGTTTAAAGTTTTGGATATTCAATGACCCGATCATTCCTTCGATGGTCCCTTTCAAGTCATAGAAGTCAAAAGCGGCCGGAACATCTGCATCTTGCCACGCTACTTTGTCCCGTTCACCCGTCATAATCATGGCCATTCGGCTGTTTTCAGTCGGCAAATCACCTTCTTCATTTGGCAAATAAACCTTGCCCACTTCAAAAATCGAAATTCGCTTAGCGTGCCGGCTGTTTTCGGCCGCAATTTCTGCCACTGACGCCAACAGGCTGTGTCTCATCGCCACACGGTCAGTTGAAACAGTGTTCGCCAGCGTGACATAGCCCCGGTCATCAGCGGGGCCGGTTGCCAACAGCTTGCCTTCACGCTCCGGCGTTGTTAATCGGTAGGTGATAACTTCCTGCATCCCCAAGTTGACCAACGTATCTTTCAGCAACATTTCACGCTCAAGCATGGTGTTGCCCCGTTGGGTTGGCAGTGCATCTGCCATTTCAGTGGCGGGCAGATTGTCATACCCATACATGCGGCAGATTTCTTCGACGATGTCGTGCTTCCCTTCAATGTCTATGCGATGGTCGGGGGCGGTTGCGATGATCATATCGCCGTCTAGCTCAACGACAAACTCAAGTTTTTCTAGATGTTCTTTACATTCAGCCGCCGTGATATCAAACAATCCAGACCAGCGTTGTACGTAGCCCAAGTCAGTCTTGACGACAATCGTTTCGGCCGGTTGCGGATAATAGTCGATGATCCCTTGGGCCACGGTGCCGCCAGCGTAAACACGCAGTAGTTCGGCCGCTCGTTTACAGCCTAAAATCGCCTGCGACGAATGCACACCACGCGAAAAGCGGAAACCAGCATCTGAATTAATTTTCAAGCTGTGTGATGTACGACGAATGTTGATGTAATCCCACGCAGCCGCTTCAAGCAAAACATGGGTTGTGTGATCAGTGATTTCACTATTTCTGCCACCCATGACCCCGCCTAAAGACAGGTTTCCGGCCGGGTCCGTTACCAAAATGCTGAACGGCTTTAAATCGCGTTCAGAGCCATCAAGCGTAATGAGTTTTTCCCCATCATGGGCCAGACGAGTGTTGATGTGAACCAGCCCGTTAGGGTCATATTCGGCCGTGCGTGACTTCATATAATCCCAGTCAAAGGTATGGTTGGGTTGACCCATCTCTAACATGACATAGTTTGAAATGTCCACAACAACATTTTTAGCCCGCATTCCGGCCATCTCAAGTCGTCGGCGCATCCACAATGGCCCTTGGTGTAAGTCAACGTTTTCGATCAGCATCGCAGTAAAACGTGGATTGAGATCAGGATTTTCAGTCGTGATTTTTACTAGGTCAGCAACGTCTGACACCCCATCCTGCTGAACCTCGTAAGACGGGTAGCGAATCGGCTGGCCGGTGATCGCCGCTACTTCACGTGCCACGCCCACGATAGATGCGGTTCTGGCGATGTTCGGAATCACTTCAAAGTCGATGATCACATCCCCAAAAATATCTTGCAATGGTGTGCCCGGAATCAGTGTGTCAACACCTAAATCTTCAGCATTGGTTAGCAAGATGCCGTCGTGCTCTTCGCCCAGCCCCAGCTCTTTTGCAGAGCAGACCATGCAGCGATTAAAAATCCCACGCAGAGCCTTGCCCTTCAGCTTCATTTTGACTTGCCCCTCTTTATGGCCGTCATAAACGATAGCTCCTTCAAGAGCGAAGGGTGTGAAAATATTTTTGTCGGTAATATCACCCACACCGATGAATTCGAAGATATTGGGGGCACCGGTAACAACGACCTCAGGTTCGGCCGCGCCATACTCGACGGTGGCAAGAACCAGTTTGTCCGCATCAGGATGTTGTTCAACCTTCAGAATCTGCCCAATGATGAGCAGTTCACGGTCCCACACCAGCCGTTGGTCTTCGTCTTTGCCACCAGGAATACCGATGTACTCGACCGCATCGACTTCCATCCCGGCAATCGTCAACAGGTCAGCCAGCTCTTGGGGTGACACAGTGACATCTACATAATCTTTAAGCCATGAAATTGGTATACGCATGATTTTTTGGTTTGTTTGTTTGTTAGTTGGTAGGTTGGTTAGTGGGCTTGCGAGCGAACACTAACCAACAATCAAACCATCTAACTAACCAACAACTTTAGTTGAATTGCTCCAGAAAGCGGAGGTCATTCCCCCAGAAATAGCGGATGTCATTGATGCCGTATTTCAACATCGCGATCCGCTCAGGTCCCATTCCAAATGCAAACCCGGAAAACTCTTCAGGGTCGTAGCCACCGTTTTGCAAAACAGTTGGATGAACCATGCCGCACCCTAAGATTTCGAGCCAGCCGGTGTATTTGCACACGTTACAGCCATCGCCGTTGCACAACATGCACTCGACGTCCATTTCGGCCGATGGTTCGGTAAATGGGAAATAGTTGGCGCGGAACCGAACCTGACGCTGAGCACCAAACATACGGCGAGCAAAGCTGGTCAATGTCCCTTTAAGGTCGGCAAAGGTAATGTTCCGGCCGATGGCCAATCCCTCTACCTGGTGAAATTGGATTTCGCTACGAGCGGTAATTTGCTCATACCGGTAGCACATGCCGGGCAAAATGACCCGAATCGGCTCTGGGCAATATTCCCGCATTGCGTGGATTTGGCCGGGGCTGGTATGGGTGCGCAAAATCATCCCAGGGGTTGTGGTGTGGAAGGTGTCCCACATATCACGTGCTGGATGATGTTGCGGTATGTTAAGCAATTCAAAGTTGTATTCGTCCGTTTCAACGTCACGGCTACGATACACCTGAAAGCCCATATCGCCCCATACTTTATAAATTTCGCGCAGATTTTTAGTCGCCAAGTGCAGGCCGCCTTTGGCCTGCTGACGGCCGGGCATAGTGACATCAATCGCTCCATCCGCGATTTCTGCTTCCATCTCGACGGCCCGAATCTCGCTAAATTTAGCATCATAAGCCGTTTGCAGGTCACTTTTGACTTCGTTGATACGAGAGCCAAATGCGGGGCGATCGGCCGGATCGATAGAGCCGAACTGTCGGGTCATGAGCTGCACAGAGCCTTTGGTGCCCAATGTTTCACGATACCAGTTTGAGAGGTTGTCGGACGAAACTGCGGCCGTAAGTGAGGTCTTTGCCTCGCTATATAGTTGTTCCAGTTTTTCTAACATATTTGAGTTGCGTTGGGAGGTCGCTGGTTAAAAATTAGCGATCTCCTAACAATAAAATCAGACAAAAAAAAGACGCGGTTTAGGGCCGCGTCTTTAAAGGTTTGCAAAGTTGATCAAGTTTAAAAGATTCAGATCATCGGGCAAGGTTTAGCAACGCGGCAGGTGGGTGCCACCCGTAAAAAAAGCTAAGCTACTAAATCGCTCGAAGTTCATGAGAAGAATGCTAACATTTTAGAGGATGACGGGCAAGTTTACAGAAAAATAATTATACGCGTTATCTTGACTCACTTGATATTAAATTCACGGCCGGAAAGCAATCGCTTAAAGCAACGCAGTCGCGAGAATGGCCGGTTTGATGATTAATTTAAAAACCTATGCTATTGTATAAATCAAGGTCAGAATAAAGTCCTATTACCTATTACTATTAAAGGAAGAAAACATGACAAATGAAAACCAAGAAACGCCCCCACCCCAAGAATATGATGATGAGCGTTTAGGTGACCTACTTAAGCCAGGAGCAGGTTATATCCCGCCCGATTATCAACCTGATATTGCCACTCCAGATTCGGGCGATTATCAAGTCGAAGGGGCAGAGCCAGCCCCAGACGATGATTTTTTTACCCCACTCGCAGATCCTGTTCCCGCCCCAATTGATACAGGCTCGAATTCTCAATCGCAAGATCGGGCGATTTTGCTTGATGTGAGTCAATTTCAGCCTGAATCATTTCCGTTTGAGCAGTTAAAAGCGGAGGGGGTTACGGGTGTCTATGTTCGGCTTACATTTGGTGACCGGGCTGATAGGCTATGCAATCAGCATTTGAGCCGAGCGAAGCAGGCGGGCTTGTTGGTGGGCGGCTATCATTTTCTAGACGGCCGGAAAGAGATCCAGCCGCAGTTTGAAGCTTTTCAGCAAGGTTTAAGCAGCTGGCAACTTGATTTGCCACCCGTCGTAGATGTCGAAGAAGTCGCGTCACTGAACATTCCTTTACCTCAAGCATGGCAGGTACAGGCGTTTGTTGAACGCTTAAAGGTCATTCGGCCGCAAATCATGATTTACACCAGCAAGCGTTACTACGATCTCGTTGGAGACGATAACTTCGGCTGTGATTTGTGGGTTGCGCACTGGGAAGGGAACAGCCCACTAGAAAACCCGTTGATTCCTAATGCGTGGCGGCATAGTGGATGGACATTGTGGCAATACACAGATCAATCTCGCTTTGCAGGGTATACAGGTGGCTTAGATACCAACCGTTTTAATGGAAACAACGACGATTTGCGGACATTTGCTAAGAAGCTTTAATTCGCTTTGCTAAGATTGGATCATGCAGTGGATTCTTTTCTTTAAATGCGGCCGCTGAGCGTTGAACAATGTCGTCCCACGGAATGTCGTGGTTTGACATCGGTTGCACTCGCGGCCGGTTGGACCGACAGTACTTCACCAGTCGGCCGATTGCGTTCGAACTTATCGCAATCCGAACAACCTCTTGCGCTTTGTCAGACATTTTCATACCTTGCAAACGTGCGTAGTTAATGCTCAGGTCTAAACACATCTGACGGAATTCGTCTTCGCTATAGTAAGAGGTTAAGGCCTTGATTAATTCATGGTACCAAAGCCTGTATTCGCCCGACTTGGGTACAGTCACTGGTTGAGAGCCAAGAAATGCCAAAAGCGGGTCGCCAATTCCCATTGAGATTTTGGCTTGGGAGCCGATGCTGTCCCAATTTAGCTCTTGATAAGAGAAGGGCTGAACACGCGGCCGGTTTTTCCGCATGTAATTGAGCAATTTGTCTACTTGGTTACGAAAGATGACAGCACCGCCAATTTCAAGTGACGCGTCTTGAGGGCTCATCCCCTTAAACTCTTCATAGTCCATATTTAAATCAGCGCAGAGCCTTTTTAACTCATCATCATTGTGATGATGCGAAATTCCTTTACACAAGTCGGCGAACCAACGTGCCAATTGCTTGGACATGGGTGTGTACTCTCCTCACATGTAGTCTTTTTCTAGGTAGACTGTAGCATGTAGATATGTAGATATGTAGTAGTTAGTAGCAGTAGAATTCCCTTTAGAATAGCAGAGTTCTAGATGGAAGCAATCAGAGTTTCTTATGTTATAATTGGTTTTTCTGAGGAGAATTAACTATGGATTCGACACTTTTACGCAGAAAGCTCCATCAAAAAATCGATGAATTGCCAGAACAGGTTTTAGAGGAAGTCTACTCCCTTGCAAGCCAATACATCGAACCGACTTGGCGTGAAGTTGTTGACCAACATTTAGCTGAAGAAACAGACCCGAAAGAGTTGGCCATGTGGCGTGAAGAGTCTGCATATTTGGACCAACATGAAGAGCTGAAAGCCAACTATTTAGGGGAATATATTGCCATGAAAGATGGTCAATTCATTGATCACGATTCAAATTTAACCACACTTCACAAGCGGGTTAAGAAAGTTTCCCCCAACCAGTTTGTACTCGTAACTTTAGTTGAGCAAGAGCCAGCCACAATCTATCGTATTCGCTCACCCCGTTTAGCCTAATACACCGAATGACAACAAAACGCTACAGTCGTGACTACGACACAGTCTACTTTCCTGCAATGCCTGTTGTTGATTTAGTCTTAATAAATCCAACTACCGGAGAAGAAAGTTCTCGATTCACCGCCATCATAGATTCAGGCGCGGATAATAGTTTGATCCCTCTATCGATTCTACGACCGCTCGAATTAGATGGGGCAAGGAAAGTGCGGATGGTCGGGGTTGGTGGCATTAGTCAAATCATGGATCACTATTTGGTGGGGCTAAGATAGGGGGTATTCCGATTTGGGGCATCAGGGTTCTAGCAAATAAAACAAATCGAGAAGCGATAATCGGCCGGGATGTGCTGAACCAACTAATCATTGAGCTCAATGGCCTTGCTCAAGTCACAGAAATTTCAGCCTAACTCAAATGTACGGGTGTCTTAAATATCTACATAATTATTACAGAATACCATGCAACATAATCCGCGAAGTCAGCAAAGAGAAGATATAAAAAGAGAATTAAAAAAATACTCGCTAAGTGAGCTAAAAGATATATGCCATCACTTTGGGGTTAACTATGAAGATTTACCAGGAGCTACAAACGGTTCGAGAAGGGATATCATCAGAGAGTTACATATGCATATGGAGCGGCAATCAGATCTTGCTGAATTTCTTGATCGACTTCGATTTTATTCACGACAACAAACTCCCAAAAAGCAAAAGAAGTCGCGTCCGCGTAAAACTAAAGAAGAAAAACATACAGAGATGGCTCAAAAGTTGCATAAATCAATCTTCATACCCTTAAAGCGTATTTTAGCTTATTCCCTATTGGGTAGCATAACCACAGGCTTTATTTTAGCCAGTTTCATTTTTTATTATGGGTACCCTGCCTACGATATTGCTCGCTCTTTCTTATTTGGCTTCATATTTATCCCCTTGCTGTTTGTAATTGATATATTTGCCACTAACATAACCAGCACATGGATTAAAACAGAAGCACGAAAAAAGAATTTTTATGATTTAACAGTACTTGATAGAGAACACTCAAAAGACAAATTACACGAACTTTTAAAAACACGCCATAAGTTTCCAGCAGGGTTATTTTTATTATCGATATCTACTTTACTTTTAAGGATTCCAAAAGATCGCAAGTAAGCTCATAAGCAAAAACGGCCGGTGTTTTGCCTGAAATCAGACAAACCACCGGCCGTTAATCTATTTTCTTGAGACGAGCCCAAACTGAAAACTACCCTTCTTTCAACATATTCCGCAACACCGTGTGCAAAATACCACCATTCCGATAGTAATCAACCTCAACCGGCGTATCAATGCGTAGCGTCGTTGCGAACTCAACCGCCGTGCCGTCAGCTTTTTCAGCCCGGACCGTGATATCCTGCAACGCTTCAATATTATCGTCCAAATTCACTGTCGAGAACACTTCCGTGCCGTCCAAGCCCAACGTATCAAGCGTTTCCCCAGCTTTGAATTGCAATGGCAAAATGCCCATGCCGACCAAATTTGAACGGTGAATACGTTCAAACGTCTCAGCGATAACCAGCTTCATGCCTAGCAACAAGGTGCCTTTAGCCGCCCAGTCACGGCTAGAACCCATGCCGTAATCGTTACCAGCAATCACAACGCCAGGGGTGCCATCAGCTTTGTATCTAAGCGATGCATCAAACATTGTCATGACTTCGTTGGTTGGCAAATAGGTGGTGAAACCGCCCTCGGTGCCTGGAGCCATTTGGTTGCGAAAACGGACATTTGCGAATGTTCCACGAGTCATCACCCGGTCATTGCCACGACGTGAACCGTAGCTGTTGAAATATTGTGGCTCGATATCGTGATCGCCTAGGTATTTGGCGGCCGGACTTGTGCGGCTAATCGCACCGGCCGGTGAGATGTGGTCAGTCGTGGTGCTATCACCCGCTTTAACCATCACTCGTGCCCCACCAATATTGGTGATCGGCAAAACTTCGGCCGTCATTTCAGTAAAGAATGGCGGTTCTTGAATGTACGTTGATTCGGGATTCCACGGATAGATTTCACTGTCGCTTGTTGGAATTTCATTCCACGTTTCATTGCTCGTATAAGCGGTGCCGTACTGTTTCTCGAACATATCTGGGTCAATCGAAGCGGCCACAGTTGCCTGCACCTCTTCTGTTGAAGGCCAAATATCTTTCAAGAACACATCGTTGCCATCTTTGTCTTGACCGATGGGATCAGTCGTTAGGTCGATGTCAGTCGTACCAGCCAACGCATAAGCAACCACCAAAGGTGGGCTGGCCAAGAAGTTTGTTTGGGTATGTGGAGACACACGCCCTTCAAAGTTCCGGTTACCAGAAAGCACGGCCGAAACGACCAAGTCTGCTTCCTGAATCGCAGTGACAACCGCTTCGTCCAGTGGACCAGAGTTGCCGATACAGGTAGTACAGCCATACCCTACATTAAAAAATCCGAGCGCCTCAAGCTCTTTGGTTAAACCCGCTTTATCTAAGTAATCGGTGACCACTTTTGAACCGGGTGCCAATGAGGTTTTGACATATGGTTTTACGGTCAAGCCACGTTCAACCGCCTTTTTAGCAACCAATCCCGCCCCAACCATCACGCTTGGGTTAGATGTGTTGGTACAAGATGTGATGGCTGCGATGACCACATCTCCGTGCTTCATTTCAAGCTCGATACCGTTTTTATAGGTCGCAGTTTTATTTAGATCTGCTTCTGGTAGGCCGATGCCTTGTGGCCCAACAGGGGCGATCAGCATTTTGCGATACTCGCTCTTCATGTCGGTGAGCGCGATGCGGTCTTGCGGCCGTTTTGGACCAGCAAGGGCCGGCACAACCGTTGTCATGTCAAGCTCAAGCGTATCGGTAAAAATCGGATCAGGATCGGCCGCATCGTACCAAAGGCCATTTAGTTTTGTGTATTGCTCAACTGAATCGATGAGTTCGGTAGACCGGCCGGTGAGGCGCATGTATGCCAGTGTTTGCTCATCAACAGGGAAGAAGCCCATCGTTGCCCCGTATTCAGGCGCCATGTTGGCGATGGTGGCCCGGTCAGCCAAAGTCATGGTGCCCATGCCGTTGCCGTAGAATTCGACGAACTTACCGACAACCCCTTTGGCACGCAACATCTGGGTCACAACTAAAACGAGGTCAGTCGCAGTCGCACCTTCTGGCAATTTGCCGGTCAGCTTGAAGCCAACCACATCTGGGGTCAGCATGTAAATCGGCTGGCCTAACATGACCGCTTCCGCTTCGATGCCGCCTACCCCCCAGCCCAATACGCCTAGTCCATTAATCATAGTAGTGTGCGAGTCGGTGCCGACCAGTGAGTCTGGGAACAAAACGGTTCCGTCTTGATCTTTTTCCATGACGACTTTCGCCAAATACTCAAGGTTTACCTGATGAACGATACCGGTGGCTGGTGGCACAACGGAAAAGTTGTCAAAGGCATCGCGTCCCCATTTGAGGAATTCGTACCGTTCGCGGTTGCGCACAAACTCTTTTTCGGCGTTGATGAAGAGGGCCGCGGCTGATCCAAAAGCGTCTACTTGAACGCTATGGTCAATCACAAGGTCCACGGGGACTTGTGGGTTTACTTTTTTAGGATCTCCACCCAATCTAGCCATTGCTGAACGCAATGCGGCCAAGTCGACGACGGCCGGAACGCCGGTGAAGTCTTGCAAAATTACACGGCCGGGGCTGAACGCAACCTCTTGTCGCTCAGCTTCAACCGGTTGCCAGTTGGCCAGCTTCTTAACGTCGGCCGCAGTAATCACGTAATCGTCGTGGTTGCGTAAAACCGCTTCCAGAAGAATTTTGATTGAAAAGGGGAGTTTGTCGATATTAGCGATCCCATCTTCCTGAAGTTTTGCTAGGCGGTAATAAGACACGCCATCTTTGCCAGGGAAGGGAGTACGGGCACTAAACACATCTGTTTTAGCCATTGATGCACCTCTCTAAGATTATTATTGACTGTAAATTTTCGGCTCTTGCTAGGGTTGTTGTGGGGACGGTTAACCTGATCCAAATGATCAAGTTTTGCCACAAGATTATACCCCCAACTCGGCTATTTTTGAAATAATTATTATGGGACGACAAGACGCCGGCTCAGGTCGAGGGGCGATTAGAACTTGTCTGCGTAGGCGTGCAGTGCTTGGGCACCGCCCGTATGCCAAAAAAGGATCGTTTGGTTGCGGGTAAAAGCTCCCCAACGAATTAGATCGATTAATCCGGCCATCGCCCGGCCGGTATACACCGGGTCTAGCAAGATGCCTTCTTTCTCGGCAACGAGTTCAATCGCTTCTTTTTCGGCCGCAGTTAGCACACCATATCCTGGCTCTGCATATTCGTCGTTGACCTCAATACGATCCATCAGGTTGACCATGTCAAGCCCCAGATGGGCGGCGGTAGCTGTAGAAAGGGCACCCACTTGTGCCTGAAGCTCTGCGGCCGAACGGCTAACGCTAATCCCATAAAGTTGTGCCCGAATATTAAAAAGATGGGCGCCCAATACGATTCCAGCTTGTGTACCGCCACTGCCTGACGCAAAGACGATCACATCAATGTTTAACTTCTGCTCTTTCAACTGTGCTGCGAGCTCTTCCATTGCAACGACATAGGCGGTGGTACCCACAACGTTTGATCCACCCAAGGGGATTAAATATGGGGTGTGTCCTATCTTTATTTGCTGAGCGGCGACTCGGTTCATGACTTCGGCCGGGTTCTCATCTTCTGTCCAAGTAATGTGAGCACCAAACAACTTGTTTAGAAACATGTTTCCGGTCAGCAGGTCTGGTTTATTACCACGCAAAACAAGACTGCACCCCATCCCGACCCGGGCCGCGGCGGCGGCCGTTTGCCTACAGTGGTTGCTTTGCAAGCCACCGACAGTGATGATGTGATCACATCCTTGTGCCTGTGCTTCAGCTATCAGGAATTCAAGTTTACGAGCCTTGTTGCCTCCGCCTCCCAAACCGGTTAAATCATCTCGTTTGATATAGAGGTCTGACCCTTTAAGCAGGCTGCTCAAACGCGGCATCCGCTCGATAGGAGTGGGCAAGTAGGCGAGGGGAATTCGCTTCGGGTAATTTGGAACCATATTTTCGGTATATTGGGAGATCGGGTTTCGGTAAGTTAGTGACAGTTACCGGCTATTAAGTCGGCTATTAAGTTCGGCTATTAAGTAATGAAGCATACTGGTTACTGATTTACTGCTTATTGTCGTCATCACCCTCTTCACCAAACCAAGGGGGAGGGTCTTTAAATAACTGATCGGCTGGATGAGGTTTTTCTGGTATTTTAATTTCGCCATACTGTTTTTCAAAATTAGCCACGTTGGTTTCCAGTGCTTTTAAAAATGATTTTGCATGCATAGGTGACATGATTAAGCGAGAAACAATTTCGCCTTTGGGCGTACGTGGAAGTACCTGAGCAAAATCAAGAATCATCTCAGCAGGCGTGTGTGTAATAAATGCGATGTTCGCATAACTGGCTTTTAAGTCTTTGGGCAATTCAATGGTCACCCGTTTTTGTGGTTGTTGTGGTTGTTGTGGTTTCTGTGGTTGTTGTGGCTGTTGGTTTTCATTGCTCATCGGATATTGCCTCTTTCTTTTAGTTAACTTAGCAGCACTCACAATTGTTGGATTTGTTGGATACGGATCGTTGAAATGATAGCTCGCTGTCAATTTTTGGGCGAATATGCCAAGTTAAGCTTTATATTAGGCCAACCCCGAAAAATAATTATCTAGCAAACTAGCTCAGGAGCTGGCTGTGAGACGATTTTGTTGATGCAATTGCATGTTTTATTCTCGGAAATCACCTTAACAAGTTTCGATTGTTTCCGGTTGCACCTGACTCATGTCTTATATTGCGGTTGTTTTTATGGATGGTAAAATTTTTCAACCTGCATTTGGACTTACTTTTATGCAGGGAGTTTCATCATTCAAGGGATATTCCATGTCAGAAGATAATCATAACAATCAACCAACAGGTATTATTGAATACCTCAAAAGTTTGCCACTTGGGGCGTTTTCTATCATGTTTGCACTCGGAGGGCTGACTATATTTGGTTTAACAGCACTGCAACAAGGAATACAACAACCGGCTCCGATTTATATTCAACCGGCCGCTTCAACAGCTACTCCATTGCCAACTTCAACCCCTACGCCAGTAAAGGTTTTCATCAATGGCGAAGTAAATCGGCCGGGGGTGTATGAACTACCGCATGATTCGATCTTGCAAGATGCGCTCGTACTTTCCGGTGGTTTTACAGATGATGCCTATGAAGACATCATTAATCTAGCACAGCCCTTAACTGATGGAATGCAAGTTTACGTTCCGGCCGTGTCGGACAATGCGCTAACTGTACCGCTTGTATCAACCCCGCCGGTAGTTGGAAAAACTGAATCATCCCAAACTGAAAGTCAAGGCGGCATAATTAATTTAAACACAGCCACAAAAGAACAGCTGGAAACTTTACCCGGTGTTGGCCCCAGCACAGCGCAGAAAATCTTAGATTACCGTGAAGACAATGGGGTCTTTAGCTCGATAGAGGATGTAATGAACGTATCTGGCATCGGTCCGGCAAAATTTGAGAATGTGGCTTCCTATATCACAGTTGAAGGCTAGAAATCACTATTTGTAAAAATACCTGAATGAGGTCTTTCATTTGTTGACACACTCCAATGTATTTGATAATATCCTGATTCTGCTGGGGACGTGGTGTAGTGGTTAACACGTCGGCCTGTCAAGCCGAAGATCGCGGGTTCGATCCCCGTCGTTCCCGCTCCAGCTTTAAAAGGCTCTCGAATTAATTCGAGAGCCTTTTTTCGTTTTAAGCCAAAAACAAGATGACCGTTAGATTTCAATGTCATCGTTGCAAGTCGATCATCTTCTACATAAATACCTTCTACAAAAAATAATCGATTTTATCAAATCGTGTTGAGCCTTAACATCGTCTCTAACCACATCTAACTTGACCCCGAAATTCTCTAGCAAAGGTCCCATTACATATAAAAAAAGCCTCTCGATTACTCAAGAGGCTTCTTCAAAGTGCAAAAGCCTAGAGACCGTTGGGATTTGTTTAATCCCAACGGCCCTTTAAACTAACTTAATCGCTGATTCGACCTACCTCAAAATCATCGGCAAATAAATCTGCGTCATTCCTGACTCATCGGCCGCTTCGCCCAATAGAGCAAAGTCGCCAAGCTGCTTCGTCGCAATTACAAACTCATTCGCTTCTGTGTCATGGCTACATCCGTCACACGGGAGCATCGGTTGCCAACCTTTGCCGGTGTCGATATACACATTTAGCGTGGTTTCATCACCAATCCCACCGCTCTGCCACTGCCAATCTTCATAGCTGAGTGTAAAGCTGTAGCTTTCTTCAAACTCGGTCACCTGCACCTCAACTTTGCCAACAACTTCAGTCGCTTCGATGCTAAAGCTTCGGCCGCCAAAGAGAATCACTGGTGGTTCTTCCCCATCTGCGTGAGCCGCTCTTGACTTATTCGTGTTGAGCGAACTCAGATCAACCCCATTGAGTGGCGTAAATAGAATCTTGAATTGGCTGAAATAGGTGCTCTTCACAATGGCTTTTAACCAGCCAAAGTCAAAGCTGCCTGGCCACGGGACCGCTACCAGTGGCTGATACAAGATGCCATCCCCATAGATCGTGTCACTGACATTCCCCGCTTTATCACGGAAACGAACATACACCATCGCTAATTTTGTCTGCGGATCAGGGTCAATCGCCCAGTTCATTTCTGTGCTAAACGGTAGCCACGGCTGGCCGTGTAAGTCGGCCGAATTGCTGATCTGGACATGGCTAGCATCAAGCGTGCCATCGGCCGCTGTGACACCTTGGAACTGGAGTTTGACATTGATCTGAGACGTATATTTATCCTCGTTGTTGATCATCACAATCCCTTCTGGTTCGAATGGATCTTTCGCCGGTTCACCGTACAGCTTCATGGTCTTGCGGCCGGTCACATCAGATTCACCAACCGGTTGAACCATGAAGAAGTAATCTTGATCGTTGACTAGATTCTTCACAAGCACAGCCCCATCTTTTGGATCAAACTCACCCAGATTAACAAACGGGCCCGCTAATCCGGTACGGCGGAAGACCCGCACAAACTTGTATTCTGGCCGTGGGTCAAAGTGCAGAACCACACTTTCTGGCAGCTCTTCGATCCAGAAGTTCGTTAGAGGCGACATCTTATCATCGGCCGTAAACAGTGGGTCCCGGCCGTGTTTGACTTCACTACCATCTAATTCACCCCCACGATCTGTGTCTGGCATGTCAGGGTTTGTCCCCAACTCAAACTCTTCTCTGTTTGTTAAGCCATCTTCATCAGGGTCTTCGTCACCGTCAGATACACCGACTTGAGTCGCCATAAAGCGATTTTCCCAGCGGTCAATCATTCCATCACCTTCATTGTCGAGCGTGCCTTGTTTTTCGCGCACAAACGGAGTGTATGAAAGTCGCTTATGGCGAGTAAATGGATTGTCGCTGTTGTTCTTGCCTATCGCTTGAATGTCAAACGTCCACGAGTGACCTAGTAATTCATCAATGGCAATCGGCCGATTAATGCGATCATAGATGTAACCGTAAACACCGTCATTGGCGATGTGGTCATAAACACCACCGTCATCTACCAAGATGATCGTTTTTACATCACCATCAGGGTGGCGTACGACGGCCGTAACCTCTGCTCCACGGACCGGACCCTTCTCATCGGTTAAGCTCACCTGCAACTGGACCGGTAACCCCGGTAAACGGGTGGTATTCATAAACGCATGCATCTCAGTCCCTTTGATCATTCGGCCGGAGAGCGAACCGATCCAAGCACTTGCGCCGCTTGAGGCGGTCAGCTTGAGTTCATATGTGCCTGGAGGCAGTTTGTCAGCATAAAAAACAGTATGGTTTTGCCCATC
>JBLIMP010000084.1:0-15754 GCA_047638855.1 Cellvibrionaceae bacterium | reverse complement strand
GCACAATATCTGGCTGGGCGCATTCAGATATGACCGCAATATCCGGCTGTAAACTCAGCAGCGGATCAAGCTTGCGGCGAAAGGCCATGTTGCAGTTCCATGCGACAATTTTCATGATGCTGAGATTGTATCTTTTAAAAGGCTGGAGGGGTCGTTATTGCAAGTAGGCGGGGGGTGAACGTGGGTTGTAAATAAGAGGCACAGTACAACGCACTGCGCCTCTTATTGTCCTGTTAACTCTATCTGCGTGATGCTGATTCTATTTGATCACGCGTAATGCCATAACCATCGGCTTCTTCATTGAATAACGCTTCAGTCCCCCGGCCGGAAACAAATCCGTTTAAGCGGGCCGCAGCCGTTGAGTCAACAAATCCTTTGAAGTCAGGATACATCGCATTGAACGACTTCATCAGACCACGATACTTTTGCAAGCTATACTTCTGATGGTAATCCTCTGCGTTGTAGAAGGTTTCAAGAGGCAGAATGGGCGTCTTGATCTTCCACCGGTTCTTTTCCGCCTGCATGGTGGCCGTCTTGTTCACCATTTCAAGCTGTGCGTCGTTTTCATACCAAATGGCCGACATATATTGTCGACTCCAAGCCGCACGAGTCGGGTTGTGCCCTTCCCAAATCATGTTAAGAATTTCTTCGTATGTGATCTGAGCTGGGTCAAAATCGACCTGCATCGCTTCGGTATGATTGCCTAAGTCGTGATAGGTCGGGAATTTCTTCTGGCCACCGGTGTACCCGGCGCGTGTACGATAAATACCTTTGACAGCCCCAAACTGGGCGTCAGGACCCCAGAATCAACCAAGGGCGAAAGTCGCTGTCTCCAGGGTGGCTGGGACAGATTGGTCTATTTGAGGAATAGGGAGGGCGTCGACAGTTTTGTCTTTAAAAAGCATCTGTTTTCTCCATAAAATTAACCGTAAAGGCTGTTGCCTTCACGAAAGGGTGTTGTTTCAAGCCCAAAGTGGCTGAGCCAAATTTAGACTTGAATATGATACACAACTTTTACCAAAGCCTACGTTTGCTTAATAGAAACGTAATAGGGCCACTATTGGGTCGATGGATGAGGGGGTCGATTAGGACAGGTTTGCACATACGTTTGCCCTAGTAAAAATTGATCCCACTCCGTTTGTGTCATGTTTCGGGTTACCCGGTCGCAAGCAAGTTCAACCAGCGTATCAAGCGTGGGCCAAATACGTACAGTCTTATCAGAACTGCCCGAAGCGATATACCTGCCATCGGGCGAGAATTCGGCCGACCAAACAAATGCGGTATGCCCTTCTAGCAGTTGAGATTCGGCTGATAGATCGCTCATATTCCATATGCGTACTGTGTTGTCATCGCTGCCCGAGAGCAGGAGCTGGCTATCTGGTGAAAAATCAAGCGACCAGACAAATGATTGATGATCCTCCAGTTTTCTCGGCTCTTTATCTAAATTGTTTAAATCCCACACAAGAATTAGTGAATCGTCACCACCTGATGCCAGCCAGTTTCCATCGGCCGAAAACGCCAATGCTTGGATGTAATTGGTATGACCCGTCAGTGTGTTTAAAACTTGATCTAGTTGATCACTATCACGGATTTGAATATTAAACCCCTCATCTACAGTAGCGATTTTGGAACCATCGGCCGAAAATTCAAGCACCTCTGGCGCGAGTTCCTCATCTGCAAAAGTACGGACCGTTGCATTAACATCTTCAACCTCCCAAACATACAGCACTCCTTCTGCGCTTGAAGCAATCAGCCGACTATCTGGTGAAAATGCCACTGAAATAGCCGGTAGCTCCTCTTGATCCCTCGTTAGGGTGAGCTCCCTTGCTAACCGATAATTTGCTCCAGCTTTCCACAGACGAATATTTTCATCCTCACTGACCGTTGCTAACCATTTCCCATCAGGGGAATAAAGCAGATCTCCCGTTCGAAATTCTGATGAGACAGAGAGCGTTTGTAGAATCTCTCCGGTTTGCGAATCGATTAAAACAGCGGTTCCATCTCTTAAACCGGCCGCAATGTGGCCTCCATCTGGTGACCAATCAACCTGATGCACCCAATCACTAACTGGTAGGATTTGAGTTGATGTTTTTTGCTGTTTCAGGTCCCAAATTAGTGGCGCACTATTGTCCCCAACAGAAATAAGTACAGACCCATCAGGTGAAAAGGCAGCTCCTTTAGCAAGAGAAGTATGACCGGCTAAAAGCATCGGTTCCAAATTCAAATTAGATGTATCCCACAACAAAATCGATTTATCATCGCTGACAGAAGCCAGTGTTTTTCCATTATAGGAAAATGCAACGTCATAAATAACAGTCGCCTGCCGACTGGCCGATTGCCTCATCGCTTGCGGATCGTTCAACGGTTGCAGATAAACACCGTCATCATTACCTATCGCTAGCAAGCTCCCATCAGGCGATACAGCTATCGATTCTATCGAGCTATCAAAAGTATACTCAAACAGTTCGGTTGCACCGCCTCCTGATATATCCCAACCAAGCGCACGACCATCTCCTTGGCCTGTAATCAAATATCGACCATCGGGCGAGAAACTGATGCCGGTAACGTCACTCTCGGCCTGCAGGGTCAAAAATGGAGTATTGACTGTAATCAGTTCATCAAGGTTCCATAGTAGAATTTTGCCATCGGCGCTGACAGTGGCCAGGTTGCGACTATCGGTTGATAGGGCAATACGGGAAATTAGAGTGTCGTGCCCACTTAAAATATTAAAGGGTTCTCTCTGATCATCCGTCCACCAAAGTCCGATATCTGTTTCACCGTATTGGGTCACAATAAACGAGCTGTCTGAAGCGATAACGGCCGATATTCGATAGTAGTCAATAGCTGCTCTGTCTTCAAAATCATATTGGTCTGAGTTAAAATCTATAGTAAATGTGATTGGATATTGTTCTAGCGTGTTTAAATCCCAAAGGTAAACATTCCCGCTTGATTCAGGTGCAATAGCAAACTGCCCATCGGCCGAAATTTGAACTTGGTCAAAATTGGGCAAGCCACTAGGGAAACCGCTCGTGTCCCCTATAGGTAGTTCAGACCAAGCAGGTCGTTCCAGCTCCGTCATAAGCGTACGTAATTGTTGGTTCACAAAACTGGGCGAAAGCAGCTCTTTCTCGTTGTTGGCATCGTTACGGACCGCTTGGATACCCATCAAAATCGCCTGTTCCGCCTGGGGAACCGATGGGCTAATGTGCTCTGGCAGTGTTGTGGTTGACAATGATAGCAGCGCTTGCGTTTGAGCTTTTGTTTTTTGGACCCGGGCAGCTTCTCCGTTTCGAAAGGCTAGGATACCGGCCCAGACACTGGCAACGAGCATGAGTGTAATTGCCCCTAAAGCGACAGTTGTTATTTGCGACCGCTTTTTTTGAGCGACTAGCTCATTCTCTTGTGCTTCAGCCAGCGCTTTTGCCTGTTTTAACTCTTGTTGATGGTACTCTTCGGCCTCTCTAAGCTCCGCTTCGGCTTGATATTGACTCTTCTCGATGAAGTGCTGTTCTCTTGTTTGCAGATTAGGGAGGCGTATCCGGATTTGCTCTTGCGATTGGGCCAGTCGTGCCCCTTGATAGAGGTAATCGGTAGATTCACTTGATTCAAACCACAAAGTGACATCGGCGCGAAACTGCTCTTGCCATTCGCGAAAAGCTCGATCCTCATCCATCCAATTTTTAAGCCGATTCCAGTTGGCGATAAGTGCTTCATGGGTGACCTGCACCGTCTCTCGTTGGTCGCCATCAGACCCAGCAATCACCAAGCGAGTCTCTTCGCCTGAAAGTTTTTGCGCCAACTGCCAAACTTCGTCTGCCAACTCACCACGAGTGGTGATGCGCCGCGTATCTGTCGTGCCTCGCCCTGGTTGTACTAACTGGGTAAAAAGATCGCGAGCCTGCTTTTGTTCGGCCATAGACAAGTCCGCAAACACCGCTTCTGCATGGTTAATCAGCGCCCCATCAGCTTGCCCTATAAAGTCATATCCTTGATGGGTCAGAATCCCGTTTTCCTGAACGTTCCATAGTTCAGTCAATGCAAACTGAAGCAGCGGTAAATTACCAGGACCATCCCCAACATCTTCAATGATACGTTCTACCACACCATCTTGAAACGAAGCCCCTGCATTTCTGGCAGGCAATACAATGACTCGTTCCATCTCGGACAATTCATCTTCTTTGTCAGGGTCACGATCAACTTTAAGCGGCCGTAATTTCACATCTTCATGATGGTTTAGCAGATCGGCTAATGCTGGATGCCCCAGCGCATAGCCAAGAAAATCAGCCCGCATCGTGATTAAAACGACTAGGCGCACCTGTGTGGATGCGGTTTTAACTAATGGGATTATGTGGTCAAGAAATTGATTGGTTTTTGTGTGGTCGGCTTCCTGATCAGCGGTAAACAGCTCTTCAAACTGATCGACATAGAGCAGTATATTTTTAACTTCTTGATTCTGCTGTGCTAAATCTGTCACCAGATCCATTAGGGTTAGCTCACCGGCCAAAACTTGCCCAGCGATCTCATTGATCACTTTGCGCCGTGAATGGGGCAAGTGACCTTGCAAGGCTGGACTCAAAAAAGCTGTGATAAGGCTGTGCAAAGGGGTGATGTCTGCACCCGGCCGTGTATTCAGTACCATCCAATCGGGCATCGGCCGGATTTTTGGGAATAGCCCCGCAAATATAAGCGACGATTTCCCGCTCCCACTTGGCCCCAACACCGGCACAAATGGCTGTTTTTCAACCGCCTCTTGTAGCTGAGTGACAAACGCTTCACGGCCGAAGAAATTCTTTGCACTTTCCTCACTAAATGCACTCAGCCCAACATATGGGGTTTTCCCTACTAGCTCACCCAAACCTGGCAGGGCGACATGGTTGTAATCATCGTTTTTAACGAGATATGTGCGAAATGTTTCTAGCCGATTTTCACGAAACAATGTGTCGAGTAGGCTATTAATCTTTTCAGTTTTGGTATCACCGGCTAAATCTTCATATTCAACTTCTAAATCAAAGCTGATCGACTTTACATCTTCTAGATTCAGGCTTTCGCGTAAAATTCTGCGCCAAATTTGGCGTTGGGTTGGATTAAAGTTGCTCATTTTAAATGCCCGAACAAACGGTTTAGTAGGGGGCGACGCCGTCGGTGTGGTCATCGGCTCGAAGAACTCAAACCCCATTCCGGCGGCGTCGACCTCCTACAGGTTTATATCAGATAGCTAGTTTCCACAATCGCTACAGTTTACGCCCAGGGGTCCACGGCGCACCCGCTTTCGCCAAATCCGCCTCTAGCTTCGCCAAATCTTTGTCGATCAGTTTAGACAGCTCCTTTTTGAGCGTTTTAAACTCATCCGTCGCTATTGCCAAACTTTGGCGCATCGTTGAGGTTGGATTTTGCCGGGTTTCCCAATGCATGAATTGCACTAACATCGCCCGTTCTCCAGTAGAAAGTTTCGCCGGTTCATCCAACTTCCCTTTCGCACTGTCACCGTTTAAATTGTTCTTGATTTGGTTCAGCGTCGCCTGCATTTTGTCGATATGGCCGAACAGCTTTAAATCAGCCGTTGGGGCTGCGATAACCGCTTTACGCAAATGGCTTAGCCGGTCAGTTGCCCGGGCGATCTCTTTGTTCGCGCCACTAATCTGGCTGACCAAACCGGACGTTTCTTTTTGGAATGCTGAAGTCGCATTAAAGTCGGTGTCAGGTAGTGTAGAGACCGGTTTTACGTCAAACGTTTGGGCTTCACCTATCGATTGTGTTCTGCCAGATGTAACCATCCATAGCTCGGCCGAATATTTGCCTGGGGCGGCCAGTGGGCCCACCGGCTCACCTTCCCACGGGAAGCGAAACTTAGGCTGTTTCAACAATATTGGATCAGGCGGAGTCAGGCGTAAGTCCCAACTTATCCGATGTAAACCGGCTTTGGCTGGAGCTTCTAAACGGCGGACCGTCTCCCCCTCGCTATTTTTAATAACTACCATCACAACCGGCCCACCTTCATCGATTTCAGCCTGTAATGTCTCCCAGCCTGGGAAATCGATATTTTGATCGGCCGCTTTTGCCGCCTTTTCAGCTGCGTTTCGTGCCTCTTTGGCCGTTTTTACCCCATCTTTTAACCAATAAGTCACGGTGGCCCCAAAATCTGGATTGGCGGCTTTGAATGCGGTTGCCCCTAAGGATGGCGCTCCTTTTGACTGGGCCAACTGTTGGGGCACGTACCACCACGCATCCCGAATCGGGAACAGATGCCCGCCTTTCTCTGAATCAAGGGGCAGCTTATCAGCGGCCAAATCACGTAGAGGGGTGTAATCATCTAGCACGTAAAAGCCCCGGCCGAATGATGCCCCAACCAGGTCATTGTCACGTCGGTGAATTTTGATGTCACGGAAGGCGATTGTTGGCACACCACCGTTGAGCTTGTGCCAGTTTGCGCCCCGATTGAGCGAGACGTAAATGCCGGTTTCTGCGCCTACAAATAGCAAATCTGGATTGACATGATCTTGCTGAATCGACCACAGAATTTCGCCGTGGGGGAGGTCGCCGTTGATCGGTTTCCAAGTGATTCCACGGTCGTTACTTTCATATAGATATGGGGAGAAGTCGCCGATTTTGTGCGCATCAGCGGCCGCAAACACAGTGTCAGGATTATGCTGGCACGCTTCAACCGCCTGGATAAAGACCATTGTGGGGGCTGTCGGCAGGTCGGCCGTGGTTCGCCACGTTTGACCGCCATCTTCTGTAACCTGAATCAACCCATCGTCAGTCCCAGCGTAAATTAGGCCTTCGACCAACGGTGACTCGGTTAAATTGCTGATCGAGCCGAAGACTGACATCGCCATGTTGTCATATAAATCATCGACAGAATGGATTTTGCCCATCATTTCAAGCTCATAGCGGTTTAGGTTGCGGGTCAAATCACCGCTGACCGCTGTCCAAGAATCACCCTGGTCATCACTGCGCCACAGCCGTTGAGATGGGTAATAAATCCGTTTGTGATTGTGTGGGCTGATAAGGATCGGTACGTCCCAATTCCACCGGTCAATTATCTCATCATCGGCCGCAGCTTGGGGCTGAATGCCGATAATCTCCTTGCTTTTCATGTCATATCGGAAGAAAAAGCCGGTCTGGAATTCAAGATAAAGGATGTTGGGATCGGTTGGATCATAAGCGACATGGTACCCATCTGCCCCAAGTGGCACCCACCAATCGGCGTTGCGGACCCCTTCTTGCGTCATGGTGCGGGATGGGCCAACGAGTGTGCCTAAGTCCTGCGCCCCTCCGGCCACATTGTAAAATGGCTCTGAATGATCTAAATCGAGCCGATAAAACTGTGACAGGGGTAAATTTGAGACGTGGCGAAAGTTTTTCATGCCATCATAGCTTTCGCTTAAGCCGCCGTCGTGGCCTAGTAGCAAGTGGTCCGGATTGTCGGGATCGATCCAGAGTGCATGGTTGTCGCTATGCTTGCTTTTGCCATCTTCTGTCATGCTAAATGTTTTACCGCCGTCACGGGTGACATGCACCATCACGTCCATCTGGTAAACGGTGTCGGCCGTAGTTGGTGAGGCGTAAATCTGTTGGTAGTAATGTGGCCCCGTTCCGCCAGAAATATAGTCGCTCCGTTTTTCCCAGCTCTCCCCTTTGTCAATTGATCGGTAAAACCCTTTGGTCGCTTTTCTATCTATATCGCTTGCTTCCACGGTTGCATAAACGTGATTCGGATCGGCCGGAGTTGTAGCCAATCCAATCTTGCCTATGTCCCCTTTAGGCAGGCCCACCTCGATCCGGCGCCAACTTTCACCTGCGTCATCTGTTTTATAAATGCCGGAACTGGGGCCACCCCCCATCAAGGCCCAAATGTGTCGCCGACGCTGATAGGCGGCGGCGATTACTATATCTGGGTTCGATGGGTCAAAGACGATGTCGGTCACGCCGGTGTCATTGTCTATTGTCAGCACATCTTCCCAAGTTTCTCCCCCGTCACTTGTTTTGTACACGCCACGCTCGCCCCCGGCCGACCATAACGGCCCTTCGCTGGCGACGTAAACGGTGTTTCCATTGCGAGGGTCGATCAGAATTTTGCCAATGTGTTCGCTATGTTCTAGCCCCATCCATTTCCAGCTTTTGCCCCCATCACGGCTTTTGTAAACGCCGTCCCCCCAGCCAACATGCCGGCCGCTGACATTTTCACCTGTTCCAACCCACACATTATTCGGGTTAGATGGATCGATGGCGACGCAGCCGATTGAATACGATTTTTGATCTTTGAAAATATCATCCCATGTGATGCCAGCGTTTTCGGTTTTCCAAACGCCACCAGAACCGGCCGCGACAAACCAACGGCTTTTGTTGGTAGGGTCTACAGCGATGTCGATGATCCGGCCGCCCATAACGGCCGGGCCGATGCCACGCAACTTGAGTTGTTTAATTAATGGGGCTATGTGGGCGGCCTCTGTTTTAGTGTCTTCGCTCATGAGCAAGATCTCCTTTGATGATTGTAGACGAAAGGATTAAGTTAGTCGTATATGCTACCTCTAAAATTATGAGTCGGCTAATTATAAAAACCTGACGGGTTTCTAGCCAACCAACAAAAAAGCGGTACCGAATTGAATCGATACCGCTTTGACTTGTTTGCTTGTACCTACTAGGCGTTTGGCCCGTAAACCCGTACATACCGTGCCGGTTCAGGCCCCAGACTGTGCGAGATCAACTCTTCGCCGCGAATTAAATCGTGCTGGAACCGGCGAATATCACGACTTGTCGGTTTCAGGTCTACACTTTTCTCACCCAATTGCACCCGTCGTAGTGCGTCTTGCACCTCGACGAGCGCTGTCTCAAAAGGGTCAGGAATGGGGACCTCTAGCCCCAATGCTTCGATCAAGAAATTTTCAATTTGATTAATCGAATTGGCCCGCAACACATAAATCGGGATGCCATTTGCTTCCGCATCACTAATCTGACGACGGCGTCTGCGATAGTAACTTTTCAATGTGACCAGCACGTTGGCTTCCTGAACTTCATCAACCAGTTCAATCCCAACTTTTAGGTTACGGGCGGCTTGATTAATCCGTTTCCGGTCTACCCCATAGGAGTGAACCTTCAACTTTTTCACCACCTTTCCCCCTTCGCCATCACCAATCTGAATGATGTTAAGCGAGCGAGGTTGATGTGTTGCTCGTGGTTGCTCTGCGGCCGGAACCCTGCCGTCGTTCATTTCACCATTGTGTCGACGTTTGATCAACGATGGACCTGGTTCAACATGGCCCCTTGCCGGAGAGTTGCGGCTGCGTACTGGCTGGACTGGATCGTAGGGTCCGGGGGCATTGTAACCGCCCCGGCCGTTTCCGCCTCGCCGGCCGCTGAGTGCTGCTGGCATCTCAGTGACGATTTTTTGTTCAACATGTAGTTTGTCATTTTCATCTCGGTAACGTAGCTGAACCGGCTCCGGCCGCCCATAAAGCAGGCCGTCGACAGCACGGGTGACATCACGGTGAATGACAACTCTTTCTCGATCTTGAATTTCAACCACCACGTCAAACGTGGGTGGAGAACGGCGTTCTAATACTGTTTTTTGTGTACCACGTCGCCGGGCTTCGTCATCGGACAAGGTCACTGACTCGATCCCACCCACTAGGTCGGAAAGAGTCGGGTTCATGAGTAAATTGTCGAGCGTGTTCCCGTGAGCGGTTCCAATAAGCTGTACCCCACGTTCGTTAATCGTACGGGCGGCCATAGCTTCCTCTTCCCGGCCGATCTCGTCAATGACGATCACTTCAGGGTTGTGGTTTTCTACCGCTTCGATCATTATCTTGTGTTGTAATGCTGGAGTCGCAACTTGCATGCGGCGAGCACGGCCGACCGCTTCATGCGGAATATCGCCATCCCCCCCGATTTCATTGGAGGTGTCAACGACAATGACTCGCTTTTGTTCAGCCAGAATACGTGCTACTTCACGTAGCATGGTGGTTTTGCCCACCCCCGGCCGACCCAAAAGCAATAGACTTTTGCCTTCTTCAATAATGTCGCTAATGATATCGCTTGTGCCGTGGACCACTTTGCCGACTCGGCAAGTTAACCCTACAACCTTGTTCTGGCGGTTTTTCAATGCAGAAATACGATGTAATGTACGAGCGATACCGGCCCGGTTGTCATCATCAAATTTGGCAATTCCAGCCACAACGTGGTCGATCTGTATTTGCGTAACCTCTGCATCACCCAGAATTACTTCTCCTTCTGGGTAGCGTGCGGCCGGTTTGCGGCCGAGGTCCATCACGACTTCGATGAGTTTCTCCTGCTGGTCTTCTATTTCCAAGGCTTCGCGAATATTGTCGGGAAGTAAATTTAGTAGTGCGTTAAGATCTTCGTTTGATTTTAATTCCATTTAATTTTAAGCGTTAATTAATTAAAATGGGCTTCATCCCCATTTAAACTGCTTGCGAGCTGGATTTTATTTCCAGATGTTTGCCAAACCGCAAAGGATTGGCCTGCTACTATTATTTTGCTATTTATTTTGCTATTTATATAGAAGCGAGACGGCTTGATTAAAAGGTTCGTCTAAACTTGGGTCCTCAAAAAATAAATCATTTTCGTTCACCTACACTTGTATTTCTATCTATTGCGTCCACGTTGAGGTTTTGTTTAACAACCGCCGCCTTTTCATGGATCTCTTTTGATAATTTCGGCACCATTCTTTGGGTATGATGTACCGTGTGGCGAACCATCATCGCCTGACTGCCAGTTTGTTCAAAACCAATCTCTTGTAAACTTGATTGAAGCCAACTTTGATACCGACGAATACAAACGTAAACAGGATGATCGTCGTCGGGGGGAAACACACTAACGGCCGCACGGAAAATATCTTCACTACGGGCGTTAGAATTAGGATGAACAAAAACTCGAATCCAAGTGCCGGTCGATCCACGTGTGAATACAACAAAACTCGAGAGTTCCCCCTCTTCTCGCATTAGCCATACATCATTAAGCTGATCTCCAGATGGAGGAGGTTCAACCAATTGAATTAACCTTGGGACAACGTTTCTGTATAAAAGAGTAATGTCCCATTCATCAACCGATGTAGCTGGGTAAAAGGTAAGTGGGCTTACCCAACGGCGTGGCAGTTTAAGCAATTCCCAAATATCTTGGCGAGTATAGACTGCAAATCCAGCATGACGCAAAACAGGCAGCTCTTCGCCCAATTCATCCACCTCTGCAATGAGATTATGAATCCCCCGGCCGCCTGCCTGTTTGATTAACGCTTCTAGAAATGCAATCCAAAGATTTTCTGTATTAACATCAATGCCGCTTTTATTTGTGCGATTGCTAAAAGCAGAGCCCAAACACAATATATGCGCCATCGACTCATCTTCGCCCTGATGTAATTGGGCAAATCCAACAGCACTCCCATTATCATCTTTCCAGACGTAGGTAGGATACTGGCCCCCTATAAACATATTGACAAGAGCTTCACGCAGTGGCCATACGTCCTGTGTGAGAGCTGATCTTGTATGAAACAAAGTTCCCTGGTCACCTAAACGGTGAACCAAAGGAATGTCTCTTAAGGTAAATGATCGGATCATTCAAATCGTGAAGGATAGGTAGCCAATAATCTGCTGTTTATAAAAGGTGTAAAACACAGATCATTTGCGCTTTTATGGCATAAAACCAGCAGTAGAAATTACCAGAAACCCCAACACCTAAAAGGGTAGGATTTTAGAGGGCCAATCGACAGTGGTATGATGATTATAAACCTTTAACGATAGGTTTAGTACGATTAAAGTGCTTGTAAATCACCTAAGGTGAGCGAAAAAAGTGTAGCAGTTGCCCCCCCCTTTAGCAACCCTTGAAACGTGTTTGTAACCTAAACATTTAGACTATCAGTTACCGGATATATGTGACTAACATGCACAGTAACACACTGTAAGAGGAAAAGGATTCAGTACACATTGAACAATAGGTTTTGCTATACTTTTATTTAGATTGTTCTATTCAAACAATACCTGATGGGAAATGGGCCACTATCATTACCTTTTTCCCAATCCACCAATCGAACAAACAACCCTTTAAACGTTGTTGATTCAAACAGCGTTTTTAAGAAAATAACCTAAAAAAAGCGGAGAAGATATGGCTTCAATTGCAGGTTTAAAAACAACGCTCGTCGAAGGCGTTCGCTATCGCGGAAACATCGGTCACTGGAGTTGGGTCGCTCACCGGCTCACAGGTTTAGGGATTTTAGGCTTCCTCACCATCCATGTTTGGGATACTGCCAATGCAACATTTGCCCCAGAAGTTTATCAATGGTCTATTGACGTTTTTAAACACCCATTCTTTGGCGTTGGCGAAGTTGCGATCCTAGGTGCAGTCCTCTACCATGCACTTAACGGAACTCGCATCACACTGCTCGACTTCAAACCCGAATGGTGGCACTACCAAAATAAAAGTGCATGGATTGTTTGGATTGTATTCTTGCTTGCATTTGCCCCTATGGGTGCCTATCTGTTAATCAGTATTGTTACGCATTGTGGCGAGTTAGCTGCTCATGCTAGCAGTTGTTGGGTTCTTCCAACGCTTGCAGATTATTACAATTAACGGAGAGACTATCATGGCTTCAGCAACAAAAACAATCGTACTTAAACGAAACTTTGAAAGATATGCTTATTTGTTCATGCGTCTGTCAGGCATTGGCCTGCTCTTTCTCGCAGTTGGGCACGTGCTTATCCAGCTTATCTTAAACGACGTACATAACTTGACCTTGGAATTTGTTCGAGAGCAGTGGAGCTCGTGGGGATGGAGAGCTTATGATTCGCTCTTACTCATTTTGGCTGTGCCACATGGATATAACGGCCTGCGAAATATTCTTGAAGATTATATTCACAATGAAGTGTTGATGAAATGGATCACACGACTCCTCCTTGTTTTTGTCGTCATCACTGTCGTATGGTCATTAATTGCCATTATTACGTTCCAAGTCTAGCCGTCAAATTTCAGATTTCAAACATAAAAGAGATAAAAAATGAAACCAATCATTCACACACATGATGCAATTGTTGTCGGGGCAGGTGGCTCCGGACTGATGGCTGCACTTTATGCCAGCCGGGGTGCAGATGTCGCAGTTGTTTCAAAGCTTTACCCAACCCGCTCACATACAGGGGCTGCTCAAGGTGGGGTTAGTGCCGCATTAGGCAATAACGAAGAAGATAGCTGGGAATGGCACGCATATGACACTGTAAAAGGGTCAGACTATTTAGCCGATCAAGATGCGGTTGATGTGCTTTGCAAAGAGGCGATTGATGCGGTTGTCGAGCTTGAACATATGGGATTGCCGTTTGATCGTTTTCCGAACGGTAAAATTTCACAAAGACGTTTTGGTGGGCACACGAATAATGACACAGGTAAACCGGTCATGCGGGCGTGCCATGCGGCCGACCGTACGGGTCATATGATTTTGCAGACGCTGTACCAGCAATGCATCAAGAATCAGGTCAATTTTTATGATGAGTTCCAAGTTGTTGATCTAATTCGAGTTGACGACACGATTCGGGGGATTGTGGCCATCGAAATCGCCAATGGTCAGTTTCACATTTTCCATGGCAAATCGGTTATTTTCGCCACTGGCGGCTGGGGACGCTGTTGGGCAGTGACTTCTAATGCTCATTCCTTGACTGGTGATGGTATTGCCCTGTGCTTGCGCAGGGGGATTCCGCTTGAGGATATGGAGTTTTTCCAATTTCATCCAACTGGAATCTTTAAGCTTGGCATTTTGATTACCGAAGGCGTACGTGGAGAAGGCGGGGTATTGATTAATGGAAAAGGTGAACGCTTCATGGAGAAGTATGCACCTAGCATTAAGGATTTGGCTTCACGCGATGTTGTGAGTCGGGCTATTTTTCTCGAAACAAAAGCCGGCCGGGGCATTAACGGTCAGAATTACGTCCATTTGGATGTAACACCTGATACGGTGAATCATTATTTCAAACAAGATGGATATACTGATCGCCATATCGACAAAGAATATATTGAAGCAAAACTGCCTGACATTGCCGATTTTACTAAAACTTATCTGGGTGTAGACCCAACAGTTGACCCGATGCCGATTCAGCCAACGGCCCATTATGGAATGGGCGGTATCCCGACCAATGTTGAAGGCGAAGTATTGCTCAACAATGACACGGTGATAAAAGGGCTATATGCGGCCGGTGAGTGTGCGTGTGTTTCGGTTCATGGTGCAAACCGTTTAGGGACGAACTCTTTGGTTGACTTGATTGTATTCGGCCGGCGTTCTGGTATGAATGTGGCTGAATATTGCAAGACGGCCGAACTTCTGCCGTTGCCCGAAAATCCTGCGGCCGATGCCATGGCTGAATTTGATCGTATCCGCAACAACAGCGGCTCTGCAAAACACAGTTTGATCCGCAGTGAAATGCAAACATTAATGACTGAGAACGTCGGCGTATTTCGCATCCAAGAAAACATGGATCATGCCGTATCTGAATTGGCGGCATACAAGGCAAAGTATCTCAACGAAATGGCTGTCGATGACAAAGGATCTTTGTTTAATACCGACATACTTGAAGCATGGGAATTGGGTTGCTTGCTTGATGTTGCTGAAGTAACCGCAACATCGGCCGCCGCCCGTAAAGAAAGCCGGGGTGGACATGCTCGGGATGACTTTTCAGAGCGTGACGATGTTAACTGGCTCAAGCACACAATGTGCTATCTGCAAGAAGACGGTAGTTTGAAATTAGATTACAAACCGGTGGTGATTGGTCGTTATGAACCGAAACCGCGTGTTTACTAATAGAGAATAGTGGAGATAAAAACATGAAAGCAGCACTAAAAGTAAAACGCTATAACCCGGAAAGCGGCCAAAAGCCTTACTGGGGCGAATATTCACTTGATGCAGTTAATCCAAACGACTCAGTTCTTGATCTTTTGCACCGAATCAAATGGGAACAAGATGGCACACTCACGTTGCGCCGTTCTTGTGCGCATGGTGTGTGTGGCTCTGACGCAATGCGCATCAACGGGGCGAACGCTTTGGCGTGTAAAACCTTGGTGGCCCGTTTAGGCGAAGGCGACTCTATTAAAATCCAGATCGAGCCGATTTTAGGATTACCGGTTGTTAAGGACCTGGTTGTGGATATGGAACCATTTATGGAGCATTATCGCTCTGTAATGCCATATTTCATCAACAATGAAGCGGCCCCAGCTGATGGTCGCGAACGGCACCAAACAATTGAAGATCGGGCGCGCTTTGATGATTCAACCAAATGTATCTTGTGTGCCGCCTGTACAACATCTTGCCCTAGCTTCTGGGCCAATGGCAAATATGTTGGCCCGGCCGCTATTGTGCAAGCGCATCGCTTTATTTTCGACAGCCGTGACACTGGTGCTCAAGAACGCTTGAATATCGTCAACGAGCAGTTTGGTGTGTGGCGCTGTCGTACCGCATTTAATTGTACAAATGCTTGTCCACGTGATATTGAAGTGACCCGTGCGATTGCAGAAGTTAAAATGGCAATTACTTCCGGTGTTGTCTAATTTAGCGTCGCGCAGAACGCTATCTTTTAAAATAAAAACCCTAGCCATTTTGGCTAGGGTTTTTTTGTAAGAAATAGTTTGGTTGTTTCGTCTGTTATTAAGTGTCTGTTTAGTTTTACTTGATTTCGATATGAAGAGGGTATAATTTCGCTTGAATGTCTACGCTTTTTATTAAATGGTTTGTGACAAATATGAAGATTAATTTTTTGCGCAATAGTAT
>JBLIMP010000083.1:0-16044 GCA_047638855.1 Cellvibrionaceae bacterium | reverse complement strand
ACGTATGCGGTATTCATTACGGCGCAAGATGGGGCTGGGAATGAAAGCAGCACCCCAGCAGTGGCTGTAATCATTGAGGCATATAGCTTTAGCGGGTTCTTCTCGCCGATCAACAATCTGCCTGCGATGAATAATGAAAAGGCTGGTAAAACGGTGCCGGCTAAGTTTAGTCTCGGCCGATTTTCTGGTTTGAGTATTTTGGCAACAGACAGCCCAGCGTCACAACAAATCGACTGTACGACTTTAATTCCAATAGGTGATTTACAGGTGGCGAACTCGAGGTCTGGCCTGAAATATGACGCCGACACTGATCTGTACGCGTACAATTGGACGACGGATAAGAGCTGGAAGGGCACCTGTCGTCAGTTAGTTATACGATTGCACGATGGGTCAGATCACATCGCTAACTTCAAGTTCAAGTAAAAGGATGGATATCATTATCATTCCAAAGTAACGGCCGTCAAAATGCCCTATTCTTAATTCAAGTCTAGCTACCTGATACAAAATATTTTCCGGTTATTGTTAGTTTGACGGCCGGAGAGCATATCGTGAAGGTCCATTTGCGTGAAGACGGCACATTGATAGATAAGATCGCACTGGTTCCGGCCGATTAAGATAGAGAGGGAGCCTTGCTATAATTAGGACATGTTGGCTTTTGCTACTTGTTGAATAATCAGAATAATTGCTAATCCCAGCCTTTTGTAGCAAAGACTGGGATTTTTAGCGCAATCAACGTTGTTCAGCTCTGAAATTCTAGTCATATGGCCGGTAAATGATTTGGCTCAGTAAACTGGTTCGGTCTTTTCAACGTTACTATGGAGTATCTGCTAACTTTTTATCAAGATGTAGCCGGAAGAATTTCACACAATGCTCAAACTTATTCTAGCCCGAATCGCATGGGCGATTGCCACCCTTTTCTTTGTATCAATCATCATCTTTGTCGCAATCGAAATGTTGCCTGGCGACATGGCAACCTCCTTTTTAGGACGAGACGCTACGCCCGAGAGTTTAGCCTTTTATAGAGAAGAGTTTGGTGTAAACCGGCCGCTGTTTGTCCGCTATACGGAATGGTTTTTGGGCGTTCTGCGTGGGGACTTTGGCACATCTCCTCTACGTAACGAGCCGATCACCGAGCTGATCAAATATCGGATACGCAATACCGTTGTCCTGGGCCTTTCGGCCGCACTCATCGGCATCCCTCTCGCCATTTTCTTAGGCATCCTAACCGCCCTCACTCGTGACAAGTACCCTGATATCTTTTTTTCAACCTTGGCATTGGGGCTCATGACCTTGCCGGAGTTTGTTCTAGCGACCTTTCTTATATTCTTTTTGGCGATCCAATTTAGATGGTTTCCGGCCGTGGCTCTGGTTTCAATCGATGCCCCGATTCGGGAGATTATCCCAAATATCACCTTGCCAATTATTACCCTCACCTGTGTCATGGTCGCCCATATTTTACGCCTCGTGCGGACCAGCCTCATCGATGTGATGGAAAGTGATTTTGTCGTGATGGCTCAACTTAAAGGTGCACCGAGGTGGCGGGTTGTTCTGTATCATGCTCTGCCAAACGCCATGCTTCCTACTATCAATATTATCGCTTTAACAGTCGCTTGGTTATTAGGCGGCTCTGTGATTATCGAGTCGATGTTTAACTACCCAGGCATTGGCTCTGCGATGTTAGTGGGGATTACGGCGCGTGATTTTATGATGGTTCAGGCGATAGCGATGGCACTTGCCATCGTTTATATTTCGCTCAATTTGACGGCCGACATTCTGACGCTATTGCTCAATCCTCGTTTGAGAACTGAGCGGGCAAGCTAGACTAAGCTCTGAAAAAATAGCCCATCACCGTTTTGCTTGGCCGTACAACGAGCGCACCCTTTTGATAGGGTCTCGCATGATAGTCACATAATGCCAAGAGGTGAATAGAGACTCGTGAATGCCAAAACAAAAGTGCCCTTTTAAAAAATGTAGTTTGCGCCGTTCTGCCTCTGACATCGTTTCTAGGTCTTGAGGAAAGTCGATTAAGCGGTAGCTTTCTTTTGAATATTGTCTGCCATTCAGTAATCGAATGATTTGCATACCTGATTTTGTAATTAAGCCAGCGGTTTGATCTATGGCCATAACTCCATTGTTTGGCGCAAAATGCCCAGCTCGCCGGTGTGATACGCATTGTGATTGGCGATGATATTGATCTCTCGCAAAATGTTGTGCTGGTGCTCGCCGCTATTGGGTAAGGGGGCAAACAAGTCGGTGGCTGGATCATTGATGATATCGACCAATGCTTGGCGGTCTGCGTAAAATGCTGCGGCCGTGGCTTCCCATCCGGCCAAGTCAGTTGCGGCCGATTTTTCGGGCCAGAAATCGTCGGGGAAATTGGGCCATTTATAGTCGGGGTCAGCGATATATTCGAGAATATCAAGCTGACAGATGCGAATATGCTCTAACAAATGCCAGAAGGTGTAATCGCAGTTGGGCGGCTGTCTGTTCATGTGTTCGGCCGGGAAGTTTGCGATCGCATCCTCAAAATCCATATGTGCTTGCCGAATCGTCAGCATACGGACCAACTGATTTCTCAACTCTTTGTTTTGTTGCATTATCATCTCCAGTTTGCATCTATCTTGAATAAATTAAACGAGGTATAGAACAAATATTGTATCTGCCTATTTGGCAGGCACAATCCCCACGCTATAGTTAAAATCTTAGTTTATTCAATATTTATATGACAAGATATGCTTGAGCCAAGCTGGGTGCAAATTATTCTTTGGACGATCATCGCATTTTTATGCGGCTCATTGCCGTTTGCACTGTGGATCGGCCGTGCGGCCGGGGTTGATATTCGTATTATCGGAGACGGGAACCCCGGAGCGACCAACGTGTTCCGCGCGGCCGGGGTTGGGTGGGGGATTGCGGCTTTTTGTGCAGAGTTTAGCAAAGCGGCGATCCCTGTTGGCATTACCTACATGATTTTTGGCTGGCAAGGGGTTGAAGCGATCCCTATCGTACTTGCCCCATCACTGGGCCATGCTTTTAGCCCATTTTTGGGTGGCAAAGGGGGCAAAGCACTTGCTACCATGCTGGGCAGTTGGATCGGTACAACCTTATGGGTCATGCCGACTATTTTGCTCATGATGTTGGTTTTTATGAGCATCGTTATTAAACCAAAACGAGCCGTATGGGCGGTTTTGCCTGCTATGGGGGCTGGTTTTATCTGGTTAATCGCTTTTGAGTGGGACGGGGTGCTGGTTTCAATTCTGTTTTTACAACTTTTGTTTGTTCTGTACACCCATCGGAACGAGGTTTTAAAGTAGCCTTAGGTTTTTTAACACAGCTACTTCTTGCTCACTTATGACTTGGCTATTTTTCATTATCGCATTTTTTCTAATCATTTTTTTAATCACGGCTGTTTCAAACATGGCGGTGATGGTTCGTTTGCGGCCGAAAATCGATAAGGCTGACCTGTCGCGCTTATCGATTCTTATCCCAGCCCGTAATGAGGCGGCCGTCATTGGGCGAACGGTGCGCCAGTTGCTTGATCAATCTGATCAACCGTTTGAACTTATCCTTTTAGATGATGGTTCAAACGACGGGACCGCCGATATTGCTCACAAAGCGGCGGCCGGTGACCCCCGCTTTAAGACAATAACAGGCGAGCCTTTACCCACCGGCTGGTTAGGGAAAAACTGGGCTTGCAAGCAATTGTCAGAACATGCGGCCCCATCGAGCCAAATATCGCTTTTTACCGATGCTGATGTGACATGGGAACCCGGCGCACTCAACGCTTTGATGCAAGAATTCCATCGCTCAGAGGCAACGATGCTGTCTGTGTGGCCCACGCAAACAACGGTCACACCGGCCGAAAAGCTGGTTGTGCCCCTGATGAAATTTTCAATTTTGAGCTATCTACCTCTATTGGGAGTTCATTACTTGCCGATTACCGCATTGGCGGCCGCCAACGGGCAATGCTTGCTTTTCAAGCGGCATGTTTATGAACATATCGGGGGTCATGCCACCGTTGCTGATCAAATCATTGAGGATGTCGCCCTTGCCCGAGCCATAAAAATGTTTGGCTTTAATTTGCGTTTAGTCGATGGTGGCCGATTGATCGGTTGTCGTATGTACACCAGTTGGGGCGATGTGTTGGCTGGATTTGGTAAAAACATTCTGGCCGGTCACGGGAATAGCGTCTTGTTCTTATTGTTTTCAACCCTTTTTCATTGGATGATGTTTGTCTTGCCGTTTGTTTGGCTGTTGATCAGCGGCAGTTTGCTGGCGGCCGGATTGGTCGCGTTGGTGCTTTTGTTGCGTTTTAGCATCGATCTGTTTGTAGGCGTTCGGCCGGGATTGGCCTTGGTACAAGCGATTCTTATGCCGGTATCGGTGGGGTTGATGACGCTGGTGGCGGTGAAAGGGGTACGTTGGCATTTTGGTGATGGCCCAAAATGGAAAGGGCGAAACCTAAAAGACAATTTAAATGGATAAATTTGACACAATAATCTTAGGGGCCGGTATTGGCGGGATGAGCGCGGCGATTCGATTGGCATCGGCTGGGCAGCGGGTGCTTATTCTGGAGAAAAACGCTGAAGTGGGGGGCAAGATGGGGCAGATCACGGCCGAAGGGTTTCGTTGGGACACCGGCCCGTCGGTGATTACGATGCGTCATGTCTTTGAAGATCTTTTTAGGGCGGCCGAACGTCGTCTTGAAGATTACTTAGACCTACAGCCGGTTGACCCGTTGACCCGCTACTTTTACTCAGATGGAACAGTGCTTGACATGAGTCAAAATTTGCCTCAAACGCTGGCTCAAATTGAGGCGATTGGCAAGTCGGCTGGCGCAAAAGCTAGCACAGGAGCTAATACAGAAGCTGATGTGGAAGGGTATTTAGCTTACTTAAGCTACGCAGCCCGCATTCATCGGATCACCGGCCCGGTATTTATCTATGACCAACCGCCAACCCCGGCCAGCTTTCTGCGTGTGCCGATATGGGAGATGCCAAAGGTTGATCCGTTTCGCACGATGCATGGGGCGATCAAGTCATTTGTAAAATCGCCCCATCTGCGCCAGCTTTTGGGTCGTTTTGCCACGTATGTTGGGGCCAGCCCTTATTTGGCACCGGCTACACTAAACGTCATTGCGCATGTAGAGCTGAATGGTGGCGTTTATTACCCGATCGGAGGTGTTTATGCGATTGCAAAGGCATACCAAAAGCTGGCAGAGGAGTTGGGAGTTGAGATACGGACTGGCAACCTGGTTGATGAAATTTTGGTGAGCGGTTCTGGGCGAGTACAAGGGGTGTCGGCGGCCGGGAAATCGTTTATGGCACCTCATGTCATCGCCAATATTGATGTCGCCACAGTGTATGAAAAACTATTGCCCAGAACGCTTCGTGTAGACAGGAAGCTTGCCAAGTTACAAGCGGCTGAGCCTTCTTGTTCTGGGTTTGTGTTACTGCTGGGGGTTGAGGGGGAACATTCAGAATTGGCCCACCACAACATCTTTTTTTCACAAGATTACGAGCTGGAATTCCAGCAAATCTTTGAAGATGCGGTGATGCCCGATGATCCTACGATTTATGTTGCGATTACGTCGAAGAAGGATAGCGGGCACGCGCCAGGTGGGTGTGAAAATTGGTTTGTGCTGGTAAATGCACCTCCCTTGGCTCAGAAGGGGGATAGCGAGAATAGCTGGAATTGGGATGAGAAAGCGGCCGACTATCGCGATGTGGTTTTAAACAAGCTCAAAACACTGGGGTTTGATTTAGAAGGCAAAATTAGGGTTGAAAAGATGTTGACCCCGGCTGATATTGAGGCGATGACTGGGGCGTTTCGGGGGGCGTTATACGGCACGTCATCGAACGATAAATGGGCGGCGTTTAACCGGCCGCATAATCGTTGTGCTGAGGTAGATGGGTTGTATTTTTGTGGAGGGACGACCCATCCTGGAGGTGGGGTACCGATGGTGACGTTGTCGGGCAAGGTGGCGGCTGAAATGGTTCTTGCCCAACATAAGCAATGATGAAGAATTGGGCTGCGTGGTTCCAAGGTTTTGCTGGGTCACTGCCGGTTTTCGTTCTCAATTCTTAATTCTGCGTTGGCAATTGCCCATTTTATTTAATTGCCAATGAAGAACGGAGAACTCAGAATGAAGAATTTGACTCCCTATACTAATTATCCAAAGTAAAGAAGATGTTGTTACTCGCGCAACCATGTTATACTGTCTACTTAGTTCGACAGTCATACCGACTTTAAATCCCCCTTTTCAACAAACAAATTTACGCCGAGGCACTTTGCTGACACCATTCGTCAGCCCTTGGCTTTGGAGTTCCCTTAGTGAGTTTTGATCAATTCAATCTTGATTCTCGCCTTGTGCGTGGTGTTCAAGATGCAGGCTATAAAACGCCAACCCCCATCCAAGAACAAGCCATCCCTAAAGTTTTAAGCGGCCGAGATGTACTCGGTTTAGCTCAGACAGGTACCGGAAAAACGGCCGCATTTATGCTGCCTATTTTGCAACGATTGACACAAGGTAGTCTGCGTAAGCTCCGTGTATTGGTGGTCGCTCCAACACGAGAGCTGGCAGAACAGATTCATGTTGCATCACAAGGCCTTGCTAAATACACCAAAATTCGCAGTATGACGATGTACGGTGGTATTGGCAAAGGTAAACAACGCGAAGAGCTTAAACGTGGTGTCGAGATTATCATTGCATGCCCCGGTCGTTTTCTTGATATGCAGAAAGAGGCAAGAATCGATCTTTCAGATATTGAAGTATTGGTACTAGACGAAGCTGACCATATGTGTGACATGGGCTTTATGCCCGACATTAAGCGGATTGTTAAATTGTTGCCTAAAAAGCGCCAAACTCTCTTCTTTTCAGCCACAATGCCGTCAGAAATTCGAGAATTAACCCGAACCATTTTAGATGACCCGGTGACTGTTCAAATTGGCACATCTGCGCCAGCCGAAACTGTTGCCCATTCACTCTTTCATTTACCAGAAAGTACAAAGGTTAAGCAGGCACTCCTGTTTCACATTTTGAAAAGTGAGGCGGTCGGCCGAGCACTTGTCTTTACACGGACCAAGCGGAGGGCCAAGGTTTTAGCCCAAAAGCTTGAACAAAAAGGGCATAAAGTATCAGCCCTTCAAGGTAACATGTCGCAAAACGCCCGTCAACGGGCGATGGACGGATACCGCAGCGGAAAATTTGATATCTTGGTCGCGACTGATATTGCAGCCCGTGGCATTGACGTATCTGAAATTTCGCATGTTATCAACTTTGATATGGTGAATACGGTTGATGCTTATACTCATAGAATCGGCCGGACCGGCCGCGCGCAGCATACGGGCAAAGCTTACACGTTTGTGACGCGTGAAGATTCTGACATGTTACGCCGTATTGAGCGAGAGCTGAGAAAGAAGATCAATGTTTTACCGTTGCCTGAAGGATTAGAAGCGGCGATCAAGGCTGAAGCTTCAGAGGAAGCATTACCGGTTGCACGTCAACAACAAGGTGGCAGAAAACCGAGCCGTACCAAAGCGCGAGGTGGCGGATTTGGTGGACGTCAACCTCAGTCGGCTGGTAACAGTGCCCGGCGGCCGGCGGCTGGTGCCAATCGTGGCAGACGCTAAAGTTAACTGATTTTAAGGTTTTAAATCCTATAAAATCTAATAGAAGCTGAAATTTAAAGCGACTCATGCAAATTGTATGGGTCGCTTTTTTGTTGGCTTAGGCCGTTCGCTTCTCTTTCTAATCGTGCCCAAATGGCATATGTTGCTAATTAAGTCTGATAGAAAGTGATCAATTTAAGCTGGATTTAAGTTTGTTTAACTTTTCAATGCACATCGTAGCCCGATTTGATTGTTAGACTCTTCATCATATACGACATATAAAACTCAATTACAAGGAACAACATGAAAGCAAGCTCAGGAACATACAGCCTATTGGCCCGTTTAGTGCATTGGACTAATGCGCTTTTGATTATTTTTTTATACTTTAGTGGAGAAGCTGCCGAGCATGGCGGTGGTCTCGGTTACCAGGCACATGTGGTCTTAGGTCTAGTTTGCCTTGCCTTGACACTTGTTCAGATTGGACTGTATCTTTTTGGCCCAAAACCGGCCGCTTTAGAAGGGCTATCTTGGTTTAGAAAACAGGCTATCCACTGGAATCATCGCCTCATATTGCTAGCGACTTTTATTGCAACAGCAAGCGGTGCCTTTATTCTTTTGGGCAGCGATAGATTTGAAGAGCTGCATGAGTCCGCCTCTTTGCCGATTATTGTGTTATTGCTAATGCACGTAGCTGGTGTGATGGTTTATCAATTTACGAAAGGGAATTCACTGGGCCGAATGGCACCAATGATTTTTGGCCGGGCACAAGAGAAGTAAAAACAGAAAAGGTCGCTGGCATTATTACATCGTTCCAGAAGTTTTTATAATCTGCGGCCATTTAACCATCGCTCCTTCGACAAGCTCAGGGCGCTTTGAGCGAGTAGGCTGAGACTTCGGCGTGAGCTCCGTCGAACGCTTGTCGAAGCCGGATTCGGCCGTGGGCCCAAAATGCTGGTTACTTCTGGGACGATGTATTATGGACCCCAAAACTATCAACTTAACAAATTGATCCTTACTGAATTTAATGGCTCTTCCGCAAATTTAGTGCAATCAAATTCCTTCTGGCCGTTTGCTTCGAATTCAATTAAATCTTGCATCGATCAGAGAACTTTAGCCTCTATATTTGACCAAAATTGAAGCACTTTAAACAGTTGCACTAAACTTGCGCAAGAACCACTTTTTTCAGGGTAGGTACGCAAGCGGGTGAGGTGAAAGTACGGGCTGATTTACTGGCGGCCGAAGGAAATGGGTTCCGCACAGCCAAAAGCAAATCGCAGGTGATCACATTGACAGGTGGATCTGGCCCTGGCGGATTGACGATTTATTTGCCGATGATCGCCCGATGATAAAATTGAAAGGCAAGGTCTAGAAGACCGGTCGCCAATTTTCACCCCAAGCCAGTTGCCAAAACCACGGCTTGTCAGAGTTAGATTTCACTCGGCCACCGTGCCACAAGTCCCAATCGGGATCGGCTAAATCATCAAAACAATTGTCGAGTTGCTGTTGTAGCTCGACAATCGTTTTAGCATGTTCTGGTGAATCGATGAGGTTCGTGCGCTCGTCAGGATCAGCGTTTAGATCATAGAGTTCATTGGGCAACGGGTGGTCTGCATTTCCTTGAAAGCGTGACATGTAAAGCCAGTCAGCCGTGCGGATAGCACGGGTTTCTTCTTGGTCCATTAAGATTAGGTTGTCCCAGTCGGCCGATTGACCCTTGTCGATTAAAGGCCGTAGATTTTTGGCGGCCGACTTGCCCTCTGGCAGTTCACATCCTGCAAAATCAAGCAGCGTTGGGAAGAGGTCAATCTGACTGATGAGTGGGTCGGCCGACTGTCCGGCCGGAATCGTCCCTGGTTGATGCATGATGATCGGGATATGGAATGATGCAGCGTGGGTGTTGGCGGGCCACGTCGCTTGCCCATGCCCCCAATAACCGTGTGCGCCGGTTGAAAAGCCGTGATCGGTGGTGTAGATGACGAGCGTATCTTCTGAAAGATTGAGCTGGTCAAGGCTGTCAAGGACTCGGCCGACTGAATCATCGACCAATGTCATTTGCGAATAGTAGTTGCGCAGTGTTTCGAGGTTGTTGGGCATACGCAACAGGGCCGAATAGTCGAGGCCGTGGCCGCTGTTTTGATGTTGCCACATCACTTTGGCAATTGCTTCACGGGCAAGTGGCTCACGTGGGGCCGAGGTCATTGGACAATCATCGTACAAATGGCCAAAGCGGTGTTGGGCTTGCCCGCTGATACAGGGCCAATGGCCGTAGGGACCGTTGAGCGGCATGAACAAAAAGAAGGGGTTTTCGCTATTCTCTTGCTGACGCTGTTCTAAATAATCGATGGTTTTGTCGGTAAAAAAGTCAACGCTATGCCCTTCCGATTGATAGGTCTCGCCGTTTTCGATGATTGTGTTGCCCCAAAAGTTGACGGTGTGACCGTGCGGAAAGGTGACCCAATGGTCGAAGCTGTTCTTGACCTGACGCGCATCTCCCAGATGGTATTTGCCAATGAGAGCGGTGTCATACCCGTTTTGTTTGAGTTGTTCGGGCAATGTTTTGAACTCGTCGATGGCGTTCCATCCGGCCGGGATTTTGTCCGGCGTGCGGTCATCAATCCAGGTGTGGATGCCGTGTTGAGAGGGGAGCAGGCCGGTAAGGACAGAGGCCCGGCAGGGAGAACACATAGCGTTGACGCAATAGGCTTGATTAAACTTTAAGCCGTCGGCCGCCATCTGGTCGATGCGTGGGGTGTGAACTTCGGCATTGCCGTGGCAGCCTAGCATTTCGGCCGAATGGTTGTCGCTCATGATGAGCAGAATGTTTGGAGACATGATTTTCGTTTAAAAGGTAAGGTAGTGGTTAATTGTCAACTCTTCGTTAATTTATACCTGCCGCCAGTCGCTAATCATTTGCTGCATTTCGGCCGCTGACAAACCAAAATGTTCATTTAGCACCAATTCACGAGATAGCTTGTTTTCCGTCATATACCAGATCTTGACCACATTAATGTCTATGGCGTGCCTGCCCGAATTAACCCGAACAATGTCAGCAAAGCTCTCTGTGACCATCTCTTTAGGCAAAAAGGCGCATAAATAATGATCAAAGTGATCTCCATGCCGGATAACAAGGTTTTGTGTATCAAAGAGCAATCCGTATGCTTCAACGTTGTTAGCGTCTGACCGTTTCGCATTCAACAAAAATATCCCATTTTTAAGTGCAAGCCAACCCATCCACAACATCCAAAACAGACCGCCGAATATGACACCTAAAATAACGGTTAGAATCAAAAAGGGGCCAAGACCGGTCAATATGTCGCGAATGAGGCGTGCAATGATCTCTGGGTTCCGAAAAATATAGGTTGGAATACCGTAGAAAATGAGACCCAGAGCGGGCAAAAGATAAATAATGCTGAGAAATACTGCGAATAAAATAGATGTTTCTGACGGTTTGAATGCAAAAAACTGAGTAGAGGGGGCAATTCGGCCGGATTTAAACTGATCCTGATAAAGTTGGGGGAGTTCTAAAAACTGAATGGGTCCTATTTTTTTCATGGTTTCTTGCATAGTTAAAAGTGTAACTTCTCAAAAAGGGAGGGAGGTGTTTTTCCCCAGATTATTGAGAAGATACTTAAAAGTCTAGTACAGCTTTCAATAATCAGCTATTGGTTTTCCACTACCTCTAACATCGCCGAGCCAACTAATCACTGTCCACTGCTGATCACTGGTCACCGGTCACTCACTCATCGGCCGATACATCGAATTCCTAGCCGACACCGTATCAGCCGCAATCGTATCGATCTCGCCCGCATCGTACAGCGTCAACACAGATAGATAATCTTCCATAATTTCGGCCGTAAATGGCAACATCAACGCCCCGCAGCGGCTATCACGATACATCCGCTCCAGCGGCAACGTCTTCAGCATCGATTGCCCCCCACACGTCCGAATAGCAAGTGCGCTAATCGCTTGAGCATTTTCCATCACCGTATACACAGCCGCATACAGGCGCAACACTTCTTCTTTGCTTGGGAACGCCTTCGCCTCTTTCATCGCCGTATACCACAGTGCACGTGTCTGCATCAGCATCACGTACATTCTGGCGACGGCCGCCCGCTTCGTTGGGTACACACGTCGATCAATCGGCCGTTGTCCCGGTAAAACCCCTTTTAAATAATCAACCGTAAAATCATAGGCACCTTGACAAATGCCCATATAAGTTGGGGACAGCAACGAATACATATGCGGCCAATAATCGAGCGTTTTGATAAAAACATTGGAGGGCATCATCATCTCTTCATCAGAGACAAAAATATCTGTCAAAACCAAATCTCGTGAGACTGTGCCTCGCATCCCCAATGGGTCCCATTCACCGATAATTTTTAACCCTGGCGTATCTTTATGCATTGAAAACAGCATCGTGTCTTCAGGATGGGGTGTTTTTCCTGCGAAATGTTCAGTACACATAATGCAGTAGTAATCGCAATTTCCAGCCAAAGACGCGAACTTTTTAAAACCGTTAATCTTGTAGCCGCCTTCGACTTTTTCACATTTTGTCTGGATAGGGCCTGATGTCCAATTGGTTCCCCCTTCGGAGATCGGTTGAGAATAAATCGCCCCATCTTCAACCACACGCTTATACTGCTTTTCACGCAGTCTCTTAAACTCTGCACGTTCTGCTTCTGTCAGATTAGACATTTCAGGCATGTACGTGGCCCACAGCATGGCGCTGGTGTGCATGTTGAAGGTTAACGCAGTTGCTCCGCAATGTTTGCCAATTTCGGCCGCCACCATCGCATAAGTCGTCACGTCAGCACCCAATCCTCCATACTCTTTCGGGATAACCAGCTTCAATAAGCCGTTGTCGCGCAGATCGTTGTAATTTTCAGTTGGGAAACTCGCTTCAACATCGTGGGTAAACGTGCGTGGCGCAAAGTTCTCACGGCCCAGCTTGTCAGCTAATGCCAGCAGGCGAATTTGTTCTTCAGTTAGTTCGTTTAAGTTGTAATAGTTCATGACAATACTCGTGTAGGGGTCGAAGGGGGCGGGTTCAACTGATTTTCAAAGAGACAAATTGGTTCCGCCCCCTTCGACCCCTACGCCAATGTTTTCTTAAGCAAGATCCCCTTGCAATACGCCCTCTTTCACAACCGCTACCCCGTCCAATTCGATGGTGCAGTTGCGCAGGGGCAAATCAAAATGGCCTAATGTAAAACGGCCGGCCTCTTGATTCGAGCCGGTTGAAAACAAAAAGTTCCCAGCGAATGCTCGAAATTCCGTTGATTGCACATCTTTCTTGTCGTATAACGCCATCGAATCCCACCGAGCTTTCGGGTTCATCCCCCAGCCAACGTGTGAAAAACCATAGGCCAGCGGATCGTCCCAAGCGGCCAGATAGCTACGGAACAACTCCCCATCCAGGTTGTCTCCATCAATACTAGTGACAAAATCATTTTCAACAATCAAAGTGATCGGGTCCTGCATATATTTCTTAAAGGTTAAATTCATGTCGCCCACGTCCATCACAATGATCCCATTGACGGCCCCTTCTTTAGGGAAGCACAAGCATAAGCCGCCAGGCCAATGTGAAACCGAAGCGGGTTCGGTGGAAAATCCGGCCGTGCCGCCACAGGGCGCATCGCGCACATCGATCATTAGGTCAGTGCCCGCCTTGCTAGTGATTTTCATCCAGCTTGCGTCTTTGAGCATTTGAATACCTAAATCAACTTTGGGGCCCAATTCAGCATAAGGTTCAGTTCGTTCTAAAATCTCAGGGTGCTCGTTACAGATAACGATTAGGCGAGTGCCGGTTGCGTGTATTTCCGGCATTTCGGCCGCGTGAATCAGCCCCTCAACCGTCACATCGACAATCGCATCAACCGCTTTGAGTGCTTCGATCACCGGCCGCTTATGTTGAATAGCATCGCTAGATCCGGTTGAACGCACCACAACTGGGGCCGTCTGTTCTGGGGTCGGCAACACAATTGTGAAATAATCAGCACCCAAATCATAGCAAGCGATTTCAGCCAGCTCCACCAACACCGGCCGCGATTGCGTCTCTGCAACGATAGCGATCTGCGATCCTTTCGTCACACCGTTCAAAGTTAAAACCCTTCGAAACGAAGCAATCCACTTTCCTTCAATTCGTTCTCGTAACATGTTGCCTCTCTTTAAATTTGGCAAGCTTTAAGCTTATCAAGCAAAAATTTACTGTGCAGTTTAGTAAATCAATCAAACTTGTCAATGAATTAACTCATCATGCTACGCCAAAGCCATCCAAACATCCATCGGCCGTACAAATCACCCTTTTGCTCATTGCCCCAAATCGTGGCCATATGAATCACCCTTTGGACTATCGCTCCACCATTTCTCACACAGGCTGATTAAACTAAAGCATTAATTAACTGTTTTGTGGCCTTAAACCAAATCTTGAGCTAAAAATCAATCTATCTTGTAGGGGTCGAAGGGGCGGAACCATTTTCTACCTTTGAAGCCAAATTGAAACCCGCCCCCTTCGACCCCCAATTACTCAGCATGTTTTAAGCAAAGGAGAACAAACCATGACCTGGATCAAAACCATCAGCGAAGAAGAAGCCACCGGCCCCATCGCCAAAATCTATAACGGTTCAAAACGCTCTTGGGGTGGCGTCGATAACATTATCAAATCAGTCAGCCTCAGCCCGCACGCATTACGTGCTTTAATGACCTTTTATAAGGGTGTGATGCACGGCGACAGCGATTTAACGCTGGGGCAACGAGAAATGATCGCTGTCACAGTGTCGGTCATCAACGAATGCCACTACTGAATTCGCCATCACGGAGAAGGTCTTCTCCGCGAAGTGAATGATGAGATGTGGGTTGAGCAAATGAAGGTGGACTACAAGCTAGCCAAACTAACAGACGCTGACCGGGCGATGCTCGATTATGTGACGATACTGACGGTGGCACCGGCCAAGACTCAAGAGTCTGATATTTTGAACATGCGCGAAAATGGGCTTAGCGATGAGTCGATTTTGGAGATTAACCAAATTACTGGCTTTTTTGCCTGGTGTAACCGAATTGTCGATGGGCTTGGGGTTGAGCTAGAAGATTTTTGGGAAATGGAAGGGATTTCAAATATTTAATCTCCCTGTGAAAGCCAAACTGTAGCATGCCAACTTGCTGGTGTTATTTTGTTCAACTCATTAACCGGCAATAATTATCCCAAATTCTCTCTGGCATACCGGCCGGATCTTCCCCGCGTAGCTGCCCCAAAAGTTCAACCACACCCGGCACAACGCCCGGCCGTGCCCGTTCCCCCGTCAGCCACTCCAGCCCGCCTGGCCCATCTGTCTCTGTTAGCAACTGTCCGGCCGGACAGCGTTGTGCGCACGCTTGAATCATTTCGTTGTGCGCTAGCTCTACCCCAAACGTAAATAGACAACCCTGTTTAACAAACTGATCAAACGTTGCCACATCTCCAGAATACCAATGAACGACCGCCTGTTTTATTTTAAACTGGCGTAGTTTTTTGAGAATTAGCTCTTCTGCCCCTTTTGTATGAAGGTTCACCACTTTATTTTGTTGAGTCGCTTTTTTAAAAAAATAGTCCAATACGATTTCCTGCATCGGCCAGCGTTCCCTCTCTTCAACCCAGTGAAAATCAAGACCGATTTCACCGAGAAACGCTGATTCAGCCGTGGGTTCATCTAACTCATCCAACCGGTCAGCGTACAAATGAGCGTTCCACGGATGAATGCCAAAAGTCGGCATGATCAACGGCCGACCTTGCGCCAACGCTTGTGTCTTATCCCACGATTCAAGGTCGGTAGATACCGCCCAAGTATGACAGGGCAATAGGTCAATTTCAGCTAGAACATCGTCAATTTCGTCTGGACGGTAATGGTCAAGATGGGTGTGTGCGTCGATAAACATAGTTCGAGAGGGTTGGTCTAATAATTAGCTGGTTGGTTCGTTACTTGGTATCTTAGATTCAATGACCAAGAAAAACCAACTCTCCCGACGTCAATTTATTCAGCTATCTGCAACGGCAACCGCTGCTACGCTGATGACCCATTGCCAGCCTGAGCCGTCTGGCCCCATTCGCCAAATTGATCAGGCTCTTCCGATAGAAGCAACAGAAGCAACAGAAGCAACAGAAGCAATAAAACAAATAGATACTATGGAAAATACTGGAAAATCAAAAAAAATCATAGTGGTTGGGGCTGGCATGGCCGGGCTTGCGGCCGCCCGTACCTTAAACAACGCAGGTTTTGCAGTCACCGTGCTTGAAGGGCGCGACCGCATCGGCGGCCGAGTATGGACCAGCCACAAATGGGCTGATGCCCCGATGGATTTAGGCGCATCGTGGATTCATGGCATTCGGGGCAACCCGATCACCGCCCTGGCTGACGAGGTGGGTGTACCCCGTCAGGTAACCGACTACGATAACGGCGTGCT
>JBLIMP010000082.1:0-16056 GCA_047638855.1 Cellvibrionaceae bacterium | reverse complement strand
AACAAACCTCATGCATTTAACTTCCAAAGACCAAGCCATGCTCAACGGCGACCACGGCCCAGCCGCCCAATCCGCCATGCGCATCCTCATCACCATGGGGAACATCTTCGGGGCCAAACGGCTCATCGACATTGAATCGGCCCATATCGACAGCGCACTCTATCATGGTGACTCCAGCATCGACTTTGCTCAAAAATTAGTTGATGGGGGTGCAAAAACCGTTGTCCCAACCACGCTCAACGTCGGCTCAATCGACCTCATCCATCCTGAGCATTTTCAAGGGTCGGCCGAACATGCAGAAAAGGCCACCCGTGTAATGCAGCTGTATCAGCAGATGGGTTGTCTACCGATTTGGACCTGCGCCCCCTACCAAACAACCCAGCGGCCGGAATTTGGCCAGCAGATCATGTGGGCCGAAAGCAACGCCATCGTATTTGCAAATTCAGTCTTGGGGGCACGCACCAATCGCTATGGCGACTACATCGACATTTGCGGCGCCATCACCGGCCGGGCGCCTGAATACGGGTTGCACCTGGCTGAGAATCGACGTGGCCAGATTGTTTTTAATCTCAAAAACATCCCCGATCACCTTTTACAAGAAGATGTGATTTACCCGGTGTTAGGCTATTTGGTCGGCAGTCAAAGCGGCAACAAGATACCGATCATCGTCGGTTTACCTGCTACATCTAACGAGGATCAACTCAAAGCATTAGGCGCAGCGGCGGCTTCTGGCGGGGCCGTTGCCCTGTTCCATGCCGTTGGTATCACCCCTGAAGCCCCAACACTTGATGCAGCTTTGCAAGGGCAACCGGCCGAACGCGAAATCGATGTCACCATTGACGACCTGAAGCAGATGCGCAGCCACCTATCCACGGTCAAAAACGAAGGGGCTGATGGCAAAATAGATGTGATTGCGCTCGGCAGTCCTCACTTTTCGTTCGCAGAATTCGAACAGCTTTTGCCCCTACTGCGTCAACATCCACCCCAAATCGAGTTTATTGTGTGTAGCCACAGATTGGTTTTGGCCGGATTGCAAAAACGGGGTTGGCACGCTGAACTTAAATCGCTGGGCGTTGATGTGGTCGTAGACACTTGCGTCGTGGTGACCCCCATCATTAAAGCCACGGCCGGTGGCATCCTCATGACCAATTCGGGCAAATTTGCCCACTACACCCCCGGCAACATCGGCTTTGATGTGGTATTTGGTAGTCTGGAAGAATGTGTACGTTCGGCCGCCAACGGCACCGTTTGGCGCAACGAGGAGCTATGGGCATGAATCAATTTAATCTAACCATGTTGGTTGCAGGAACAGCGTTCGGCTCCGTGCTTGTGCTGGATGAACCGTTAAGCCTCTGGGGTGGACTAGACCCGCACACGGGTGAAATCACCGACCGCCGCCATCCCCAATCGGGAGAAATTGTGACAAATAAAGTCTTACTGTTGCCGTCCGGCCGGGGGTCGAGCAGTGCCAGCAGTATTCTGATGGAAGCGATTCGATCAGAAACGGCTCCGGCCGGTATGATCATGGCTGAAGCGGACGGGATTTTGGCATTAGGGGCTATTGTTGCGCAAGAAGTTTACGGCCGTACACTCCCAGTTGGGGTTTTATCGGCCGATGATTATGCGACAGTCTGCAACTTGATTGCGACGAGCAAAGAAGCTCACATCAAAATCGATCAGACAATTATTGAAGTAGCGTTTGGTTCGTCTGCCTAAAATTCGGGGGCTTTGGGATCTTGAGGGAGAATGGCCCTTTTATCGCCAGTTAATCTCTTGTAAAAAGATGCTGTTATCAGTCACGTTTTCACCCACGGCCGGAAGCCGTTCTAAAGATTCAACCAAATACATGCCAGTGCGCAACGAATAGGCTCCGGCCGAAAGATCGCCAGGTATCGCCAAAACAACTGTGTCCCTCACCAAATCATTTACTCGCCAATAACTTGTTGGCGCAAGCCCACCACCGGGGAAATGATCGTTCTGGGCCACGACATTCCCATCACGATCAATTAAATGGACAAACACCGTCCAATCGTTGTCTATCTCTTGCACCGACCGCCAGTACAACGTCAGTTCAAGCTGGTTGTCACTCAACGTCACATCATTCAAACCAATGAGCGCAATATTCTGTCCCAACAATACCGGCCGCTCGATATCTGGCTGACGCACCCCATCAGGTAGATAAGGCAGATCAAGGTTGATGATGTACGCCTCTTTTGCCCCAATAATCGTCCCCGTCTCAGTTTTAAACGTCGTCGAGCGTGCTCCAAAGTGATAATTCTCCGCCAAACCCGCATGCCAGCCTGGGAAACCGGCAAAATGCGTTGCCCCCGCGTCAGCCAGCAAACGAACCATCCGGGCCTGTGGATTTGGGTCGTCTCGCACGGCCCATGCTTCTGGCGAGATGAGTCCATTCATGTCGAATAGGGTTCGTTCACCCCGATAACCGATCACTCCGATGTCGTCAACTGCGATCACAGCATTTTCGGGGGTGTTTGTCATAATCCACTCAGCCAAGCCGTGGTCAATGTCTAGAATCTCTTTGCTATTTTGCCCCAATAACGTTCCCCATGTAGGCAGTTCCCATATGCCGCTACCTAAAATCACAGCTACAAAAAACGCCAAGCCCCACCGCTGAAAATTTTCTGGCAACAGGTTAATCAGCCAGCTAGCAAACAGCCCGGCCGCCACCATCTGGAATGCAACCAATGGCATTGTGTATCGGCCGAAATGCCACACAAAGCCAACCAAAAACGGGAACAGTACGATTAGGCTTACCAGCCAAACGGCCGCAGGACGGCTTTTTCGCCAAAGCCAAATTAAACCAGGAATGGCGAGCAGACCCGCAGCATAGTTGTCGGCCCAATGATATTTGAGTGTGGCCCAAAAAATCTCCGGCCGGAAAGCGAACCCATCCCCCGCTTTGGCATAAAACGTATTTGGCAAGGGTTTTCCCGTCACTGATAAGCTAAATAACACGTAGGGCAAAGATAGAGCTATATAAATCCCGGCCGGAATGAACAACCTTGTCGTTTGTAAAAACGGATTAACAGCCCCTTCTAGCGAATTATCAATTGTTCCCAGTTCACCAAACCAAATCTTGATGAATGCATCAAGGCCAACTAGCACAAACAGCAGGTGCCCTTCCGGCCGTAGCTGGCTGGCTAGCCCAAACAACAGCGCGGAATCAATACGCAAGCCATTCTTGCTATACGACAAAATGGCCGCCAAACTCACAGCGGTAAATGCGGTCACTTCCATCCCAGAAAGACCCGCCCACAACATACGGCCGGCTAGCACATACCCTAAAGCGGCTAAAAATGCGGCCCGTTTATCCCCATCGCTGAAAAACAGGGTGAGTTGCCAGATTAATGCGGCCGATAACAGATAAAACCCTGCGCTCAATAACATCCCAAAAGGCAGCAGGTTGTTTGATACGGCCGCTGGGAGTGTTAACAACAACGTCCATAACGGGGCGGTTGAGCCGGGGGTGTTGACACCCGGGTTGTAACTAAATCCGTCTCCGTTCACTATATTTCGCGCATATTGAAAATGAATCCAGCTATCATCTAGGGGTAGGGCCAACCGGCCGTCGGTCAACATGAGCAGGCGAATTAGGCCAAATAGCAGGACGAAAATTCCAATGGTTAAAATTCCGGTCAATGAATAAGTTTTTCGCAGTGTGTTGTTTAGGTTGCTCTTTACAGTAGAAAGATATTTCATAGATTGGTGATGCACTGTTTTGACCTGGCAAGCTTCAAAATTTCGAGTATGCTAAATTTCGTCGATACACCTATTAAGAGGAGAAAAACCGATGGACGTCGATTCAATTGCGCTTAATTTTAACCCTACTACCCTATTTATTCTCAACCTTATTCTCGGTTTTGTTATGTTTGGTGTTGCGCTAGATATGACATTTGATGATTTTCGCGGCATTAAAGATCGGCCGCGGTCGTTTTTAATTGGCATGGTGTGTCAATTTTTTATTCTACCCGCCCTTACGTTTTTGCTAGTTCTATTGCTCAAACCGGCTCCGAGCGTAGGGCTGGGGATGATTTTGGTGTCATCTTGTCCTGGGGGCAACATTTCTAACTTTTTCACGCATCTTAGCAAGGGGAATACAGCACTTTCGGTCAGCATGTCGGCCGTTTCAACAGTTGCCGCCTTGTTCATGACCCCATTCAATTTCAGCTTTTGGGGATCCATGGTCCCAGGCGCACAAGCGATTCTGTCTGAAATTAATGTGACTTTTTTTCAAATGGCCCAAACGATTTTTATTCTCATGCTTGTACCACTCGCTATCGGGATGTTTATCCGTTACCGGTTCCCATCCCTTGCTGACAAAATGCTTCGGCCGATGAAGATTTTCTCCATGACCTTCTTTTTGGCTTTTGTCGCCCTCGCACTTGCTGGCAATTGGTCTAACTTTGTCAATCACGTTGATGTCATCTTTCTCGCAGTTCTAATTATGAACGGGATTGCGCTTGCCCTTGGCTATTCGGCCGCATCCCTCTTTCGGCTACCCGAAGCAGATCGCAGAGCGGTCGCATTGGAAGTCGGCATCCAGAATTCTGGATTAGGGCTCATCCTCATCTTCAACTTCTTTGGTGGACTAGGCGGCATGGCTCTTATCGCCGGTTGGTGGGGCATTTGGCACATCATCACCGGATATGCAATGGGTTATATCTGGTCGAGGACAAATCCAAACAACGGTAACATTGTTGGGCTGGCGTAAAAGCATCTAAACTGCGTTCAGTTTGAAAACGATAGTTCTGAAAACGAACAAAAATATTCAGAATCACTTTCTCAGTGACCTTTGTGCCTTGTATGTTTAGTAAAGGTGGGAAAATAGTTGAGGCAAAACTACCGGTTTGATTTTGAACAGAGTTTAGTTAGGCTAACCCCGAAAAATAATTATCTAGCAAACTAGCTCAGGGGTTGGCTGTGAGGCGATTTTGTTGATGCAATTGCATGTTTTATTCTCGGAAATCGCCTTATAAGAAACCGCCTGAATTACAACCTTTAAATACAATATCAAAAAATTAATCGGCGTTTGCAAGTTACAACTTGCGGCTCCCCCATAAGGAGAAAGATATATGAAATTTCTACACACAATGGTTCGCGTTCTTGATGAAAAAAGAGCGATGCACTTCTTTTGCGACTTATTAGGATTCAAAGAAGTTCGGCGTATCGAATCAGAATCAGGTCGCTTTTCGCTCATCTACTTAGAATCTTCACCCGGAGATCCTCCCGTAGAACTCACTGTGAACTGGGATGAAAAAGAGCCTTATTCAGACGGCCGCAACTTTGGTCATATTGCGCTTGAAGTTGACAACATTTATGACACTTGTGCCATGCTTCAAGAAAATGACATCACTATTTTACGACCCCCGCGCGACGGCCGGATGGCGTTTGTACGGACTCCAGACGGTATCTCGCTTGAGTTTTTACAGGCAGGTGGCGCTCTTGAAATCGCTGAGCCTTGGGCCAGCATGCCATCAACCGGCACTTGGTAGCAACTCGTTATCCATTGATTAGTTTCTAGCTACCTGACACAAATATGAAATAGAGCAACTTATCCAATAGATGGCTGAACGCGTTCAGAAAACACGGATTCTCACAGGTTATGTTTCTGAAATCTGTGTTTTCTGCGTAATCTGTGGATGACTCCAGTTTGTGTCAAGTAGCTAGATTATTTTAAAACCAAAAAAAACATGCTAGAAAAAGCTAAAAAACTCCAAGACGAACTAACCCGTATACGACGGACCATTCACATGAATCCAGAATTAGGATTCGAAGAATTTAAAACCGGTGCCTTAGTTACCAAGACCCTGAGCGATCTAGGTATCGAATATCAGGCTGGGGTCGGGAAAACCGGCATCATTGCCCGACTTGGGAATGGCAACGGGCCGAAAATCGGTATTCGGGCCGATATGGACGCCTTGCCGATCCTAGAAGCAAATGATTCCGTCTATAAATCAACTGTACCTGGCAAAATGCACGCCTGCGGTCATGATGCCCACACCACCATGTTGCTCGGGGCCGCCATGCTCTTAAAAGATCAGGACTTCAATGGTGAAATTCGACTTTTGTTCCAACCGTCCGAAGAAATGTCTGACGAAGATGGGATCAGTGGCGCACCGGCCATGATCACAGATGGGGCAGTTGAAGAGCTAGATGCGGTTATCGCTCTTCATGTGTTGGGCCATTTTGACACGGGTGTCATTAACATCAGTGATGGCTTCATCTTAGCAAACGCAGATGCAATCGAAGCGAAAATTATTGGCAAAGGTGGACATGGAGCTTCTCCGCACACAGCCGTTGATCCGATTTTTATCGCAGGCCAAGTGATTACCGCTATTCATGGCATTGTTTCCCGTCGGGTAGACCCATCCAAACCGGCCGTGATTACGATCGGCCGAATTTCCGGCGGCACCGTGAGCAACGTCATTCCTAGTGAAGTTGAGTTTAGCATCACGCTACGCAGCTTCGACGATGAGGTTCGTGAGCAGCTAATTCAAGAAGTTACAAACGCTTTTGGTATTGCTAAAAACATGGGCGGCGACTGCGAGGTCGTCGTGAAGCGTGGATATCCAGCCACATACAACGACCCAACTGTTGCTTCTTGGATTCGCAAAACCGCCATCGATTTGGTGGGCGAAGAAAACGTTATTAGTCGGGGCCCAGCAATGGGAGCCGAAGATTTTGGCTTTATGTCGCGGGCTAGTCGTGGGGCGATGTTTAACGTAGGGGTACGGGTTCCAGGTGGACCAGATCGCTTCTTGCATCATCCCGAATTTGACATTGATGAAGCAGCAATGCCCTTTGGTGCGGCCGTCCTTGCTGAAACCGCTATGCGCTTTATCAACGGTGAATTTGAAGAGTAAGTGTAGATATTAAGGATGGCAGGTTGAAGGGCACAATTCGTTAATCACGTTTATCAATAAAAAAGACCTTCAACCTGCCCACTCCCAACTCATTCTCATGGATGGTTATTCGGTAGAACTCGGCTTTGACAAGAAAGCCGAGGCTAAACTTATCAAGGTTGGAATCGCTGTTGCCAAAGCGGGGCTACATGCTGAATTTCTCAATGATGCGAATGTCCCTCACTTGACGCTAGCTGCCCTTCATTCAAAGTCTGATCCAGAAAAGTTAAGCGAAGTGGTCAGCCACTTTGCAAAAACGGTGCCCCCATTTCACATTACGTTTCACTCGGTTGCCCAATTTATCGCCTCTCAAAATGTTGTCTACTTAGCACCTCTCATGACGGCCGATCTGTTCAGCATGTATCAGCGTTGCCATACAGAACTCACAACGGCCGGACTTGAAACCGGTTTTTATCATCGGGCAAAAAGTTGGACACCACATACGACCATTACGATGAAAGGGCCATCTCAAGATGTAGCTGAAACGATGCAGATCGTTCGGAAATCGCCTGTTTTCAATATCCCTATGCCTATTACCTCAATCAAAGTTGTTTGGTATGCTCCATTTAAGTTAATTGATCAATTCGAATTAAAAGGTTAAAACATCAATAATGAATACACGAGAACTCCTCATTCAAAAAGCGACAGACATTCGGCCGATGGCCTATACGCCCTATTCTAATTTTTGGGTCGGTGCTGCTCTTATTACTGAAAATGGCGAAATCTTTACCGGCGTAAACTTCGAAAACGCCTCGTTCGGACTAACAATCTGTGCTGAACGAAACGCCATTGGCACCATGGTAACAGGTGGTCAAAAAACGATTAAGGCACTCGCGGTTGCCACAGAAAACGGAGTCACCCCCTGTGGTGCATGTCGACAGGTAATGCTCGAGTTTGCCCGCGAAAACTATCCTGTCTATATCGTTAATACCACGACGGGCATAGTCAGAGACACAACACTGAACCAACTCATTCCCGATGCATTTGATAGCTCCCAACTACCAGGTTAAAGCCAAAAGACCAGCAATCTGGTGTCAACGTTTATCCAAAAATAACACGCAGAAATGAAGTAATTAGGCATGTGCTAGTAATAAAAGCCGAAATCAATATATAAATAAATACAGGCGGCCCTTCATTCGGTTCATCTTCTTCAAAAAATTGATCCATGTAATTTACTGTGAGGGTTTCTTTAGGCAATTTACTCTTTTAGATCGCCTTCGGAACGGAAATTTAATAAAACAACGAAGTTGTCTCCCCCGTTCCTCCTAAACTGACGATGCAATCCCCTGTTTTACGAGGTCCCCTTTGAGGGGATATAATCGTCAGTCATTACCTGATGATGATATAGATAAGCGTACTAAATATCATTATGCTAGAAATAAAAGCCGAGAGAATCACATATCCAACCACAGGTGGTTTTTCTTGTTGCTCAAAATATTTGAATTTTTCCATTTTACATCCCTTTAAATTTTTATTTTATTATTCCTAACTTTAAGGAAAATAAATTGTATGGTACGTCAATTCTTATTTCGTTACTTTTTGACTCAAGGTCTCAAGCTGTCTTAAATAAGGTGAACGAAATGTAACCATGAATCACAAATTTGAAAATGATTTTTTTAGCTATTCTGTCCTCACATACGTATAGTACTATCCAAAATTTTTAAAGCTCATTCAAGGCAAATTGGGTGAACATGCCGACACCGATCTTTGCCAAAGCCACCTTAGCAAACGCTGCTTTAATCAGGTCTTTCCCTTTCGGCACCCACTCCCCTAAATCTTTAATTGTTGCTGCTATTTGAATATCATCGGCCGCACTCTCTTTTTGCAGCTCTTTTTCAAGATCAGATAATCGGTTCTCAGTTTTTTTTCTGTTTTTGGCAGATACTTTTTCCATCAAATCAGCCTTCAATTGAGTCATAACAGCCAAAATTTCCTGATTCTGATGATTAGCCGGTGTAAGTTCCGCTGTAGTCGATGATCCTCGCTCTTTATTATTTTCGAATGTTGTCGTTGTATTTGTGCTGTTGCCACCGACAAAATCACCCCCCACTGTCACATTGCCCATAATGACGGTACCACCGCCTGAATCAATGTTTGTGATGTTCTGAACAACTGTCTGCTCAACCTCATTCTTGAATTCAGACTTTTGAGCTTCATCGGCCGTCCCTTCGAACAGAATTTGGCTGTGGGGGCTGCGTAAATACATAACCTGAATACCCCAATCACGCCCTTCAGGGTCAACATTGTAGGCGGCTTTACGTCCGGCCGAAACCGCCTCTTCAATGCTTAAACCAGCTACCAATGCTTTATAAAACAGCTTGCTAAACGCCACCGCTGTTTTATCTAAAATTTTGAATTGATTGGCTACCACGGCCGGAACACCTGTCTTAACAAGCATCGACGCAATACCAGCCCAAGGGTTTTTGCCTTCACGGCGGCCACTGTTGCATGCGCCTATCACTGCCAAACGCACACCTGAGTCACGTAAGTTAATCGCAAGTTGATCAGCCTTAATCCATTTGTCATCAAAGCCCAACGTTGCGGTTGCGATAATTTGCCCAGGCTCGGCCCCCATCTCTTCCTGAATATCTCCATGACCTCCAAAATGGAAAATGCCGATATTCTTCGGTAAGAGTGCCTCTTCAAGCTCGCTGAACTCTGCATCCTGCAACATTTCGGCCGAAAGGTGATCATTCCCCTTGATCGCATCAGCTAGGTTTTTTTCCTCTTGCTCAAGATCAAGGTCGGCCGCGCCTTCGGCCGAAGCAAAAGCGGCCACCATCTTAATTGCACCCATTGGGGCTGGTTTATGTCGGCCACTATCTAAGCTTTCATGGCGCACAATAGATACCCGTGAGTCAAGGGCCAGGAAACCATCGATCCCTCCGCTACCTCCAGGAGGCGGTAGATAGACAAACTCCCACGGCAATTTTGCTAATTCGTACCCTAATTTTAAGCGCAAACGTATCCCCTCATTCTGCTCAGCTTGAGCAGCTTTACGATTGTCGTTTAATAGGCTACGCACACTTGATCGCTCGTTAAACTCTTCTTTCGGAATCAGGTAGTCAGCTAATTTTTCCCCAAACTCTACAAGTGCCTCACCTTTAAGCGCCCGGCTATCGAGCTTGGCAATCTCTTTTTTCAGCGGCCTATAATCAAGCTGTACTGTCACCGCTTCATCGGCCGACATGCTACCTGCCTGAGAATCGGATAACCGGACTTTAAATGTCCAAAACCGCTCTTTATTTGGCCCTCTTGATTTCTCTAGACCAAACGCTTCAATTTCTACATCACGATAGTTCATAGTTTATGATTGACGAATGACGATCTAAAAAAGATAGCCACACTTAATCTGCATCTTCCACGGCCGCAAAGTAATCTTCTAAAAACATATCCCAGCCGGTTGCCGCTGCGTAAGCCGTTTGCCCATAAAACTGAGAGATTTCTTTTCCACCGACCGGCTGCATCAGGTAAGTCGTAAGGCCCATGATCCCATCGTCTTTATCAGACGTATGCGCTTCGGCCAGGATAAAATCCCTGTCTAGCAGGATAGCGATCACCGCTTCGGCCGCCGCTTTTACTGTATCAGACACCCCTTTCGTCTCAGCCAATTTTCTGCAAAACATCCCCAAATCGTACAGATGATAGCTCTGATGGTTATTTTGAAATTGGACTGTGCCGTGCTGTGCCTTCCATACTGTCGCAAACTGCGTTTTCATCTCTGCCATTAGCAAGTCGGCTAGGGTTTTGACTGCGGTTGCTAGATCCTCAACTCGGCCGATATTGACCGCAGTTAACGTAGAGCCATTAACCCCTCGTGAAGTTAAGTCTAAAGAATCGTCGCTAAAAAATGCAGCATAACGCTCGACAATCAACTTTCCTAAATCGACTCCGTTCATCTTTGGCTTTTTGCCTAGTTCGGTCAGAATCTCTTGGTAGGGCCAGCTTTCGGCCGGCATGAGCTCTTCAGATGCAACATATACCTCGGCCGCATTCCGGACTTGGTACACCACCTCAACTGTCGCCATCAGACACGCATTCATCCCCAGAAGATCAACCGGTTGACCCAGCTCTGTCTTAATATCATCCAAGGCCTTGCCCAATTCAACCGTATCAAGTGAATGACCTGTTCCGTTGTCAAAAGCGATATCCCGTTCGAACTCATCATCCTGCCCAACAATTTGGGCCATAGATGGGGCGAAAAAGACGTGCCAACGGCTTGAATCAGCCCCACGTTCACTATACTCCGCCTCTGAAAACGGCTGAGAAACAGAACGCTCAAGCTTAATCCCTTGAATTTCCGCCGGTGCCCAGCCGGACCCATGGCTCCATAACACCAGTGCATATCGCTTGGCTGAAGCAACTTCTTTTCCCCACTTGGCAAAATCAACCAGTGTTCCGGCATCTCCAGAGTCAATGTCGGTGCCTAAGGACGAAGATTCAGTATGTCCTTTTTCAATATGCATTCGAGTTGTCCCATCTGGGGTCGTTTGTTGAATCACGACCTGAACATCATCGCCTAAGGCGGCTGCCTTAATGTTTTCAATGCTTTTTTCGCCCCATCCCGCCACGTTGTTATGTGTCGCCACATAGATCATCCACGTCCAAGCTGTTTTTGCCATAATTTTTCAAAGATAGGGATAGAAAATAAGAACTCTGGTCCAGGACCGTCCTTACCTTCTATCCCTAATCACTACCCATTGAATGCACTTAATACTGACCCTTCACCAAACCATTCTTTCACTTGCGCCTCACCCCATCCGGCCGACTTAATCTGTCCGGCCAGATCTTTGATGACAACTTCGATACGGCTACCTAAATTAGTCAGCAAGCGCATCTCTTCTTCGTGAGTTGAGTAGTTGCCGACATGATGAATTCCAATCAAATTAAGTTTGTCATCAAACAGAGGTGAGCCGGAGCTGCCCCCTTCGGTATCACTGGTATAGGTCATGTAGTTGTCAGATTGGTTGACTTTGAAATTGTTGTGAAACACATAAGTTTTCGGCCGACCACGTGGATGCTGCGGTACATACACACGGGTCGCATTTTTAGCTGTCACCCCATCTTGGTGTTCAATAAAGCCAAACTCTTCGTCAGATACTTCTTCAAAAGCCACGGCCGTATAATCCAACCCATTAAACTTCAAAGCAGGGCTCGTAAAAAAGAGTTTCTCTGGAGCAAGCTTAACGATTTTCTTGCTCGACTTCCGGCCGGATCGAAAATCAGTGATGTATTCGAAATAGACGTTGGCCGTCTTTGCAGTATCAATCAATGGCAACACATGGTTATTGGTCATCATCACTTTGCGCTCTGACCCAAACACCCAGCCTGTCCCAACATAGGTTTTCAAAGAGCCAGCTTGACTTAACTTATCCCATTCAGATTGCAGACGGCGTGGTTGGGTTTTTGCCAAAGAACCATGTCCCTTCATCCGAATATGCACAACAGCTTTGCCCAGTTTAATCAGCTCCGCCACAATCCCATGATCAATTAATTGATTAATTTGGGTCAACTTATCGAATATCTCCATCGCAGATAATGAGTCATCAATAATCGCTAAAGTATCAGACGCAGCTTGATCATCGGTAGCTAGATCTTTGATCACGTCAGCATTAGGCTTAAGCATCGCTTTTGATATAAAGTCCAATCCATCTTCATCAGAAAGATGCGAAAAATCCTCGAAATCTTCGGGCAAATCTAAATCTGTATCGTCCATTTTTATCTCCTATTTGATTATAGGCCAGTGACTGGCGATTTTTGAAAACAATAATTAGGGTCCCTGTATGTTCAGTTCCGGGCAAGGTTCAAAACAGTTTGTGGGCTAAACATCGGACAGTGTGAAAATTTTATACGGATGAGGGCAGTTCCGCAATTACAGATTTTGTTAAAGCTTGTCAAAGTAGGCCATTGTTTATCAGGCGAGTCCGATTTTAGGCAACAAAAAAGCCCCCGTTAGACGGGGGCTTTTGTTTTAGGTCAGTAAGTTTTGTAAAAGGGGGCTAGGTTGAACTATGGGCTTAGCTTCGTTGAGCTAAATCAAATTTATTCGAACAACTGCCCGGCAATGAAATTTCTTTGAAATAAGATGGTCACTTTAAAGTGAGCCAACTGATCTCTAAAAATTATCTTGAATAATACTCAATTACCTGCGGAACTTCGCAGACAACTGGCACTTCATGCCTTTTTGGTATGTATACCATAGAAAATGTCAGATTCTCTTTGTTAAGTGAAATGTAATCCGGTGGATAATATGCACTTTCAGAAGCTTCAACAAACATGTCCATTTTGATGCTCTTCGGCCGAACAGAAACAACATCACCTACACTCAAAATGTAAGATGCGATGTTGACTCGTTTACCATTTACCATGATATGAGCATGAGATACGATTTGGCGAGCTGCATAGATAGTTGGAGCTAATCCACCACGGAAAACCATAGCGTCTAAGCGTGACTCAAGTAGAGAAACCAAGTTATCAACCGTATTACCGGCCTTTGCTACCGCTTTTTTATAATAGTTGCGCATTTGGCGCTCGTGAATGTTGTACTGAGCACGTAAGCGCTGTTTTTCAAGCAACTGACGCTCATAAGCAGATTGACGTCCACGTTTGAATTGTTTTGCCGGTCCATGTTGTCCAGGTGGATACGGCTTCTTTTCCATGACTTTCGCAGCCTTGTTTGTCAGGGGGACTCCCAGACGGCGCGATAATCTGACCTTTGGTCCATTATATTTCATGCGAATTACTCCTAAGTACTGTTTCTGACCTAAAACCGTATGCGAGTTAAAGAATTAAAGACATAAAAAATGCGCCTCGCTTATTAAAACGATAGGCGCATCGATCTCAAATTAGCTAATAACGTAACGGCCGAAAATTATAGCAGATAAAAATATCTAATTCAAACCCTGTTACATTGTCATTTGGTGGGTAATCAAGATGTTTATTCGGCAACAAAGTATCCTTAAATTTAAGTGTCACACAGCCTTTTGCCCGCATTGCCATGAATAACAGATCAAGCTTACAGAGCGCAAGAACAACTGTTTGAATGATGTCGCATTTTTAGTACCAGGGTAGCGCTTAAGCGAATATTTCAGCAATCTTTTTTCACCTTCAGCAAACAAAATTGTAAATTACGTTTCACTTAGAGAGTAAAAAGCCTTTAGGCTAATAGAGAATTAGATCGAGCAGATTTAGTTCAGGCCAGTCTAAGCAACCAATCGTTTTAAGCTCTAATCATGCCGTCCAGAGCCACATATATTTGGTTTTTCTGGAACCTAACGATAGTACCATCGGTTATTTTCTATTCATCAAAAATGCTTAGAATCTAAATACAGTTTAGTCGTCTTCAAGACACAAATTAGCTTCAACCTTATACCAACTTCCTATTTATACCGACTTCCTACCTGTAATGGTCAACAAGACAGTAGCACTTATCGAATAATGACAGAATTTCTAAACACCAAGCAAAATCGAGTCGTCATTACAGGCATGGGAATCGCCTCTCCTTTGGGCAACACGGCCGAAGAATATTGTCAGCGGCTATTTAATGGTGAGATGGGAATCCGGCCGATTCAAGACAATGTTGACCTGACCGAAGTTAACGCAACTTATGCAGCTCAATTATGGCCATTGCCAGAACCTGTCTGGAAAAATCGAATCGACAAGAAAAACAGCAGCCTGATATCAAGCGTGACCCTTTTCGTAGCTCAGCAAGCTGTAGCTCAAAGCGGGTTCGATTCGGCAGACCTTGACACAACAAAGTGCGGAGTGATTATCGGCTCGGGATTCCATAATTTATATGATCTTGAAAAAACCTATCAAGATTTTTATCGGCACGGCACAAAAATGGCAACACTCACAATCCCCAAAAATATGAGTAGCGCACCGGCCACGCGCATCGCTATTAACTATGGTTTTCAGGGTGTTGTATCAAGTGTGAGTTCTGCCTGTTCATCCGGTTTCACTGCTATTCGGGACAGTGTGCGTCTTATTCAGTCAGGTGAGCAACAGCTTATGATCACCGGCGGAAGTGACTTGGTGGTATGTGAAACACTGCTTATGTCTTGGGAACGGATGCGGGTTACCAGTCAGGAAGAAAGGCCAGAATTAGGTTGCCGCCCGTTTGATAAATCTCGTAGTGGCATTGTTTTGGGAGATGGTGCGGTTTCATTAGTACTTGAAAGCTTGGAAAGTGCGCTGGCCCGTAAAGCCACGATATTGGCCGAGATCAAATCGGTATTCCAAAATTCGGACAGCTTAGATTTAGTTAAACCCAATCCGGCCGGTGAGATTACTTGCATGCAAACGGCTTTAGCTCAGGCTGATTTACGGCCGGACGAGATCGACCTCATCTTTCCACATGCCACTGGCACACGTGCCAATGACACAATCGAGTACCAAGCAATGGCCGAAGTCTTCGGCCCTCATCTACCCAACACACCGATTTGCGCCTTGAAGTCGATGTTGGGCCATACGATGGGGGCGTCAGGTCCAATGTCAGTTGTTGCAGCTTTAGGTTCGTTAGGTTCCGGGTTTGTTTACCCAGTACCTAATCTAGAAGAATTAGAGGCAGGGATGGACCTACGTGTTCTAACGGCCGGTGAAAAACGGTCAACAATAAAAAATATTCTAATTAACACCTTCGCCTTTGGCGGAATCAATGTGAGTTTAATTTTGTCAAAACCAGAATTAAGCTTAGGAGAAATATTATGATGCTTTTGAAAAATGAAGTAAGAACAGATTTAGTTAAAATCTTCAAAGAATGCAGCCTTTGCGATGAGAACGAATTTACTGATAATCAACCGCTCAATGACCTATTCGACTCAATGACACGTATTGAAATTCTAAACGAAATCGATGATAAGTATGAGTTGAATGTCGGCTTTGAGAAAATTATCGACTTGAATACGTTTGACGATGTCGTTAATTTTATTTTCGAGAAGGTTGCTCAACCCGTATAGTTTTGTAGCTTATGCAGCTTGTACGAGGACGTCTGTGTTTGCCACCAATCAACTGTGAGGGGCTTTATATCTATGTTAGGTGCTATTGATAACCGACTGGTTCTTTTTTTTGGCTCTTTGGGAATTCAGGGGATTGACACCACATGAATTCCCAAAGAGCCATTATTGTGACCTTA
>JBLIMP010000081.1:0-16085 GCA_047638855.1 Cellvibrionaceae bacterium | reverse complement strand
CTTGTTACCCTTGAGCGAGGCTCAGTCTACGAAAGCACAGTGATTCCGCTAACCAGTAACAGCACCATCTACGAATTGCCAATCACCCCCCAAATGGCCCCCAACGTCTACGTTTCAGTCATGATCATGAAAGGGGTCGATGAGTTTAGCGACCATCCCGATTTCAAAGTAGGGTATGCGCAACTACTCGTTGATCCAGGTCAGCAAGAACTCAATATCGACATCGTGCCGGACCGAGAAAAATTGGGGCCAAGTGAAACGGTCCGCTATGAAATCACGGTCACCGATGCAAACGGATCGCCAGTTGAAGCGGAGCTATCGCTGGCCTTGGTTGATCTTGCCCTCTTATCTCTTAAGAAGGAGCAAATCCCATCGATGCTCGACTATTTTTATGTGCATCAGAGTTTAAGCGTCTCAACCGCGCTTTTGCTCACCAAAGAGATGGATAGCTTTAATGCGGAAATCGAAGAGAAAGCCAAAGGGGGAGGTGGCGGCGGTGGCGGCGGTGATCAGGGGGTCACGGCCGTGCGCGAGCTGTTTAAAGATACGGCCCATTGGACCGCTATCCTAAAAACCGATGCCAACGGCAAAGCGTCGGCCGAAATCACCTTACCTGACAATCTAACAACCTGGCGTTTAGACGCCCGAGCGATTACGGCCGACACAAAAGTGGGGCAAGCGACAAATGATATTGTCAGCACCCGGCCGCTTCTAGTCAGTCCGCAAACACCCCGGTTCTTTATCGTTGGGGACCAGCTCACAATTGGTACAGTTGTACGCAACACAACGGGTAACTCGATCTCGGCCAATGTCAGCATTTCGGCTGTGGGGCTTGACCTCAATGGTCCATCCAGTCAGCTTGTCGAAATCGAGGCGGAGGGGCAAGCATTTGTGACTTGGGCTGCAACTGTACAAGACACAAAACGGGTTGATCTCATCTTCCAGGCTGAAGGGGGCGGTTTTAGTGACGCATCCCGGCCGACTTTAGGCACGCTTGATAACCAGGGCATCCCCGTCTACAAATACGAAATCTTCGAGACGGTTGGTACCTCAGGGCAAATGCTAGAAGGCGGTGTTATTGTTGAGTCGATCGGGCTACCCGTCTATTCAGAAAGCGACTATGTCCCCACTCAGGGGGATTTCACCATTGAACTAGCCCCGTCACTGGCGGCCGCAATGACAACAGGGCTTGATTACCTTGAGCATTACGAATACGAATGTACGGAACAAGTCGTTTCAAAATTCTTGCCGAACGTGCTGACAACACGGGCGATGCGCGAAGCGGGAGTCAGCAACCCTCAACTCGTGGCTGATCTCGAAACGCAAGTTAATGTAGCTTTGCAAAAGATTTACGCTCGTCAGCGGCCGAATGGCGGCTGGGCCTGGTGGGATGATCCAAAAAGCGAAACGAATATCTTGGTTGCCAGCTATGTCGTTTTGTCCCTCATCGAAGCAGACGAAGCTGGTTACAATGTGCGCCCCGAAGTCATCACCAATGGGATGGGCTATTTACGCTCTAAAGTTGCACAAGCAGATGGGTTGAACGCCCGAACAAAGGCCAACCGCCAAGCGTTTGTTGCGTATGTCATGGCGCGGGGCGAGCAACCAGATCCAAATCTGGTTGAACAACTATTTGAGCAACGAGAAAACATGGACTTATATGCCCGTGCGTATCTTGCCCGGGCCATGCACTTGGTTGATCCAACCGATCCACGCCTTGAAACGCTCAAAGCAGACTTTACATCGGCCGCAACCTTTTCTGCGACTGGCACCCATTGGGAAGAACCAAACGGCAACGACTACCAGAACTGGAATACCAATACACGCACAACCGCAATTGTGATGGGGACGATGGCTCAACTCGATTCAGAGAATCCTTTGGTCGCCAACAGCGTCCGCTGGCTCATGAACCATCGTACCCACGGCCGCTGGGGCGGCACGCAAACAACTGCCTGGACTCTGATGGCTTTAACAGATTGGATGGTTGAATCAGGTGAGCTAAACGCAAATTATGATTTTGAAGTGGCTTTGAATGGTGAACTGATCGGTCGAGGCTCTGGAAATCAAGACACGTTGCGTGACACAACTGAAATTGTGCGGGACATCACAACGCTGGATCAAAGCGAGCTAAACAAGCTCGCTATCGGCCGGACAGCGGGTGAAGGCAACCTGTACTACACGGCGTATATGAAGGTGGGTCTGCCGGTTGATCAGATTAAAGCGCGTGATGATGGCATTGTAATCAGCCGTAGCTATTTCAACCCAGATGATCCAACTGAACCAATTACCGAAGCGGTAGTGGGTGACACTGTGATGGTTCGCTTAAGCATCGTTGCGCCGCGCTATCTACATTATGTTGGCATCGCAGACTGGCTCCCGGCCGGGCTTGAACCGATAGACACCTCACTTGAAACCTCGATCCAAAACGACCCAGTTAATGAAGAGCAAGGGGGCGCGCGCACCGACTTTGAACCAAGCTATTACAACTACGCTTCACGAGGGTATGGTTGGTGGTATTTCCAACACATTCAGCTACGAGATGAAAAGGTTGAACTTTCGGCCCAATACTTGCCCAAAGGGACGTATGAGTATGTTTATTTGGCACGGGCGGCGACTCCTGGCACTTTCAATGTAATCCCACCACAGGCTGAGCAGTTCTATCACCCAGAGGTCAGCGGCCGGGGTGCTGGTATGAAGTTTGTCATCCATCCGGTAGGCACAACGCTGACAAGCCAAAAAGCGGCGGCCGACCCCATCCGCATTCAATTTGCGCCTGGGGCGATAGCGGGTGAAATCGATGGGTATGTTCGCTCTAGTGAGTCACCCATGTATATGCTAGGGGCAAGTGCAGGCCAAACAATGAGCGTTGAAGTGATTTCTCCCAATAGCGATGTTGCGTTTACGCTTCAAGCACCTGACGGTTCAAGTCTAGGATCAGCCTCAACTGTTAAACCCCTATTGATACATGAACTCTCTACCGATGGCGACTACACGATTGTGCTAACAACTCTTGGTGCAGGTACTGGCTATTTATTGAGGGTCACAATCGAATAATCTGATTTTATCTAATCGATTAGAAACAAGACGGGGAACTAAGCGGCAAACTCTGTGTCTAAATACCTCATAATATCACTTGATTCATACATCCAATATACAGAACCGTCTTCTTGCTCAATCCGAAGTGCAGGGACTGTTCTTCTGCCACCACCGGCCAGTAGGTCATCACTATTTTCAGGGTTTAGTTGAGTATTGCGATACTCAATGTTGAGCGCAAGTGCATCGATAGTGGAACGGACTCGTGCACAAAATGGGCACGAATCATAATGGTATAGTTTGATTTTTGCCGTTTGAGCATCAATCTGCTGCTGAACTTCGGCCGAACGTTCAATGGGATCTACTGATTTGTTAAAAAGGGAAAACATGATTCTACTCTACCTACGATTTAATAAAGTCTTTTCAGACTTGTTGAAATTCAAATAACTGAAAGGAAATAAGCCTTTCGTATCGTATAAATTTTACCCAGTTACTGGATCATTACACACTATTCTAGTAAATATAACTTATTTCTTAAAGACTAAACTCTATACGCATAGATGTTCTTAACTAAGCAAATCATACCTTTTTGGTTGTGAATGCATCTATTAAGAACAAACAAGAGCAAATTCCCAATACCACTTACTGTCTATACTTGATTCTGTAAAGTTCAGAAGCAAGTCGGTTAGCTCGTCAATATTAGCGCCTCTTTTAATTCAATATCTAAGCTTCACCATGTCTTGACACAAAAAACTGAAAAGCTATAATGGCAAGTCGCTACAGTGCAATTGTACTGAGTGGTTGGGTCAAAGATTAGCAAAGACCTAAATGATAATTGATTCTAACCAGCGATTGCTGGATTAACAGTGAGGATACGATTATGGGTGCATTACCCAAAAGAAAAATTTCAAAAGCGCGTCGTGGCCGTCGTCGTACGCATGACAATTTGACGAAACCCCAGTTGTTTTCATGTGCAGATGCAGGTGATATGATGATTCCACATCGCCTACGTCGTGCAGTAACAACCGCAAAAGGGCGTAAAATGCTCGGTTTAGATGAAGCATAGTTAATCGCTTTGTCGGAATAGCAAAGACTGGTAACCGGCCTAAAGTTTGACCGGACCCCAGTCTTTTTTTTTGCATTTTTCAAAGATACCGATTTCTCGATATAAGTAGAATCGTTAGAAATCGCCTGACCTCATTATGATCGCATACCTTTTTCCTGGCCAAGGCTCACATGCTATTGGGATGGGACATGCAGCTTATGAAAAGAGCGCATCGGCCCGTGATATTTTTGCTCAGGCTGATAGCATTCTTGATTTCAAACTCTCCGATCTTTGCTTTAACGGGCCAGAAGGCAGTTTGACTGACACTGTCAATCAGCAACCGGCTTTGTTTACAACTAGCATTGCGGTACTCAAAGCGATGCAGGAAGCTGGGGACAGTGTCTACCCAGCCGCCACTTTTATGGCCGGCCATAGCTTAGGTGAGTTAAGTGCTTTGGCTGCGGCCGGAGCGATCTCATTTGAAGATGGACTCAAACTTGTACGAACCCGTGCTGAGTTGATGAAGGCGGCCGGTGAAAAATCTCCAGGCGGTATGGTGGCGGTACTGGGGCTTAAGGTTTCGCAAGTGCTTGAAGCATGTGAAAAAGCGACCGCAGAAACCGGTAAATGTGTTCAGCTTGCTAATGATAACTGTCCTGGACAAATTGTCGTTTCTGGTGAACCGGACGCAGTTGTCCGCGCGGGTGAAGTCATGCGGGAAATGGGAGCACTTAAAGTGGTACCTCTTTCCATTACGATTGCGGCACACTCTCCCCTAATGGCTTCAGCCTCTGAAGCGTTTTCGGCCGCTCTCGATTCAGTTTTAGTTCAGACGCCATCTGTGCCAGTCATTGGCAACACAACGGCCGCACCGTTGACAACACCTGAGGAAATTCGTACCGAGTTAAATGCCCAGCTAACTGGCTCAGTCCGTTGGACAGAATCGATGCAGTATCTTGTAGGACAAGGATTAGCTGAAATTTTTGAGGTGGGGTCTGGCGATGTGCTTCAAAAGCTAATGAAACGGATAGATCGGAAAGTTGCTCGCAAACAGTTCGGGTAGGAAGGAAATTTATGCTAAACGGAAAAATCGCAATCGTTACAGGTGGGTCCCGTGGAATCGGGAGAGCCATTGCAGAAGACTTGGCAAAACATGGAGCGAAGGTTGTTGTCAACTACAATAGCAATGCAGATGCCGCTAAGGAAGTAGTGGCGGCTATCGAAGCGTTAGGAAGTGAAGCGATTGCCGTACAGGCTGACGTCAGCAACTTTGACCAAGCGCAAGCATTAGCCAAAGCGGCTACTGAAAAATTTGGTCAAATCGACATTTTAGTCAACAACGCAGGTACAACAAAAGATACCCTTTTAATGACAATGAAAGAAGCTCAATGGGATGATGTGATTAACATCAACTTAAAAAGCGCATTCAACATGTCAAAAGCGGTTTCTCGGCCGATGGTCCGGCGCAAACAGGGTGGGCGTATCATTAACATTAGTTCTGTTTCAGGGATAATCGGTCTTCCGGGTCAATCAAATTATTCGGCTTCAAAAGCCGGTATGATCGGCTTTAGCAAAGCTCTTGCAAAAGAATTAGGTGTCCGAGCGATTACAGTCAACTGCATCGCTCCAGGATTTATTCCCACCGATTTAACATCTGTGCTAGAAGAATCACGCGTTGAATGGATCATGGAAAACACCCCTCTCGGCCGTATGGGCAAGCCAGAAGAAATCGCATATGCTGTCACATTTTTAGCATCTGATCGTGCGGCCTTTATCACTGGTGAAACTTTACGCGTGGATGGCGGAATCGCCATGTAGTCGCAGAGTTTTGTGGAGAATCCTACTTGTCTCAGTTCTAATCCGGTAGCATGTGAATCTTGAATTAGAATGTTCAAGATGCTGTCACATTTTTATGTGTTATCCTATGTTTGTGAACACTAATAATCCAATAAGCTATGGTCAAATTATTGTAGCGCCCGAGGTCATGATGACAGTTATACGTCAAGCCGCACAAAATGTGCCTGATGTAGCATCTATGACCTCCCCTGCTACAAGTATGTTTCGTCGTGGGCAAGGCCGAGAAGGTATAATTTTGGGTCAATCAGAAAACGGCCTGAAAATCGATATCCATGTGGTCTTAAAACATAATGTAAACATGATTGAAACTGCACAAGCCATTCAATCGGCCGTTTCTGAAGCCGTTGATCAAATTATAGGTGTATCGGTAAGCTCTGTAGATGTTCACATCGAAGACATCACTTTTAACAACAATGATAATGCTTAATACTTTCAACTACGATTCAAGGGCTTTAAGAGAAGTCAGGAAAAACCAATGAGAACTCGACGAAGAGCTCGAAGACTAGCATTAGAAGTGCTGTACGAATTTGACCTTGCGGAACACCCTGCGTTACCTACATTAGCTAGGCGTTTATCCGAGCAGCCAATGGAAACGGCAGGTTCAGAGTTTGCAAGAACGATCATCCAAGGTGTTGTTAATTACCAAGAGAAAATGGATCATATTATTGCGCGATATGCTCCAGAGTGGCCTTTAGATCAAATGGCTATCATTGACAGAAATATTCTACGTATTGCCATCCATGAATTCTTAATAGACATGGAGACACCTATAAAGGTTGCTATTAATGAAGCAGTGGAACTTGCAAAAACTTATGGTTCAGATAGTGCTCCCCGATTTGTAAATGGCGTGCTAGGCACTTTAGCAGATGAATCAGAAGTGTTAAAATCTGAATTAATAGGCATTTCGCCGGAGAATCCCGAAACTCCTGAATTAATTGCCGAATAAGTAGGGAAGTGTCTGTTTTTAAGAGCACACATACAGTTCTGTCTTTTAGTAAAACAATTAAAAGTGATTTGATTTAGCATAATAAACTTTTGAGGGAATGCTCTGATACAACGAAGGTCTATCTATAGAGTAGGTTGAAAAACTTTCGATTTGAGTCTGCTCCAGCTAATTAACCTCGGTCTTGCTTAAGAGCCTTTGCAACGAATGACACTATTTTTTCAAATTGTTTTGATATAGATTCGTCTAATCTATGAAATTGGCAGCATGATCAAGCAAAATTTTACTTATTCAAAACTTAGGCCAACCCCGAAAAATAATTATCTGGCAAACTAACTCAGGGGTTGGCTGTGAGGCGATTTTGTCGATGCAATTGCATGTTTTATTCTCGGAAATCGCCTTAGGTTAATTAGCGAGGGAAAAGCATTGTTAAATAAGGGGTGCCGAACGCAATCGTCACCGTTATGACAACAGCTATGGAAAAGAGCAAGAAGCCGATCCTACGGCTTCTTTTTTTGTTGTTTTGCTCAACTCCACCATCAAGCTGAGCGGGTGTAAATCTAGGCTGATAGCGTTGTCTTGCTTTCGGAACACCAACCGGTTCTGTAGGATTACTCACAGGACCGACTCCGGCCGTTTTTGCGGCTAGATAAGCTTGGCGTCTATGAGCAACAGGTTCCATCACCTGAGGTGCGTACATATTCTCGATATTTCGGATTGGCTCAGTAAGAATAGAAGCAATCTCAACAACTTCTTTAATACCGTATAGTGGATTACGAGTAGAAACACCCCGACTCTCTTTTGTACCAGAATCAGAGTTGGTGGTTGAGGTCAATTCATTGGCCCAGGAAGGGAGTTCCAGCTCTTCTCCGGAATCTGAGAATGTACTGAGAAAATCATCGCCTCCATCAAGATCAAGATTACGATTACGATCTAGATCGGGCTCAACTTCCCATTCTGGATTGCTAATATACCCAGCAAGGGATTCAGTTGATATCGATTCCCCTACTTTATCAGGTGTATTCGGAGTAGATGTGGCCACATTAATCTGATCATCGTAAAAACCTTCCAATGAATCAAACGTACTGTCAGGTTTTCCCTCTATATCTAGTTGCTCCTCTGGTTCTTGATCTTCATCAAATGCAAATAGGTCATCCTCGACTTCCTCATTTAGCCAGCCAGATTCGAAATCACCATCCACGCTATTAAGCTGACCTAACAGATGGGAATCAGCCACAAGGTCGGTTTCTGTTTGAGGTTCGCTTTCGACATCGGCCCAATCAAATTGAGATATTTCGTCGTTTTGATCGCTGGAAAGCTCTGCGTCCAAAATGCTATCATTTAACGGGCTAAGGTCTTCTGCCATATGTTTCAAAATGATTTCATCAAGTTCGTCGGCCGGTCCAGTGGGTAGATCGTCGGCCGAAATCAGTTGTATATCCTCAACATTGGCCTCAGTAAAGCCTAATTGTCTAGGATCTTCAAGCTCTCCGGTTTGCAATTTCTGCAACCACTCAGGTAAGTCATCTGTAGCTGTTACAGATGATTCTGATTGTTGATTTTCATCTTCTTGAGATAGCCATTCTGGGAACTCCTCACCTTCAATCGAAGTGAAATTTGAAGTCGGGTCCAATTCATCAATCTCGCCACTCTCAGATTCAATATCAGAGGGTGGTTCATCTTCATCTAGAAAATCTTTCAGAAAGTCAATCTCATTTTCGTCTGAATCTGGCCCAAAGTAAGAAGGTTCATCAAACTCTGGAGCAGTCATATCGAACCGGGACAACCGTTGAGTGAACTTACCTTGAGACCTTTCTGGGGATTGAGAGATATCTTGCGAATCATCAGGTTCAAACACAGAGGTGGGACGATCTGATTGTTTCTCAATTGAATCCGGCTCCAATTCAACTGTTGCAATGATGTCTAACAAAGCAGCATCATTCATTTGGAAATTATCTTCATCAGGGATAACAACCGCCTCTTCTGTAGCGTTTGGTGCCATTTCTTTGATCCAGTTCGGCAACTCGGCTTGTATGGCACCACCAGCGTCAACGTCATCTCTATCTTCAGACACATCCGTAGGTAGTTCAACCTCAGACAGATCGCGTGTTTGTAATCGGGCTCCCGCGGCACCTAAACTACCCTCAGCAGATTCTGGTTCGCTCACCACGTCTGTATCATTAATTAACCAATCGAGAGAATCCTCGTTTATTTCAGATTCCTCAAAAACCCTGTTTTCATCTTTAAGATTTATTTCATTGTCTATCTCAGCCTCAAATAGAGGCTGGCTAGCCACAACATCGTCAATATTTGACTCAAAGGGCAAAAGGTTGTCTGAACCAACAATGTCTAACCAATCTGCAGGTTTATCCTCAACCTTTTCAACAATATCGTCGTCTAGGCCAGACATCACATCTGTTAACCAGCCGTCCATCTCAAATTCATTAATGTCAGCTTCTGGAGCTTTTAAATTTAGATTGTCTGGCCCTGGATCAACCATCTCATTATTGCCAAACAACATGTCCATTACATTATTTTGATTGTCTGCTGATTCAGCTTCATTAATAGGCTCTAAGGGTTCAGACTGAGGTAGCATGTCTGACATTGTTGGAAGCGCATCATCCTGCAGGTCCAATTCGCTTATCCAATCGGTAGGGGTTAATTGATCTATAGACAGTCGACGAGGTTGGTCTAAAATCATTTCCTCGGAATCTAGTTGAATATCTAAAATAGAAAAGATGTCCATGTCGTCGTTATTATCAGCAATTGAATCAGTAAGATCGATATCTTGAGCCTTGTTTAACTTCGTACCACAGTTTACACAGTTAAGTAAATGTAATGGATTTCTATGATAGCAGGACGAGCAAATAACATGAGACTCAGCGTTGAGTATTGTTTTGCACTGCTGACAAACTTTTGAGTCTGAGGCGTTATCTGCACCACATTGTTTACAGGTGATTAAACTCATGTTGTTTTCCGAAATTAGTCGAGGGAAATGCCAATTTTATTATCATTTGAGAAAGGTTAAAATGGATGATTAAAGAAGTTTGTATGACCCTAAGCTAGATGTTGATATTAATAGGATTATGTGTCTTCTTAAACGTAAAAATACTAACCTCTTTTAAACAAGTAGGACTCACCGCAGTATAACATGAGTCCAAAGGTGCGTAAAGATTGGCCGGCTCAATGTCACAGGAAGTTTATGTTAAGATTTAATCTCGGCTAGTATCATTGTTCCGCAGGCAAACTGGTTATTCTGCACGCTTCCACATTTTTTGCGCTTGCTGATTAGAGATTTTCATCAACTTGCGCATGGCGTTTAGAAATGAGTCTAAAGTATCAACAGATTCCCCTAGATCGATCTGAAATACAACAACGTTATCCTCAATAATAAGTGTATAGTTCTCTCCGGTTTCAGTCACTTTTCTAATGAGATAGTTCTTCCTCAACAATTTTGACAATAAGATTGTCAAGTTCATCAACTGTAAAGTCATCAGGGTCAACAGTCATATCTGTTTGCTCGCCGGTAGTACCAGCCCCATCAGCTCCGTAAGTTAAAAAGATAAACCGGCCGCCGGTAACCTGGGCCATCTGCCGAAAAATATATTCACCTTGCTGGTCTAAACCACTTGAGGCGATTGAGTAAATTTTAACCCCTAAGGCAGCCGCCTGTTGCGTATGAACCGCATAATTGAACTCATCGTCTCCATAATCAAGATGAGGTGGGGCATCAGCGATTAAAAAGATAAGGCTGACTGTATTTTCAACACGCCATTCAGGCTCATTTAGTGCGCGGAATAACCCCTCAGTGACATCTTCAGGGTAATCGCCACCACCATCAGCTTCAACCTCGTTAAGCTCTTTGACAAACGCATTCACATCAGGTTTAAAGTCTGACGTGAGTACATGATAGGCATCACCTCTATCACGATAAAGCGTCATCCCATAGCGCACGTCGGGAGCGGCCGGAAGCGCATCGATCTGCTGCGATATGGTGACCATATTGTCGCGTAACTGATTGATTTCATCAGCCATGCTGCCAGTTGTGTCGATCAAAAAGTGTATATCGAGTTTAACCTGCTCTTGGACGGTATAAGATTGGGCTACAAGTTCCCAACTTCGTTGAGTAGCACCTAGTTCAATCACAACTGAATCACCCGTTTTAACCAACCTCGCTTCGAGATTGAGAGTTCCGGCCGGAAGATCAAACGTAGCCGGGAAAATTAAAATCGACCCGTCACTGTGTGTACGAAGAGTATGCACCACTTGCCCATTCTCCAACAACTCAACTTCCTCGCCTTGAACAGGTCGGCCGTTCCCATCCAAAATTGTTAATATGTGACGCTCAACCACATCAATCCAGATAATCTCAGCCCCATCGTATTGGCGAATGTACAAAAGATAGTCGTCCCAATTCTCATTGTCATCAATTTCGCCAGCCGTAAGCAGACTGTCGGCCGGTGGTTCTGGATACACTTCGTCGCTTTCCCCGTCTGTAATTCGCACCTCTGCATCGGCTAGTGCGATTTCCGCTAGTGCTCGTGTCGGATCCGACTTTGCATTAGAACCAGGAACAAAAGGAGAGCCATCTTCATCTTCACTAGAACTAGCAGAAACCGGTTCATCCGCTGCCTCTTCTGACATCTCTTCTTCCGCTACACTCTCAACTGGCGCTTGTGCTGGTTCTTCAATAACAGCTTCTGGAACCGCATCTGGAGCCTGCCCCCCGCCACAAGCGGTGAGAATAACCATCAGGAAAAGAAAAAAACCACAGACTACAAGTATGGAAAAGTTATGTTTAAGTTTCTGCATATGTTTAAATCTGAAGGTTGGGCCAGTTGCCCAACCTTCAGTAATTAATGTCAAGAACAGCTTTGACGTTTTATTCGATTAGTTCAGCGGCTTGAGCCACCATGCTGGCAAATTCTTGAACATCAGCATCATCGGGTAGGTACTCAGCAATGCGCCGGGCATCGATAACGATATCACCCATTGCTGCATTGTGTGCCCAGAAGCTACCACTTAAAATCTCTGCATATTCAACCACAACCGCATCAAGCTGGAATGTTGCTGAAGCATCTCTGAATGTGGCATGAACATCTCGATACGCCATCGATTGGCTCAATTCAACCACCTCGGTTGTATCTAAGTCTTCAAAACGCATTCTAGCGGTGACGGCCACTTCGTTTGCAGCGGCATCTTCGACAAAGCGGACTTCATAAAGAGCGGTAACTGAATGGCCTGCGCCGATTTCGCCTGCATCAACAGCATCATTGCGAAAATCATTATCAGCTACATCCCGATTTTCATACCCGATTAAGCGATAGCGTTCGATAACGGCCGGATTAAACTCAATTTGGATTTTCGCATCTTTCGCAATAGTCAAAATCGTTGACATCAACTGATCATCAAAAATCCGTTCCGCCTCTTCTAAGCTATCGATATAAGCGTAGCTACCATCACCTTGATTAGCCAATTGCTCCATACCCGCATCATTGTAATTGCCCATGCCATAGCCAAATGTGCTGAGCTGAATCCCTTCTTTGGCGTGGCGCAAAATCTCTTCGGCCGTCGTCGCCCCAATGTTTCCAACACCGTCAGAAGCAAGAATAATGCGGTTAATATTTCCAGCTTGGGCGTAACGATCTGCCAATCGATAGGCCGTCGCAATACCATCATCCATGTTAGTCCCACCACCCGTTTCCAAGCGGTCAATGGCTGACAAAACCGCCATCCGATTCGCCACTTCAGTCGGTTCGAGAATCGTTTGAGCCGTGCTACCGTAGGTCACAATCCCGATGCTATCTGTGTCACGCAGATTATAAGTCAGCATACGCAACGATTCTTTGACCAACCCCATCCGGTTGCCGCTACTCATCGATCCAGATACATCTACTAAAAAGATAAACAAGCCGTCCGGCCGATCTTCTTCAGGAACATCGTACCCTTGAACACCTACCCTTAATAGATGATAGCTCTCACTTTCCCCGTATGGCGCAGGTGCCGCTTCAAGATGAATGCCAAATGCTCCAGTTTGGGGGATGGGATATTGATGATCAAAAAAGTTTACAAACTCCTCAACCCGCACCGCTTCAGATGGGGGAAGTAACCCATCATTAAGATAACGGCGCATGACGGTATAAGAGCCTGTGTCAACGTCTATTGCAAAAGTCGAGAGATTGTCATCACGGGTGTCGATGAAAGGATTGGTCCCCACATCTTCGAAAATCATATCGGCCGGTTGCTCCACCTTTACCGCTTGGCTTGGTGGAAGTGAAGGTTCTGGGGCAGAATCGGCCGCTTCTTCCATTTCCCCTTCTTCCATTTCCCCTTCCTCCTCTTCCACCGATTCGCCTTCAACTTGATAGGATTCCTTTACAACTTCAACAACCCGCTCTACCGTTTTTTCTTCAGTCGTCGTCACCGTCTCAGAAACAATGCGTGTGACTTCTACTGTTTCAGTTACCACTTGTGCTTGACAAGCGATTGTTAATGCACAAATGAGTACCAAAAAACCGATTTTCTTTATATTGCCTAACATAATCAATTCTCCAAATCTGTAAGTTTTATATTTAGTTTCTTCTCTTTGCTTACGCTGCTCATTCATGCATGTTTGAGTCTGATACCGGTAAAACGTCACCGCCTCATAAAAGGTTCCATCCAGTTTCAAACCACAAACCTTTCACTCGCCATACAAATCAGCCGATAAACACGTCCCTTTACCCTCTTCTCATCACTCGGCACTCGTTTTTGATGTAAAATAGCGATCTATGGCAACGACAACCCAAAGCACCCCGCACAATACCGGCCGGATCGTAGGCTGGATAAACAAAAGATGGATGTGGCTCCGTGAGCTTCCCAAGGCACTGCTGGCTCATCAAACAATCCTTCTAGTCACGGCCGTTGTCGCCATTGTGATCGACCAAGCGACAAAATGGTGGGTTGAAGCGAATATGGTGCTCTACAGTCGAATAGCACCCATCGAGTCCGTTGCCCATCTTTTCGACTTTTTACATGTCAAAAATCCCGGGGCCGCTTTTGGCACAGGTCAAGAATATGGCTGGGTTTTCACCCTCATCGCCTTTGGCGTATGTGGTTTTATCCTTTTCTACAATAGTGTCATACTAGGACAACATCCCGCATTTCGGTTCGCTCTAGGGCTAATCATGGGTGGCGCGCTGGGCAATGTCATCGATCGTTTTCGCATCGGAGAAGTCACTGACTTTATCCATTTTGATTTCACCCCACTCGCCAGTGACAGACTGGTAGAAATGATCCCTTTGCTTAACTTTGCAATTTTCAACATGGCTGACACCTTCATTTTTAGCGGAGTATGTGTCATGTTCTGGCTGATTTTAAAAGACAAGCTACCCGATGACCCTTGGACTGAAGCAGAGCCATCCGAAGAACTTCAGACCCAGCAACCACATGACGATAGAGAAACTCCATCGGCCGCGTCTCTCACCCAATCGCTCCGTTCAACCAAATCAACTGTGCCAAGCAATTACCCGATGTGGGAAGCAGATGACGATCAAGAAGAAAGCAGGTCTGATGCCCGCTTTGGATTGAAGGTTTCGCTCATTTTGGGTCTCGGCGGCTTCTTGGCTATTTTGTTACTGATCCGGCGTCAACGGAACAAACGTTGATTTAAGACCTTTCAACATTTTAATATTTTATTTTACAGACAGTCATATTTTGGACTGCAGCGTTTGCTAAGCTAGGCTTGCAACCTGCATCCTGCAATTTTCTTTTATGGATGAAACAATCTTAACTTTTAACATTCCGGCCGAATATGCTGGAGACCGACTTGATCGGGTTCTACGTGAGCTTTCTCCCGAATTTTCTCGCGCTCAATGGCAACGACTGATTCGAGAAGGGCACGTCACCTCAAAAGGGGCGGTCGTCCGGGCAAACTACAAAGTAGCTGGAAACGAAGAAATCCGAGCATTTATCCCCCCGCCGGCACCAACAGACATCGTGCCTGAAAATATTGAGTTAGATTTGCTCTATGAAGATGACGATTTTATCGCTGTAAACAAACCAGCTTATATGGTTATGCATCCGGCCATAGGGCATTTGTCTGGGACTTTAGCCAATGCGGTGGTTTACCATTGGCCCGATGCGCTCAGCATCGGCGGGACACGTCGGCCGGGGATGGTACATCGCTTAGACAAGGAAACGTCCGGGGTTGTCCTGGTTGCAAAAAGCGATTTTGCACTTAATCATCTCGTTGATCAGTTTAAAGATCGAACAATCAAAAAAATGTATATCGCTTTGGTCGAGAATCGGATTAAGCCAGAGAAAGCGCTTATAGATGCACCGCTGGGGCGCAAGCCGGAAGATCGCAAGCGTATGGCGGTGATTGAGCCAGGCCGCTCGGCGACCTCTCAACCATCTCAAACACGCTACGAGCTAACTGAAGCATTCCAACAACATTCGTTGGTCACTTGCTATCCGATAACGGGACGTACCCATCAAATTCGAGTGCATTTAGCTTATATCGGCTACCCGATTGTTGGCGACCACATTTACGGCCGCAAAAAGAAAAGCTTACCGATTAAGCGTCATTTTCTACACGCACGCAAAATCACATTCAAGCGACCGTCTGACAACAAAGAGATGACGATCGAAGCACCGCTGGCACCTGAGTTAGAAGAGGTGTTGCAAGCTTTGCGTCAAAGCCAACTATAAACAGATCTATGGATCTCTTTACTCAGCTCATGGCATTTGAAGAAACGGTGGCTTATCGCACCTTGCCTCCGGCCGGATTGCCCCCGTTTCGCCATGTGGTTGGGTCGCGACCCGTTTTGATTTCAGCACCACACGCCACTCGTCACACACGCAATGGCAACAAAAAAATGGAAGAGGAATTCACCGCCTCTTTTGCCCATTATTTGGCGAAGAACACCAATAGTCATGCACTCTTTAATCATTGGGAGATTCCAGAAGATCCAAATTGGGACCAAGAATCAAACTACAAGCGGGAGCTGGCTCAAATTGTTGATGATCATCAAATCGAAATAGTCATCGACCTTCACGGAATGACCAATCGACATAATTTAGGGGTTGCAGTCGGCACGATGAACGGCCGCGCTTGCCCCGGTTATGAATCACCTTTACGCCAAGCATTTGTAGACACCGGATTCCACGAAGTCAAAATAGACGACCTCAGTTCATTACAAAAACAAGGCTGGGACCGGCTAATCT
>JBLIMP010000080.1:0-16103 GCA_047638855.1 Cellvibrionaceae bacterium | reverse complement strand
CGAGCTTTTCGCTTCAGGGGAGGGTCAGCTTCACCGCTTGGCTGTCAGTAAAAGTTAAAATGTACTATCTAACTTCTACATTTCAACATACAAGGGGAGGGGGACACGGCGACGTGTGCCCTCTTACTCGACAGGGGGCCAGTTGGAAAAGCAAGTAATGTTGCTCGCTGGCTGGCTACCCTACAACTTACCCAAAATAGCTAAATTTGCTTCATTCTGCCTGTTGCTGTTCCCCTCAAATTCTTTGCAACACAGTCCCCGTTGGTCTTGTTACCAAAAATTCACGTTTTCCTGAGTTGTTTTAGGGAAAACTAATGATATAATAGAGGCATTAAAAGCACTTTAGCCTATTTCTAGTAGGGAAGGGAAAAATTGAGCAATACTATACGTCAACTTGAAGAAGGCATACTGCTTTCGTCCTTCAGAGGAAAAATTGATCTAGATTCAGTCAATGAATTCGTAACCAATGTTGAGCCATATCTAGATGGAGCATCATCTGTTTTACATTTTATAGTTGATGCGAACAATGAAGAGCGCTGGTCACTCTCTGCACGCCGAGAGTTTACAAAAATATTCGACAGCAAATCTTACGGTAAAGTAGGAATTTTAAATGCTGAACGCGTTACACGCATTGTCGCTACCTTCTTGATGGTAGCAACCCGCCGAAAAGATTCAGTTCGCTTTTTTGATAACGAGTCTGATGCCTTGGCTTGGTTAAAGGAGTAAAGTCAAATCACTACAACGTCATTATTGTGGGTGGGAGCCCAGCAGGTGCGAGCTTAGCAGTCGATTAGGAAAAAAAATATCAAAACACTGATTGTGGATAGAGCACACTTCCCCAGTCGTCCGGCCGTATCTACCCCGTTTATCCTTGCCCATACGATGCAGCTATTGGATGAAATTGGTGTTGATGAAGCTGAGTATACTCAGAGGTCTGAAGCCCAACAGAACGAAAACGTACGCGAAACCCAAAATCATCGATTTTCTACTATATCGTAATATTTGAGACACTACAATCGGCCCAAAACACACCGGCTATTATATCGTTTTTCCCGTATCTTCTCAAAAATTCGGGGGAAAGTGTTTTTTTCCTAGTGTTTTTCAAGCATGCAACTGCTCTGCATAAGCTATAAGGCACTTTTTCGGTTCTAGCACAAATGTTCAACCGCAGATTTTTGATAAGATACAATAAAACGGCTCAAAAGCGATGCGGAAAAACTGGCAGATAACAGTCAGTTTGGCAAAATTTATCCTTATCAAACTGGCACGAAGAAGATCTACGATAAGGTAGATAAAGTAAAACTTGCGAGAGAAATTAGGCTCTTTGGGAATTCAGGGGGTTGACCCCAGATGTAGGGGCTAGGCATTCGCATGAATAATCGGTCAATAGCCAACATGTTAATGCAAACGTCTCGCTCCGATGACGTTTAAACCCACCAGGGTGAGACATTTTCTGTTGCATGAGTAAATCGATTCAAAGTATAAGGAGAAAATGCCTAACCCCTACATATACTGGTTCCCCCTCGAGATCCCAAAGAGCCAGAAATTATAAAAGAGCCTGCATCATTTGAGTTATATGATTTGTATCTTCTCAAAAAGTCAGGGTAAACAGTGTTTTTTCAAGTGTTTTCCAAGTACACAACGGCTCTACGTGAGCTGTATAGCACTTTTTTCGACCTAGCACAAATGTTCAACCCGCCCTTTTTGAGAAGATACTATGATTTGAATCAAAAAGTTAATCACCTAATAGCATTCATTAAAGATTGCAATGATATATAAAGACACATTTGAACTCACTTTAACAATCCTTATGCTACAAGAAATGGGTTTAGATAACGATGAAAGTTTTGAACGAACGATTAGAAACCCTCGTTGGAAACTTCGAGAATTTCTGTAAAAAGTGCTTTGTGCCACCGCAAATTTTGTTGGGTCTAGTGGAAAAGGGAGAGACGTTCTAAAACAAAAAAGGGCAGGTTGACGTGTGATCAACCTGCCCTTTTTAGTTTGTATTTTTTGAATCTACATCCGAACTTTCGGCTGCATAATCAATGGCCATGGTGATGGCATCTCTCCAACCGGGACCTCGATGATCGTCGGCCGATTGGCCGCAAACCCTTCTTCAATCGCTGCCTCTAATTCCGCTTCGTTCGTAGCTCGCAAGCCTAACGCACCGAAACTCTCAGCTAATTTCACGAAATCGGGATTGTGTAAATCACTTGCGATGGTGCGGTTGTTGAATCGCTCTTGCTGGATTCGTTTCACATTTCCATACGCGCCATCAGCAAAGACAATGGCCACAAGTGGAATATTGTATTTCACCGCTGTCGAAACTTCGGCCACCGTATACATAAATCCGCCATCGCCCGAAACAAGTACCACTTTGCGATCCGGCATGGCGTGCTGAACGCCTAACGCCGTCGCATAACCCCATCCCAACGTGCCGGGGTAACCGGATGAGATATAAGTCCGTGGCTGATAAACCGGAAAGTGTATACGTGCGACAAAGCCGGTTTGGGTCAAATCTTCTACAAAAATACCGTCTTCTGGCAACGCTTTACGAATCGCCCTTAAGAACCCATTCTGAGGTTCAAGGTAGGCCAAGTTTTCGGCCGATTGAGCTTCTAGAGCGGCCATTTCTTCTGATCGGTCGAAGCGTTCACGGTTAAAGGATGGGAGCTTTTCAAGCAGAGCGGGTAGCGCATCGGCCGCATCAGCATGTACAGCAACGGTTGTTGTCCCGTGGCGATTCAGCTCTTCCGCATCGATATTAATTTGAATCAATTTCAGGTTTTCATCAACCCCCCACCCCATCTGCTGACTTTGCAAGCGTGTGCCGATGCCGACCACCACGTCGGCCGTTTTCCACAGTTCATGGAAAGAATTCCAATTAACATACAGCGGGTGCCGTGCATCAACAATGCCTCGGCCGGTACGCCAAGCATTTATCGGTGCTTGTAGCATTTCGACCAATTGGGTTACTTCTGCACTGACGTGCTGTGCCCCTGCCCCCACTATGACCAGTGGGTTTTGCGCTTCGCCAAGCAACTTTGCGGCCGCTTCGATATCGGCCATGTTAACGTCTGGCACTGTTTTGGTGATCTTGAGCGGTAGCTCGCCCCCATCAACCGGAGAAGCCCACACATCCATCGGCACTTCAAAGCCAACCGGCCGGGGCATACCGCTAATCAATTCTGAAAACGCGGTTTCAACCGTTTCAACCGCCATTTCGCTGTCATAGACCCCGGCCGAATGCTTGGTGATTTGTTTTAGAATCGCCAACTGATCGGGAACTTCATGCAATTGGCCGGTCATTTTCCCCATCATATGGCTATTAATTTGCCCATGTAAAGCGAAAACAGGTTGAGCCAACCCGAACGCTGTTACCAATGCGCCAGATGCATTCAGCATGCCAGGCCCTGGAACAACTGAGTAAGCTTGTGGCTCCCCGGTCGCGATCGCAGCCCCCATCGCCATGTAAGCAGCCCCTTGCTCGTGCCGCGTATTGATCACTCCAAAAGTATCGGTGCGGTCATAGAGCACGTTAAAAAAATTGTCGTTTTGAACGCCAGGAAGGCAGTAAAGTGTTTTAATTCCGACGGCTTCCATCCCGTCTAGAATAATACTTGCAACATTATGAGTCATAAAAAAGTCCTTTGTAGCTGTTAGCCAATTGCTCAACTATTCGTTTAGGTTTTTGTAGTTTGCGTCACCGAACCCTTTGCCTTCGGTCCGGTAGTCGTCACGGGCTGGAGCAAATACGTCCAGCAGCACAAGCCCTTCTTCTAAAGCCCGAACGGTGTGCATGGTGTCTCCTTTGGTGACCCAAAAGTCTCCCTTTTTGCAGATTGTTTCAGTTTCTCCTTCAACACGTACACAAGAGCCTTCAAGTACAAATCCCCATTGTTCGTGAGGGTGCTGATGAATTCGGCCGCTGGCATTTGGTTCAAAACGGGCAATCATGGCGGTTGATTTGTCTCCGTGAAACACCTGGCTAAAAATTCCGGTGTTTAACCCACGATGTATTCCACCTTCTTTATCCAACAAACTGAAAATTTCTTTAAATTGGTCAATCATACTTTTTCCTTGTCACGTCAATGCTCATTTTTAAGCGCGTGACGATAAAATTAGTTCGGTCTAAAATCAGTTAGGCTACCGTGTCTGCTAAGACAAAGCTTGTTTTAACAGGTTTTTAAACGAAGGCAATTGTAACAAGCTGTTTCAAATTTTATCGATTTAAAGGATTTCATATGTCAATTCCACCCACAAATTACTACCCCCCTTTTAATATCACCCGCGCGAGTCATGTTGTGCTGAATGTCAAGGATTTACAAGCGAGCAAAGCCCATTATGTTGACATGCTAGGCATGGTCATGACAGAAATGACAAACGACGCACTCTATTTACGTGGCATCGACGAACGATCTCACCATAGTGTGGTTTTGCAAAAAAGTGACGAGCCAGGCACTGTCGGCCGTTTGGGGCTACGGGTCTTTATGGATGAGGATTTAGACAAAGCATATGCCTGGTTTAATGACAACGGGACTCCATGCCGCTGGGCCGATGTGCCGTTTCAAGGCAAAACGCTGCACTTTGAAGACCCGGCCGGAATGCCGGTTGAACTCTGCGCCCGCATGACCCAGGTGCAAAGTCTGCACGACAAATTTTACCTGCACACAGGGGGACATCCACGGGTTTTAGACCATTTTCAGATGGCGTGTCACAATGTCGAAAAGGTGACCGCCTTCTATACGAACTTGGGCTTTCGGCTGTCAGAATATACCGATTCAGATGACGGTTCGGAGATGTGGGGAACATGGCTCCAAAGGAAAGGGAACCCGCACGACATTGTGTTTACCAACGGCCGGGGACCGTCTTTGCACCATTTTGCAATGCAGGCCAAAGATGCCAGTACGATCATGCATATCACCGATGTGGTTGGAAGCATGGGGTTAGAGGACATTATCGACCGCCAGCCGTCTCGGCATGGCATTGGCAATGCGATGTTTGTCTACTTTCGCGACCCTGACGGCCATCGCATGGAATATTACGACGCTCATTACCCGATGATAGACATCGACCATGAGCCGATGCGCTGGCCATTGTCAAACACAAAACGCTCAAGCATTTGGGGTGTGCCTGCCAGTCGTCGCTGGTATTTTCAAACAAGCCCCTTTGCCGGTGTGCCCTTAAATGAACCCACTTTAAAAGGGGAACCGATGACACTAGAACGATGGGTGGCTGAAAAGGAAAAAATTTAGGGTAAATAGAATGTGATGGTGGGGTAGCGAGGTTACGCTGTGTCGTCATCCTTCCTACACTAAACTTATTTCCATACAGGATTGGCCCAACCATCGGTGTTGTAATCAGCCATCGCCTGATCAACCAAACCGGTGTATTTGGCAACATCACCCCGCTGTGTGGCCCAACGCAACGCATCCATTCTCTGTTGGTCTTTATTGCCCGCATAATTGCGCTCGTAAAGACCATGTCGCCCGGCAAATTCTGAATAAAGTGCATCCCAGACAAGGTTAAATAGCTTGATGCGATCTCGCCCTGCCAAGTTTGTCCCTTGATAATAGGTGTCGATGATGTGAGACAGTCCAGGTGCGTTCATGTCTTTAACACTGGAAATTGTAAAGCTCGGCGCACCGGCCAAAACCGTCTCAAATGTTTCACGCACTTGGGTCCAGGCGTTTGTGGTGTAGATGCGGCAGGCGGCGGCCGTTTGTAAACGGGGAACAACAGAGTTGCCGATGCTCGGTTCCGGATCACTGACCATCGCCGTTGTCATGGCCCAAATGGTGTCACGCATCGCCACCAATTCCCCGATGGCGGCCTGCACTCCTCGAAAATTGTTTGTGCCAGATGCTTCAGTTCCTTTGATCAATAGCCCCGTACAAAATTCTAGCTTGATGCACAAACGCACGGCCGATTGCAAGTTATAGCGGTTGAAAAAACCAGATTCAGCCTGAAACCTTTTGACTCTATCGATGTCGCGGTGAATCAACACGTTTTCCCATGGAACAAAGCAATTTTCAAAAACCATAACCGCATCATTTTCATCAAACCGACTCGCGAGGGGAGAATCAAACGGGCTATTAGCCTTGAACTCATAAGATGGGCGGCTGACGACTTTCAACCCTGGCGCATTCATATTGACGATGAAAACCAAAGCCATATCTTCATCTCGCCCCTCTTGCATCATCTGGGCAACGCCGCCGGTAAAACCAACAAATGTCGCATGGGTGAGTGCGCAGCCGGTTGCCACCATTTTTGCCCCTGTGACATAAATCCCTTTGTCATCAGATTTATCAAGTGAGACAAAAACATCACGGGTTTCAGCCCGGCTTTTGGCCCGATTCATCGGAGGGTCAATCAAAACGTGGTTCAAGTGCAGCCCTTGTGACGCAAACTTTTTGTACCAATTCAGCGCATTGTCTGCATACGGCCCATAAAAATCACTGCCTTCAGCAAGCTGGGCCATAAAAGCGGCTTTGTAATCGGGGCTACGTCCCATCCATCCATAGTTGATGCGTTGCCATACGTCGATGGCCTTACGAGATTTGTACAGATCATCGGCCGAATAAGAGGGTGTAAAAAAGCGGTGGGTTCGATTGCCAAACTTATCAACTGTGGTCAGGTCATCTTTCAGATCAGGATCATGCAGCGCGTCGTATAGCCTTGCCATGCTGCGGGCCGCATTACGAAATGCAGGATGCTCGGCAACGTTGTCTACGATTTCACCGTCAAACCAAACCTCACGCCCGTCGTTGAGCGATTCAAGATAGCTGGCTCCGGTCATGAGTTGGTTTTTTTCTTGTATTTGTGTGGAAGTCACTTGTGTATTCCTTTAAAGATAATAAGGCTAAATGGCGAGATAGTGGGGTTAAGCCCTCGCTACTTAATGCCTTCTTTTTGGATATGATCTGTTAGTTTGCGAAGTAGTTTGAACAGTGTTTCTTGATCTTCGGCCGAAAAACCGGCCGCATCAAACAGCTCATTGTTTCCAGCCAAATGGGACACCTGAATCTGCTCTCGCAATGCTTCACCGGCTTCAGTCAAACGCAAATGATGTCGGCGTCTGTCAGTGGGTGATGGTTCACGCACCAACAAACCGCGATGGGTTAGATCGTCTAAAATCTTGACTAATAAAGAGGCTTTCATACCTGATTCACGGGCGATATCGGTTTGCGAAGCGCTTGGATTGTTTGCAACAAACTCAAGGATTAATCCTTCTTTTGTCGTTAGATTGATTTGGGAGAAGTGAACCATTGCAAGCTCGGTTGTTTTTGCAAAAACAAAGTACGCCAAGTAACCAACGATATTCCGAACATAGCTGTAATTGAACTGATTAGAACTGTTAATGATAGTGAATCTCCATTTTGGGCAAATGCTTTATAATTCAAAAAAATATAATATTTTTTTGAATTATTTTATTTTGAATATACCTCTCTTGTTCTAAGTGTCAAACGGAATCTGAAATAATTACCTGGATTTGGCAGAAATAAACGGTGGAAGCGGTAGCGGTTTTTGCATAGACCGCTATAGTATAAATTCGTAATTGTTCAGCAGATCGGTTTTTGCCAGAGGGCATAAATACCGATCTCGAATATTTACATAAATTTTAAAAAACAGGAAAACATTATGGACTTAGGAATTGCAGGAAAACGTGCGATTGTGTGTGCGTCGTCTCAAGGGTTAGGCTATGCATGTGCGAAGGCATTGGCGCAAGAGGGTGTGTTGGTAACGCTTAACGGCCGGACTGAGGAAAAATTGGCGAAAGCGGCGGCCGAATTGCAGGCTGAAGTTGGGATTCAGGTCAATCATCAAGTTGGGGATTTGTTTACAGAGGAAGGACGTGCGGCTTTGATCGCGGCTTGCCCCGATGCAGACATTCTGGTTAATAATAATGCTGGTCCAAAACCTGGAACATTCCAAGATTGGGACCGTGATCGTTGGATGGAAGCGATTGAGGGAAATATGTTGGCCCCGATCTTTATGATTCACGCGTTGCTGCCTGGAATGCGGGAGCGCAAGTTCGGCCGCATCATCAACATCACGTCGGCGATGGTAAAAGCCCCCCGGCCGCATCAAGGGTTATCTACGGCCGCACGGTCGGGATTGACAGCCTTGTCCAAAGCGATCTCAAGAGAAACGGTCGCAGACAACGTCACGATCAACAATATATTGCCAGAACGCATTGCGTCTCCACGCACAAAATTTTTAGCAGAAATGAAAATGGATGAGCAAGGAATCACGTTTGATGAGGCGATGGCGCAGATTGTAGCGACGATTCCGGCCGGCCGAATGGGAGAACCCTCTGAGTTAGGTGCGGCTTGTGCTTATTTATGCAGTGTGCAGGCAAGCTATATTTGTGGGCAAAATCTCCAGCTAGACGGTGGCGCATATCCTGGCCTCGTTTAATGATTAGGCACGATCGGCCGTGAATTTTAATCTTAGCATGCTGTTTCCGGTTTCTTCGTCGGTTTTCTGTTCCACTAACTCAAATCCATAGTGAGCGTAAAATTTCCGGCCGATCATATTTGCTTCAAAAACCTCCAGTTCAAGGCCACCATATATTTCTTGAACCGTATCCATCAAAGCCCGGCCGAACCCCATCCCGTGAAACTCAGGCTGTACAAACAGCCTCCCTACTTCTTTTTCATCTACCATGCTGATAAACCCGATGACTCGATGTTGATTCTCCGCAACCCATGAGTTCACATTTGGCATGTATAAATTGGCAATGTTATGTTTTTCTGAAGCAATAAATGCTTCAGTTAAAAATCGGTGGGCCACTTTCGATGCATTTTCCCATGCAGACAATACAGCCTCTAAATCACTTGCTCCATATCTTCGAATTTTCTGTTTCATTGGCTTTCTCCTTGTATAGTAAGGTGATTAGTGATTGTAAATTGGGAATAAAGCCTACCAAATAAACAGTAACGTTTTACCAAAAATAATTTATATTGACAGATTAGCCGTATTGTGAAAAATACTATTGATCAGCCGAAGCTTATAATCAACTCATTTAGGCAGAATTATGATATACACAAGTATACAAAACGAATTCGTGCCTGATTGAGTTTCCAGTGTGAGTATATTTATTCAAAGGAGAAAAATAATGGCAAAGAGTCAAGACAAAAGAGGAAAACCAGACAAGAAGAAACCTGCAAAAACTTCAAAAGAGAAAAAACAGGAGAAAAGAGAGAAAAAAGCCAACAAATAAAGGCAAAAAGGTTGAATATAGCCCCGAGCCATGCAAATGGTTTGATTGCAAAAACCACCATCAAAGATTAGAACTGTAAAACGTAGTGTTGCTATCAAATAGACAATTAATAGCAACACTACATTTTAAACGCATAAGTTATCACCTCATTCCGTTGACGAGCATACCAACAACGCTATTCCATCAAAAAATTAGCAGAGTTGCCGACTTTGAGCGCAGTCCGCTTTAACTATTATTTAGAGATTAAGATGCTGGTCGGCACGTCTCGAAAAGGCTGTTTCGATTAAAGGTTTATACTGAAGCTTGATCCATGCTAACCCCAAAGTTGCACCTGAATACTTTAAGCAGTCTGAAATTAGTCTGAAAACACTTAAAACCTTAGTTTTAAATATTGCCTAGGGAACACATAACTGCTATCTTGATAGTTCTAATATCTACATTAGATGGTTATTTTGGCAATTAACCGGCAAGCATGCAGTTACGGAATTTACTAAGCTGGTAGCATAAAAGGGCAGAATACATTTTGTAGCAGCAACCGATAGCAAAGGATTTTAATATGTTCAATAGAAGGATGAGTCGAATTCAAATTTTTGGGGTAACGTGCCTCGCTATGGTGACAATCGCATTATCTGCTTGGAGCGCCAATGCTCAAGCCGGGGTCCCGCTGATAGCAATTAAGGCTGTTGTGCGAAACGAGTCGGTCACGATTTCTGGGAGCCAGTTCCCCCCAAATCAATCGTTTTCAGTGAGGATGGGCCCATATGGTAGCTACGGACTAGGTGGCGTTTTGTTGTCAGAGACTGTTAATTCCGGCAACGGCACGTTTGAAGCTGTTGTGTCGATACCGGCCGAGATGAAAGATTTCTCACGCATTCATGTTCGTTTTGATAACGGAATTTACAATAGCTACAACTGGTTTTTTAATACGTCAACTGGAGCTGCTGCACCAACACCAACTGAAGAGGTTAAAACAGGCGATGCAGGCACAAATGATGGAACCACCCCAGGGAAAGCGGCTGAGCCCGCCAAGGATCAAGTTGTTTACACCGGTATCCCTTCACTGACGATTGAAAAGGTTGAAGGCGAGGAAGTCACGGTCCGTACTGGAAATTTCCCCCCCAACCAAACGTTTTATGTGTCAATGGGGTCATATGCGGCCGCTGGTTCCGGTCCTTCAGTTGGCACCATTACTTCAGGGGATGGTAGTGATGCATCACACACCTTTACGATTCCAGCCAGTATCGCCTACTATGGATATATTTTAGTTCGCTCCCAAACAGGGCATGCTTACCCGAATGCTTTTTATGCAACAGTTGGCTTCAACAACCCTTCCCATGGGGTAATTCCCGAGGTAAAAAGTTCCGCCCAACCCAAACTACCTGAAGAAGCCCCGGATGTAAAAGATACAAAACCCGTACTTTGGTTAGGCGACCCAACATTGACCACTTGCATTGTTGAAGGGGGTAAAACAGTCACGGTTGTGGCAAAGAATCTACCCACAAACCTTGAATACACCGTGCGTATGGGCGCATATGGCACATTGGGACTTAACGGTGAGGTTGTAGGCACTATTTCACCTGATGATAAAGCAAGCGTGGCCAAAATGTTTAAAATTCCAACCAGTTTAAGCGGTCATAGCATGATTGCCATCAGAGCTGATGCTGGGATCTATCATGCGTTTGAATTTTTCTATAACCGCAGTGCGACGGTTTGCGAAATCCCTGTTGCCAAATAAAAGCGACCGGTAGATGATGGCCGGCAGATAATAAACGGTTATTCCGTCCTTACTCTGCCGGCCGCCTTACAAACACACGCCTAGCCTATAGCCTACTGAACCACGACCCAACTTGTTTGCTGACGCGTAAATTCTAGTGTTTTTAACTGGCTTCCATTATTAATAGTGTAGACCGCCACCGCAGTTTGCCCATCTAAGACAATACGTTGGACTTCAAACCCGCGATTATAAGCGGCAAGCGCAATGTCGTTATAACTTGCCCCCAACGGATCTATAAAATTATCTTGATTGTTCAGAGCCCGTTCAACACTTCCCATCAAGACTTCAGCTTGTCGAAAGTTGCCAGATCGGAGCAAAATCTCAGCTTCAGTAAGCATGACTTCTAACACAAGGTTGATTGGCTCTTCGGGATGACGACTCAACTCGGCCGTAAAGCCTTGTTCTCGCAAACCATTCGGACTGGGAAGCCAAGCCTCAAGAAAATAAGCGGTTGGGTCATGTATTTCTTGATAATGACGCATAATATTATAAAAACGAATTGTGCCATTAAGGTCTGCAACAACGTTTCGATCTAAAGTAATTTCCCCCAATTTAGCGAGCCACTCCTGTTCGATTTGTTCGAGCGATTTTCCATATTCGGCTTGCAGGATTTGATCTAATCTCACTGCGTTAGTCCCGTCATCGGCCGGTTGCAAACGACTATAAAGTTGTTTGAACTGCGCCCAGCCATAGGTATCAACCAAATATTGAACAAATGCTCCCGCTTCAAGATAGCCAATCTCGTGTTGAACAGGATAAAAATTATCAATAATTTGATTTAACGGGATGTAATAGCCAGTAGCGACTAGAGCCGCCGCCCGTGGGTTAAGCTCTTCGGGCTTATAGTGGCCACCACTTCCCCAGACCGCTAACCCTTCCGCTAAAAATGTAAGCCGCCCGTTAGGTGAAATTTGCTGATCAAGTAGATGGATCGTTTCATGAACGATTACTTCCTCTATCCTGCCGCCAGAGTAGTTGCGGTCTGTATAGCTGATCACCATCGACCCACCCGCATAACCCCCTTGTCCGATTACCCTGTCAACAAAGTAGACATCATATACCCGTCGGGGTTTTTCGGTTAAAGCTGCTATTGCTCTAAGCAAGGATGCATCAGTGATACTTACCAGCTTGTCCAAATCTCTGGCCGCAGCAGTCCCCGAAACAACATGAATACGAGCATAATCTGTTTCGCGCGTAATCCATGTTGCCTGGCTGCTCTTTACAGATTGCACAGTTGGCGGCCGAATTGTTATTTCATAGGTAGCGCTATTATTATTTGGGTTCTCATCTCCTACCTGAATTTGATCGTTAGGGTCAGCCGTAAATACAACCGTGTGGCTTCCTTCTTGACCACTTGTATCCCAAATTTGAGGCAGGGTGAGAAGCGTTTCTCGACCTAAATTGCCGCCGTTAAGCGACTGAAGGGCGATCTGTTCGCCATCAATTTCAACGCGGACCAATACTTGGTTGTAAGGAATTGAATCAGGGATAGAAACCGCTAGTTGAAAGGTAACCTTATCCCCGGCAAAAAGCGGGCCAGGAGGGTAGAGATTTAGCTGACCGGCCTCGATATACAAATCATCCTCAACATCGATAACAGGAATTGGTGTTTCAGTTTCAGATGGAATGTCAGTCTGAGTTGGAAGCAGAATATCCGTAGGGATAACTTGTGTCTCTGTAGGAATCACATTCGGAGTCGGGGTGTTGACAATAGCGGCCGTAGCCGGGGGTGGAGTAGTGGTTGAAGTTGAGATCGGCTCCGTGGCGGTGCCTGTTGTAGGACTCGAAGCTAGCTGTAGGGGCTGCTCCTTTGGGTCAAATAAAGAACAACTCGAAAGGGACAGGAAAGCGATCAGCAATATAGGCCAAATTGTGCGTAAAAGATGAACTGGGGGGTAGAATTTATCCCTCATAAAATAACTATTCTCCAACGCTATTATACGCTTTACTAGGCAATTAAGATCAAAATTTAACATATCTTAAAGGATTGGGATTGTGAGTAATGAAATGAAAATATCAGGTTTAAAAAAAATCGTTTATAGGAAGTCAGTTTGTTTTTGGACATGCTTATGAATGAACCGGAAAAATTATTGACAATTGGTGGCTGGGATCCTTGTGGAGCGTTTGGAGTGGCTACTGATTTAAAAACATTCGCTGCTTTAGACTGTCATGGCATGGGCGTTATGACAGTTGTTACCGCTCAAAACAGTATGGGATGGTACGGTGCTGAGTTTATGTCGGCCGATTTTGTTTCGCAGCAGCTTGATGCCGTACTCGGAGATTACGGAGCCACGTCAGTCAAGACAGGTTTTCTGGGCCGCGTCGATTTAATCGAGACAATTGCGGCCAAACTCATTGAATATGAGGTTAAAAATATTATCGTCGATCCTGTGTTAGTCAATAATCACGGCCGAGCCATGTTCTCGCAAAAGGTCGTCGATGCTTATCAAAAACACCTATTCCCTTTGGCGGCCGTTATCACCCCTAATCGGCGCGAATTCAACCTTTTATTAACTGGTAACACTGATCCTTGGGGAGCCAACTTAGATGATTCAATCACAGCCTCAGGCATTCATATCGATGAGGCACTCGCATTTATTCAGCAATGTGGCAAAGAAAACGGTCCACCTCCTGCATTTGTGATCAAAGGATTGCCATTGCCTAAGGAGAATGGGCTTATTGCCGATGGCTTGATTTCACATGGGATGATTGAGCTCTTTCCTCACACTCAAATTCAAACGAAGAATGTAAGTGGCACAGGTGATAGCTTTTCGGCCGCGCTTTGCTGCCAGCTAGCTTTTGGTCTACCTCTTTCAAAGGCCGTTAAATTAGCCTCTAATTTAACGTTTCAAGCAATTGAACAAGGCTCAGGCTGGCAATTGGCAACAAATGCAGGGCCCATCGCCCATTCTTCATTTAGAAATTATTCGTTGTGACTTGACAATTATTATCCCATTTTAATATTACAAAAAGACTATCATTCACTTTTGTGATTGACGGTTGACATTCTGAAAGGGTAGCCGATAATTATGCAGGCTTTGCATTCAGAATATATTGAACGCAAAGAAGAGCCCAAATGAACAAGAATTTAAATGCTGTAAACGAAAGTACCGTAGCTGGGTTAGGCAGGTTAACCCGCTTTTTTGGTTTCAATGACGTTATGGGTCGCTTATACGGCACATTGTTAATGAATCCTGAACCGATGTCACTGGATGATCTGGCTGAAACTTTGCAAATTAGCAAAGGGTCGGTCAGCATGAATATGCGTTCGATTGAACGCTGGGGAATGGCTCGCGAAGTTTGGATGCGAGGGGAAAGGAAGAAATATTACACGGCCGAATCTGACCTGTGGACTGTGATTCGCACCGTATTAAGCGGCCGGGAAATGCGCGAAGTAAGCACCGCCCTTAATGTGCTGGGCAAAAGTGTTGAAAAACTGCGCTTGGCTGAAGAAGAACTAACTGACGAAGAGAAAAAGTTAGCCGCTTACTACATGGAGCGAGTTGGGGATTTACAATCATTTTTCGAATTCGCCCAAATGTTGCTGTCTAGCTTTGTCGCTTCAGAAGACGGCCCAGACTTTGGTGGGGTTACAAACCTCAAGCTTGATGATCTTGACTCCGAATGGGAAAACGGAACGGGTTAACTGCACTTTTCCTGACTCCCATAAAGTAGACGTAACTATTCAGCACCTGTTCGTAGTAGTGGCTTCAACCATTGTTTTTCCGCTTGGAACGACTAAAGTCGCACCTACAAACTCGATTTTTTTAGGCCCCTGAACAATTACAAGTATTCAACCCATTTTATGACACCAACAGAGAAACCGAAAAAAATCGCTATTGGCTCTACCAACCCATCTAAAATCAAGGCGGTAAAATCCAAACTTCATTTGATTTGGCCCGACTGTGAAATTTTGCCACTCAAAGCTCCCAGCGGGGTATCCGACATGCCATTATCAGACGCTGAATGCATTTTGGGCGCAAAAAACAGAGCCAGGTTTTGCTTAGAGACCACTAATGCAGATTTAGGGGTGGGGCTAGAAGGTGGGGTCATGCTGATGCCCGAGGGGATGATGTTGGTGGGTTGGGTTGCTATTTTAAACCGAGAAGAGACAGTTGGTTTGGGTTCTTCCGCACGAATCCCTTTGCCTAAATCTATTGCAGACCGAATATGCAATGGTGAAGAGTTAGGGCCGGTGATGGATGATGTAGTAAACGAACACAATACAAAGCACCGTGGCGGGGCGTCTGGTATTTTATCTGGCGGTTTAACCCAACGCAGTGAATCTTTTGCAACGGCGGTTGCTTATGCGTTATCACCATTTGTAGTCCCTCATTTTTACGAAAATCAAGCTGGCTAAGCGCAGGGCTACCCAAAAGTTCGCGCTATCTATCAGATTGTTAGCTACACAAGTACAGTATCGTCTTCAACCATTTTAGGCACCGACCCGCTGTTTTCTAAACTCACATATCCTTCAATTTTCACATTTCGGCCGAACACAAATTTACCATTGACCGTAAACGTATTCGCCTTGATTAATGAAGGGGCACCCTGAGGAAACGCAGCTTCCATTTGATCAATTAACTTATACTGATCAGGATCAAGTTTGACGACAATCTGATCTAACTCACGTGCTGGATTAGGCACAATTCGATGATCGTCTGTCAGAACATAACAATCTGATCGTACAGCCAGCAGATCACCCGTTGTTTTAACGGGGGCAAACCGCGTGCGTGGCACCCTAATCGCCCCAGCACCCCCAAACACGGCAATGGCCGAACCCATCGCTGTTTCAAGCTGATACACTTTTTCTGAGTTCTTGTCGCGCGGGTTCACCGTCTTACTATTGCGAATCATGGGCAGTCCCAATACATAATTGCGCGCTTCCATCGCCTTCTTCAAAGCAACTAAGTTAACCCACAAGTTATTGGTATTGAAATATTTATGCACATTAATATCTTGAAAAGCATCGACATCTTCTTCAGCACATTGAGCTGATTCACGCAGGATAAGCTGGCCATCTTCGGCCCGTACTGCCAAATGCCCCCCCTTCCGATCAGCCGCCGTTCGATCTGCCACTTCCATCATAAAAGGCAGTTT
>JBLIMP010000079.1:0-16127 GCA_047638855.1 Cellvibrionaceae bacterium | reverse complement strand
CCCGTTACTTTTCCATCTACCAGCACCTTTTTAGCCCGTGCGAGTACCGCTTCCTGCTGCGCTTTAGTACGCTGATAAACAATGTTCATCGGCACCAGAGCCTTAGCTTTTTTTGGATGGGCAAGTGCAAACGCAACGGCAACCAACGCCCCCATAGAATGGCCTACAAGGGTGACGGGTTCAAGTGCTAAGGTGCTGATTAAATCAGCCAATTGAACGACATAATCGTTTAAAGTCACAGTTTCATTGGGCAGGCGGCTGGCACCATGACCCAACATGTCGTAAACCAAAACTTGGTGTCGGTTTGAAAAATGATCGACCTGCGGTTGCCATACTTGGCGATTTAACCCAACACCGTGAATAAAGACAATCGTTTTATTCGTCTGATTGTCTTGCCCATACAAAGAGTAATCAGATGACATAGGCTAGACAATATCTGTATCGCCCAACTCTTCGAGGTCAATATAGCGGTTGCCAATGCGATGGTGCGGCCGACCGCCTATCGATGCACCCAAACAAACGACAATTTCATCAGCACGCGGTGCATCGGCGATGTTAAATTGAATCGTCAGGTAATGGGACCGCATTCCAGCGTCATGTTTGTGCATAAGTGGAACCATAATCGGGCATCCTGGGCCGCCGCGTGTATTGGTAAAGCTCAAATAGTTTTTGGCCCCTACCGCTTTGCGAAAATGATTTCCAAATCGCAATGTGTGGATTAGACCTGAAGCGTGTTCAATTTCCCCATCAGCCCCCACGATTGCGGCCTTTCCATATCCTTCTACGAGGTCGCCCGAACCAGCCATGCCGATAATTTCGGCTGTCAGTATCTCGGCCAAGGGGGGGGCGATGGCTAAGATTTCCGGCCGTAAATTTTCAACAAACCCTAGTCCATGCCACGGGTTTTTTACAACAGCTGCCGCTGCAAAAAATTGCAGCGGAATAGGGGCTTCTTTGCCACCTTCGATGTAGGTTACTTCCTTATATGTGACTACTTTGCGAACTGACTCAAGCATTTTGATCTTCTCCCGTAAAAATTGATAACTAAACTGGTGTTATGGTATATCACAATGTCACCCATGACGAGATCATAAACTTACGCAAGTGAAATTCGATTTTTCTTAGCGATAAGTGCTTTTTTGCTTTGGTTACTCCCTCTAATTTGCCTATCGCTTGCACCGCCTGCAAAATGCCACTTCTCTGCCCTAATACTGTCCCCTGAATAGTTTCTTTATGGTTTGGCAGGGGGCTTTTCATTGTGCTAGAATGCCTCACTTCAGCATACGTAAACAATTTAAAATACCTATTCATCAATAACCGAGCGGCATTTAGCCGCTTTTGTGTGTCTAAGCCTCTCGTATAAGCTAGACATCTTTAGAAGTTATTGGAAGTTATTGATAGAAAGAAAGTGGATTGGCGGAGGATAAAATGAGCGAAGAAAATGAACACGAAAGCTACCGAAGTGATGAAAATCAACCGGCCGATAAGTCTAAAAACACCCCTTTAATTCTGATTGCAGGATTATTAGCCTTAATTTTGTTAGGTTCCGGGGCCTTTTTTCTATTTAACCGGAGCAGTGACGCCCCTGCAAGTGCGGGCGAAGACGCAGGTTTGACAGAGTCGGCCGAAGGCGATGGCGCGGTCTCTGGCGCAGATAGTTCTCTATTACCGCCCGGCGCAGCCCCCCGAAGCAATGTTGTTGTTGTAAACGATGGCCAAATTGCTGTGAACGGTGGGGTTCAACCCACAGATGACGTTTACCTTTGGGATGGTACTGAATGGGTTTACATTCCGAGTTTAGTCAGTGGTGATGGACAAGCATTTGTTGTCAGCAACGATGTCCAAGGGAATGATATCAAGGGCGACGAGGTTATTGTTGTCAATCGGGCCGCGCCTGATTCTGCTACTGTTGGCACCAACTTGGCGAGTGGTGAAGTGCCTTCGGGCGACATGCTTCCACTTATTGGCGAAGTTAGCATGAGTGGCTTAAGCCTAGCCCCTGGTGGAGGGGTGACGGGTGAAGCCGCATCAATCCCGGCCGGAGAGTACAACCAACTTCTACAGGTCACCAATGTTGGTGCGATTGTCGATCAAAGCTCACTGAATGAGCTACTCAACGATCCTACATTGCAAGCCGCCCATATTCAGACACTTGTAAACTCAGTTGCCACTGGCGGGCAGGCCGGTCTTAATCTTGATTATCAAGGTGTTTTTCCAGCGCAAGAAGCTGCCTATTCAAAATTTGTTACTGATTTGGCCCAAGCTCTGCAAGCTGCAGACAAAAGCCTTGTCGTGACACTTGATACACCGATTTCAACCGGAAGTGGCTATGACACCGGCGGTCAAGATTGGTCAGTTATCGGTTCGGTTGCGGACAGTGTCTTCCTTAAGATGCCATCTGACCCTGGCATATGGGTAGATGGGGGGGCGGTTGAAAAATTGCTTTCATGGGCAACCCGACGTATTGACAGAAACAATATCAGTGCCATTGTAACCACCCAAGCGGTTGATCGTTTAGGCGGTATCTATAGTGAAATGCCACTTGAGCAAGCTCTTGGCAACTTGGGCGCACCATCAGTTGGGGATGATTCAGTTTTTGAAACCAGCTCACCCGTTGAGGTCACTTTGGCTGGCAATGCTTCTCCACTTGAATGGGAAGGAACAAGCCGAACCTATACTTTTACATATGCTGAAAATGGTGAACCACGCACAGTTTGGATCAACAACGAATCATCGCTAGCTTGGCGTCTACGCCTAATTAGCAAATACGGGTTGCGTGGGGCGATGATTAATCATGTAATCACGGCCGGAAATCTACCTGGATACGTAGCGGCCCTTGACAGCTATCAAAACGGTAATGCTATGCCAGAGCCAGCTGGTGCTGCCATTAGTTGGTCAGTAGAAAATGCCAACGAAGTGATTGCCAGTGCCGTAAATCAAGAATTGGGTTATAGCTGGGAAGGGACCGCAAATGACGGTGATTACACAGTTAGAGCGATTTTTGCTCAGGGTGATATCGCCATCGATTTAGGGGTTGCCGAAGTAACTATTGGACAAATTGCTGTTGTTGAAGCAGACGAAGCTGATCCAGAAACCGCAGAAGCTGCGGCCGAAGATTCAGAAGGTGATAGCGGAGATACTGAAGCGAGTGCAGAAACTGAAGAAGCGGCTGAGGCTTCTCTTGAAATTACCGGTAACGCCAATGCAGTTGTAAGCGTGGGTTCAAACATTCGTAATGGCCCTGGCATCATATACGCTGTTGTTAACTCAGCCGACCCAGGTATTCAGCTAGAGCTAATCGGCCGTAGTGCTGATGGCTTGTGGTATGAAGCGGTTATTTTCAACCCAGAAGAACAAGCTGATGGCTGGATTTATGCTTCACTTGTCGAAATCAAAGGCGGATTAGATGTGGCAACCCTTCCGGTTTCTGCATCAGCGGCTGCAGCCTCGACGACTACCACGACAAATAGCAGTGGTGAAACTGTAACTGTTGCAGCAGCACCACCGCCGCCAGCCAATTTAGGCGGCTTCGAATTAGGCGGACAAACCCACACTTTAGGCAACCCATCGCTTATGACCCTTTCAGGCATGACATGGGTTAAGTTCCAGCACAAGTGGGGTTGTGGCAACCAGCCCGGCGACTTAAAAGGACGTATCGATTCAGCTAAAGCAAATGGTTTCAAAGTTTTGCTTAGTATTCCAGGGTCACCTTACCCATCTAGTATCGACTTTGAATGTTATACAGACTTTTTAGGTGGTGTTGCTGCCTTGGGTCCAGATGCAATTGAAGTATGGAACGAGATGAACATTGACTTTGAATGGCCTATCGGTTCAATTGACCCAACTTCATATGTCAATAATATGCTGAAACCGGCTTACGCCAAGATTAAAGCGGCCAATTCAAGTGTGATGGTTATCAGCGGTGCGCCCGCTCCAACCGGGTTCTTCGGTGGAGGATGTAGTGCAAGTGGTTGTGATGACAGCGCGTACTTAGCTGGAATGGCGGCTGCCGGTGCGGCCAGCCATATGGATTGTATGGGTGTGCATTTCAATGCAGGCGCAACTGGTCCATCAACTACCAGCGGCCATCCGGCCGACGATGGTGCAGGTCATTACAGTTGGTACTACCAACCGATGATTAATACCTATTACAACGCTTTAGGCCGTCCACTTTGTTTCACAGAGCTGGGATATCTAAGCGGGCAAGATTACGGTGGTGTTCCCGGCCGGTTCTCTTGGGCAGGCAATACAACCATCGATCAACATTCAGCATGGCTGGCCGAAGCGGTTAGCATCGGTGCGAACAGCGGAAAGGTCCGTATGATCATTATCTTCAACGTGGACTTTACGCTTTATAGTGACGATCCACAGGCTGGCTTTGCTATTCGACGCAGAGATGGCAGTTGCCCGGCATGCGGGTCGCTTGCAGCTGTTATGGGCAAATAGTAGGCCATCGGTCTTATTGTAATATGATATTTTAATTAGTCAGTGTTTAACTGACCGATCAAAATTAAGAACAGGCGCATTCTGGTATCATCCAGGATGCGCCTGTTTTAAAATATGAGTAACCAGTAGGGTTGTTCCCATCAGATTTTGGAATGGTTGCTATCTTGTAAACTCGGTACGGCTTATTAAAAAAATAAAGTTGCTCAACCCATAGCAGATCTAGGAAACAATTGATTGCAAGATTCAATTGCGTATGTAAATGGTAGGCTAATTTGTGTACACCATAGGGCGATCATCTAATTTAAGGAAAATTTCTGCACCAGATAAATGGTAACATCTCATCTCTTTTATTTATTAGGAAAATACTATGATCAAAAAATCACTCTGTTCATTACTATTGCTAGTCGCGGCTTTGACCTTCATAGTCGCTTGTACTCCTCAAACCGCTGAAGAGCCAGTGACTGAACCGGAACAAGCTGCTCAGGCTGAAACAGCGGCCGAACCCGTTGTCCCCCCAACCCCGACGCTTGTACCCACGTTGCCACCCCCTGTTATTAGTGGCGGCAGCAGCGATGCAGAAGCTGATGCACCGTTACCTGAACCAGAAGTCGCGGCCGATGTTGCTGTCGAAGCACCACAAGATGGTTGTGATAAACCCTATTCGAACGACTCCTTTGGATATGGAGTTCAGTCGCATGCCATTGTTGGCGACCCGGCATTTACGATGGAATCGATTAAAAATGGATTGGGCATGGAATGGGTAAAGGTTCAGCTTGAATGGCGGCTAGTGCAACCGAGCGATGTTGATCGCCAATGGTTTTTCTACGATGGTGTTGTTGATGAAGCGAACAAACAAGGGCTATGCTTAATGTTTAGCATTGTTGGCTCACCCGGGTATTTGCGCTCTGATGGCCAACATAATGGCCCTCCAGATGATTACAATACATTTGCGGCCTTTCTAAACGAGCTACTTGATCGTTACCCTGGCCAGATCCATGGAATCGAGGTGTGGAATGAAATGAATCTTGATCGTGAATGGACAACGGCCAACGGGGTGAACGCGGCTGATTATGTCCGTTTCCTCCAAATCGCAAATGATGCAATTAAAGCCAAAGACCCTAATGTTATGGTGATTAGTGGTGCACTTGCCCCTACTGGTGGTGGTGATGGCATCGCCTGGCTTGATGATTTTAGCTGGCTCGACAATGCGATTGCGGCCGGAATGCTCAACTATGCCGACTGTATTGGCGTGCATCACAATGGCTATAATCTTGGCCCTAGCTTCGCCTTTGATCAAACCGGTGCTTCTCCCGATGCCGCTAACGCCATCTTCCGCGGTCCATTTGATAACCCGCACCATAGTTGGAGCTTTAAAACAACAATCGAAACTTATGCTAGCAAAGTAAAGGCGGTTGACCCAACCAAAAAACTTTGTGTCACTGAGTTCGGTTGGGCATCAACCGAAGGATATGATGAGGTGCCGCTAGGATTTGAGTTTGCCCAAGACAATACGCTTGATGAACAGGCGCAATGGCTAGTCGAAGGGTTCCAGCAAATGCGTAATTCTGGTGATGTTTGGTTGGCATTTGTCTTTAATTATGACTTTGGAAACAAAGGTGGCGGTCCCACTGATGACCCTGTCCCTTATAGCATCATCGATGTAAATGGCATCCCTCGGCCGGCATTTGGCGCTTTGGCCGCTATGGAAAAAAACTAGAGGACAGGTATTAGATATGAGTGGTTAGATGTTAATGGGAGTAAGGCCAAGCTAACATCTAGCCACTCATGTCTCGATCAAATAAATGGGAAATTATCACCACACAATTAGGCGGAGAAGAGTAGCCATTTTTCTCATTTGTTATCTTATCCCGCTCGCTTTTATTGTCGCCTGCAACACGGAAGAACCCTATACCCCTCCCCCACCCGTTAACTTAAATCCGCTGCCGGCCGATGAGATGAATCTGGTCTTTCAGTCACCGGAATATGGGATACATTTGGCTCAATGGTGGGACATGTACGCCCTTCAACAGGATTTGACCCGGGCCAATGAGATGGGTTTTGGTTGGGTGAAACAGCATTTTTCATGGCGTGACATTGAACCGGCCGAAAAAGGAACTTACGACTGGTGGCGGCCGGATCAAATTGTTGAAGCGAGCACGAATTACAATACAAAATTATTGGTCCGCATTGATCGAGCGCCCCTATGGGCGCTGCTAGCCTATGATGAGCAAGGAATCAAAATTACTGAAAACCAACCTCCAGCTGAGGCACAAGATTTTTTTGATTTTTGCGGTGCAATAGCTGAACGCTACAAAGGCAAAGTTCATGCTTGGCAGGTGTGGAACGAACCAAATTTGAGTCGGGAGTGGGGCGATTTAACGCCCGACCCGGTCGCCTATGTCGCTTTGCTTGAAGGGTGTTACTCGGCGATCAAGACGGCCGACCCAGACGCGATTGTGGTTTCGGCCGGGCTTGCTCCAACGGGTACGCTACCGCCCGACGCCATGCCGGATGATCAGTTTCTACGCGAAATGTATGCGGCCGGAGGTGCTAATTTCTTTGACGTCTTAGGGTTGAATGCCCCAGGATTTAAGGCCTCACCCGAAGTTAGTCCAGACGAAGCCGAAAACAACCCAGCGTTAGATATTGGAAATAACCGCCGCTTTGTATTTCGACATGTTGAGGATATGCGCCAAATCATGGTTGAAAACGGAGACGAGGCCACGCAAATCGCCATCCTTGAAATGGGATGGACTACAGACACACGGCCCGAAACCGGATATGAATGGCACGCGGTTACTCAAGAGCAGCAAGCCGAATACTTAGTAGCGGCTTACACTTACGCTGAAGAAAATTGGTCTCCATGGATCGGATTGATGACGACGATCTATTATTCGGATGTTGCTTGGACGGAAGATAACGAGCAGTATTGGTGGGCATTAACTGACCCTGATGGCACACCTCGTCCAGCTTATTATGCACTGCAAGCGATGCGTAAAACTGATAGAAAATAGCTAATGGCTTTTAAAATGAACTGGTTTTTATCAATCAACTATTTTTTCCATTTACTTGCAACGGTTATTTTACTGGGTAGTTTAACCGGCGTAGTGGGACTTGCGTTGCCCGCTTTATCAAAAGGAGCTTTAAGTCAAAATCAATGGCTTGATTTGCAAAAGAAGCTGATTCCTTGGGCCAACGGGGCGCTGGTTGTGCTGCTGCTCAGTGGCTTCTATCAGATGACGACGGATCCTAATTATGGCGGATTTTTGATTTTGGATGGGCTTTGGGCTTGGGCGATGTTGCTTAAGCATGTGGCGTATGCAGGCATGGTGGGGGTCACATTTTACCTACAATTCTCAATTTACCCGGCGATTGATCGTCTGCAACTGCTGGCGGCAAAGAAACCTGAGTTTGCGGCCGAAGATCAGCAGCAACTCCACAGCCGTGAGATTCAGCTTTTACGGGTTAATGTGGTATGTGCTGTATTCGTTTTGCTGTTTACGGCCGTGATGACTGCGGTTTAGGGTACAAATTTTCTTGTCTCTATCTTCAGTCGTTCACTTCAGCCGCCCTCTTTCCCTCTTTTCATGTAAAGGCTTTTTGTTGTCTATTGCCTACGCTATCTAAAATTACTATAATTTTCCTCCTTGATGCGGGATAGTTTAATGGCAGAACAACGGTCTCTGAATCCGTCAGTCTTGGTTCGACTCCAGGTCCCGCAGCATAAAGGCGCGATAATAAAATATCGCGCCTTTTTTTTTGCTACATAATCAACTGGGTCGATGCCAACAATTCAAAACAACAGCCTGCCCAAATCACAGAGCAAAGCCAAATGACAACCCAAAATACCTGAAGTTCTGCGGGTTATTATCAAAGCCATTTGGTTTGGATCAAATCAAACAACGGTGTCCAGAAGGGTATGGACCCTTTGCTCAGAAGTTGGTTGAATCAGCCGTGAGTTAAAGCGGCTTTGTCCCAGCATGAATGGCGATCGTCTTCATCATAAACTCTTCGTACTCAACATCTTCAAATCCTATTTGGCGCATTGAATCAGCAAGGGCGGCCGGAGTTTTGAATGCTTTGGTTGAATCTGGCAAATAGGTATAAGCCTCGCTGCTACCGGCAATCATGCGCCCCATGATGGGCAGAATATAGTTTAGATGGATCATGATAAATGGCTTGAGAATGTTGTCTTTAGGGGGGCTGGTTTCGAGGACAACCACCCGGCCGCCTGGCTTTGTCACGCGCATCTGTTCCCGAAAAGCACCTTCCACATCGATGACATTGCGCATCAAAAAGCCTGAAGTGACCGCGTCAAAATAGTTGTCTGGAAATGGAAGTGAGAGCGTGTCTGAAACCGCCCATTGGATCGGCTTGCGATCTGGATAGTCGTTTTTGCCAGCTACCATCATCTCAATGGTAAAGTCACCGCCAACTGATTGAATGGTCGGATCATTTTTGAGGGCTTCGGCCGCAATGTCGCCTGTGCCTGTAGCAATGTCAAGCAGTCGACCCCCTTTTGGGATGCGGGCCAGTTCGATGACCGTTTTGCGCCACTTCATATCTTGCCCAAATGTCATGAGTCGATTCATCAGGTCATAATTACCTGCGATGCCTGCAAACATATTTTGGACATAGTTTGCCCGTTCAGTTCCTTCGAGATGTGCCATATTTAGTGGGTGGTTGTTGTTGGTTAGTATTTTGTGCTAACCAACAAACAAACCAGCTATTTGCTTGAAAAATAAAAAAGCCTCAGATAATTATTTATCCGAGGCTTAGATTCTGCGTATGAACTTACTACCCTCTTATGATTGTCAATTTGCAAATGACGCTTGTGAGGCGCACCCTAGGCGTCATTCCAAAACCGGAAATCGTCAAAGTTATTTGTCGAATAAGCCGCCTAAAACACCACCGACTACCGCTCCACCAATGCCCCCTTCGCCTTGGTTGCTGCTGCGGCCGGTTGAGAGATTTGAAGCTTGAATAACCCGATCTGCCAAACGGGAGAACGGTAGTGATTGAAGCCACACCCGGCCGGTCCCTTGTAGGGTTGCTAAGAAAAGCCCCTCTCCACCAAAGAACATCGATTTTAAGTTTCCAGCGCGTTCAATACTGTAGTCAACTGAATCTTCAAACGCGACCAAACAACCTGTATCGACCAAAATCTTTTCATTATTCAACTGACGCTCAATGATTGTGCCACCGGCCTGAATAAAAACGTTCCCATCACCTGTCAATTTCTGTAGAATAAAACCCTCACCGCCAAAAAACCCAGTGCCTAGCTTTTTAGTAAAAGCGATACTGACTTTGGTTCCCATCGCTGCGCATAAAAATGAATCTTTTTGACAAAGTAGGTGACCGCCAACTGTATCTAAGTCAATGGGGATGATTTTGCCTGGAAATGGGGCGGCAAATGAAACCTGTTTTTTACCTTGACCCGTATTTGTAAAATGAGTTAAGAAAACCGATTCACCGGTTAGGACTCGCTTACCGGCACTGAATAGCTTGCCCATAATACCGGAATCAGCTTCTGAGCCATCCCCCATCTTAGATTCAAAACCGATGCCGTTGTCCATGTACATCATCGTTCCCGCTTCTGCAATTACACTTTCGCCAGGGTCGAGCTCGACCTCAACAAATTGCATGTCATCACCATATAGTTTGTAGTCAATTTCGTGTGCTTTCATTTCGAACAGTCCTCCATAATTAAGTAGTTAAGTTTAACAAATTGATTGAAATAGTAGCCTCATTAAAATCACGGTCACATTATTATGTACGTGTTCGGCAACAGTATGTTGTATAGATTATCGGATTCGGCAAAATGGACAAATGTGCGAATGTTAAAATTAAAACGATACTTTGATTATTTGTCACTATTCAGCACCTGTTCGTAGTAATGGCTTCAGCCGTTGTTTCTCCGATTAAAGCGACTAAAGTCGCACCTACAAACTCGATTTTCTTAGGCTGCTGAACAATTACGATTATTTTACCTCTCGAAGCGTGACAAAAGCGTTACAGGGAATACAAAGCCGATGCATTATAGTTTTTAAGCGACGAGTTTTTAGCATTGCGTAGCTTACAAGTTAAAGCTTTAATAGGTTGGTAGAAGTAGTCGTGCATCTCATAAAATCTAGCTATCAGGAATATTAAAATGACTAAAAATTACTTATTGTTTGTTCCATTCGTGTGTCTAGTTGCTCTGTTTGTGTTGATTGCAGCACCCAATGCGAAGGGGCAATCAGAGCCGGAAGAAACCCCAGTTCCACAGTTGAACACGCGAATTGTAGGGGGAACTGTAGCGGATGATAATGAATATCCTTGGCAAGCTGCCTTGGTTTCATCTGGGCAGTTTTGTGGTGGAAGCTTGATCGCTACCGATTGGGTTTTATCAGCCGCTCACTGTTTCTATAACCAAAGTGGGTCACAAGTCACTTTTCCCAGCAATTTTGATATTTTCCTAGGTGTCAATGATTTAAGCGATGGGGTCCGCAGAGATGTAGCTCAGGTCGTTATTCATCCAAACTATGATCCTGGAACTCAAGAAAATGATATCGCCCTTATTCGCTTGGTCAGCGCGGCCACACTAAGTTGTGAAGTCAACACAATTCGACATGCGGCCCCGGCCGATAATGCTAAATTCGCGGCCGGGCAAACGGCCACAGTTACCGGTTGGGGGACATTAACTTCAGGAGGCCAAAGCCCAAATAATTTACGCGAAGTCTCACTCCCTATTATTACGAATGCGGTTTGCAGTGAATCTTATGGCAACATTCCCAGTAGTATGTTATGTGCAGGGCTAGCGGCCGGTGGCAAAGATTCTTGTCAGGGTGACAGCGGTGGCCCTTTGGTTGTGGCCGACGGCAACGATTTTATTCAAGCAGGTGTAGTAAGTTGGGGGATTGGTTGTGCTGAAGCTGGCAACTACGGCGTTTACACCCGTGTGTCTCACTATAAAAGCTGGATCGATGGCTATCTGAACAGCTCACGACAAGTGACTTCCTCGTTTCCAGCTTACGATATCACGCTCGCAGATTCTTTCGTCTACTTGCCTCTTATTGCTACCGCTGGGACTGCTCCGGGTACGCAATGTACAGTAACAACAACACCGCCCGTTTCCAATACAGATTCAGACACGCCTGGCGATGCGATTGCGATTGGTGCAGGGAGCACGACAAATGGAGCAGTTTCCCAGTCTGATCTTGATGATGTTTTCAAAATCAACCTGACGAAAGGTAGCAATGTTGTCATCACATTAACCGGGACGGGTGGTGATGCCGATTTGTATTTATTGCCTCCTGGAAGTACATCTGTGACAGATACCGCTACAGATTTATCAACATCTAATGGGAACACTGAAAAGATCGAACTCACAATCCCTACAACCGGGCAGTGGTATATCGATGTTTATAGTGCGGCGGGTTCAACCAATTATTCGCTAACCCTGACAGTTGGTTCATAATCATTCATTTAAGCGGCCGAAATGTATTAGGCACGTGTTAGAAATTATATTCCGTGCCTAATTAATCTGTGAAAACTTGCAACAGCCCTCTTGTTAACTTAAAATTTAACCTAGGTTAAAAATAAGCGGAAATCAAGGACTTTTCATTTATGACAGTGTGGACAGTTTTTATTGCAGCAACAATTACAGCGGTTTTTACAGGGATTGGTGCATTGCCATTCTTTTTTGTAAAAAACATAAGCGGAACATTTCTAGGGGCAGCCAGTGCGGCCGCGGCCGGATTAATGCTCGGGGCCAGCTTGGGGCTAATCTACGAAGGGTTCCAAATGAGTGGCATTCGTTTGGTTATCGGAATCGTATTGGGCATCTTGCTTATTGTCATCGCCCGCTATTTTCTTGAAGGGCATGATCCCGATTTTGCAGAGCTTGAAGGCAACGCAGACGCAATGAAAATACTATTGATAGTCGGTATCATGACTGTCCACTCATTTGCTGAAGGCATCGGGGTCGGGGTTTCATTTGGAGACGGGCAAAATCTTGGCACGCTGATCTCCTCTGCGATTGCGATCCACAACATCCCAGAAGGCCTGGCGATCAGCCTTGTACTTATTCCCAGAGGCTCCTCTGTATGGAAAGCGGCCGGATGGAGTGTCTTTTCAAGCCTTCCCCAACCACTCATGGCGGTTCCTGCATTCCTCTTTGTTTTAGCTTTTAAACCATTCTTACCTGTTGGCTTAGGCTTGGCGGCCGGAGCAATGGTCTGGATGGTATTTTCAGAAATGTTGCCAGAGGCTCGCGAAGAAGCACCTCTGTCTACAGTTGTTTCAATTGTTGTTTTGGCAACATTAGGCATGCTCGCTTTTCAATGGCTCCTTAGCTAAAACAAGAAGCAAAATTCTTAACCACGGTTCAATTGGAATTTTCTGGGCAAAAACAAGAAACAAAGCACGGTTAAACTGATTCTTAAACTATGCCATTGTGAAGTAGGGAAAAAATTGTAAAACTTACAGCAACATTTTAAATAATTTAGCTATAGGATTTTATAATGACTCCCAAATACAAATGCACCCTGATCAACGTGAGTGTTATGGCTTGCACAATGGGTGCTTGGATAGGGCTTTATGCGCTGTTCATCAGTTAAAAGTGTTTGATATTACGAACAATTTCTTCGTAATAACCTAAATGTTGATAGACCTGTCGGGCCCGCTTGTTGGTTGCAATCACATGCAAAGTCATGCTTTCAGCCCCGTGTGTTTTTGCGTTTTCCTCGGCCGCCCCAATCAAAGCCTTCGCAATGCCTTGCCCTTCGGCCGCTTTTGTTACAACGATAACTTCTAAATGCGCACTGGGTCTGTGACTCAACAACTCTTCCCCCATACGAGTCAAAGTAAACCCCAACAAAATGCCTTCTCCGTCTACGTCTATCGCCTTTTGCACCAGCAAACTTGGCTCTCCGTCGGCCGCCCACTTCGTCAAGACCAAAGCATCACCTTCCCAAAAGTAATTTGGTTTCCGATTGGGTGGCAATTCAAAATCGGCTAGTCGTGGAAAATGGGGAAGCATAGCAGGCACATCTTCGGCCGTCGCATTGATTATTTTAAAATTCATAAGGTGCAAGCATATCCGGCCGGCTCCAAAAACCAGCCGGATATGCTTTTTTTCTAACTATTAAGTCCGGCCCAACGGGTTGGAATCTCAACATAGGTCCGTGGCTTTTCAACATATGCATCCATATCGGCCGTTTGGTAGATATAGGTTTTACCCGTCATACTCGTCATCGCAGCATGATTACCATCTTTATCCAATGCAACCAGATTCATCCCACCAATGTAATCACCACCTAGGTGGAGCAAATCTTTCATCGCTTCAATGCCAGCCGCTTCAACCGACATCCCCATTTTCATGTATGTCACCACACTGTGCGCCGTACATGCGCGAATCGCCATCTCACCCGTGCCGGTACATGCTGCCCCACCATAGCGATTATCAGCGTAATTTCCTGCACCGATAATGGGTGAATCACCAACCCGGCCAGGATATTTCCATGACCAACCGCTGGTGCTGACCCCCGTACACATATCCCCGTTTTTATCTATAGCGATAAAGTTAACCGTCCCATAAGTGCGTTCAGGGTCGGTAGCTAGCTTTACCCATTCACGTAACTCTGTGTCCGGGCCAAAGTTTTCAAGTACATCGGCCGGTAAATTTTCGGCTAACACCTTTTTCCAAACTTCAACGACTTCAGGGGTCAACAATTCGTCCCACTGTTCAGCCTTCATCTCTTTGGCAAAGCGTTCTGCCCCGCCACCTGCCAATAGGACATGGGGTAAATAATCCATCACTTGGCGGGCCACAGAGATCGCATATGGGAAGCCTTTCATGGCGGCTACAGCCCCTGAGCGCAAATCACGGCCGTCCATAATACTTGCATCAAGTTCAAGCTCGCCCAAAATGTTAGGCCAGCTGTTATACCCTACACTATGGTCTTCAGGATTAGCTTCCACCGGCCGAATACCAGCTTCAATCGCATCTAAAGCACTTCCGCCATTTTTCAAAACTTGCATCGCATCATCGATGCCAACATTTCCATTACTGCTCGCAATTACAATCATAATTTAAGGGAAGAGTGACGGAACAATGGGAGGGTTAAGTTAAACCAGCCACCCCACAATGCCATTACCTCGCTACATTTTCAACACTGTATCGCCAAAGAAACTCAAAAGAAACTCAAAAGAAACTCATCGTGATCTTTGGTAATAAATTTTCCGGCCAACGGCCGATTATCAACCAGCCATAAGCTGGGACCATGATCTAGATTACAAACGTTCTCTTTATGTCATGGAAAGAGCATACTTTTACCATCTCTGAATTTGACATACCCACATTTGATAAACCAACCATAATAGAGTAAGTTTGATTGTTTTATTCGCGTCAATTCATTGACGGTCACTCAGTCGGCCGATTATACTTTCAATGCTTCGATTAGCGTATTGAGCATAAAAAAATATGATTCAACTCACAAAAACGATCACCCTCAATAACATCTTCTTCATAGGCGGTTTTCCGCTGCGATGTAGTCGTTAACTATCCTTCTTTTTTAACGACTCGCCTACATCTTTTTATTACTTTCAATCTATAAATTATTAGCTACTTGGCCCAGACTAAGCTCGGATGGTAATCATTCGCTCTTTTTGCTTTTAAGCCAAAGCTTATACCCAGGAGTAACCCCATGGCAAAGAAAGATTCCTCTTTTAGACCCGAAACACTTGCTGTACATGCTGGTGTTGAGCATGACCCACAAACCGGTGCAGTAATGACCCCCATCTACCAAACTTCGACCTACGCGCAGAAAGATGTAGGTGAGTTTTACTCAAGTTACGAATATTCTCGTACTGACAACCCAACTCGTACAGCATTGCAAAAGGCACTAGCCACCCTCGAAGGTGGTGACTATGCATTAGCCTATGCATCAGGAATGGCCGCGATTGACAACCTGCTTCGCTTAGTAAAACCAGGTGAACATGTCTTAAGTGGTGATGATGTATACGGTGGCACCTTCCGCTTGTTTGACAAAATCTTGAGCGAATATGGCATAGAATTCACCTTCGCTGACACCACAAGCCCGGCCGCTGTTGAGGCTGCCATCCAAGACAACACAAAACTCGTCTGGCTCGAAACCCCAACCAACCCGATGTTGGGTCTGAGCGATATCGCCGCCCTGGCCGCCGTGTGCAAAAAGAAAGGGGTTTGGCTAGGGGTTGATAACACCTTTGGTTCACCGATTATTCAAAACCCGTTGGCACTTGGAGCCGATTTTGTTCTTCATAGCACCACCAAATATATCGGCGGCCACTCTGATGTTGTAGGTGGAGCCATTATCACCAGCAACCAAGAAGCTTATGATCGTTTAAAGTTTTTGCAGAACGCCATCGGTGCCGTGCCTGGGCCGCAAGATTGCTTCCTCACACTACGCGGCATAAAAACACTCGCCATCCGTATGGAACGCCACAGCGAGAATGCGCTAAAAATCGCCCAAATGCTCGAAGATCATCCAGCGGTCGCTTTAGTCATCTATCCTGGACTTGAATCTCACCCTCAGCATGAATTGGCTCAACGCCAAATGCGCCTTCCCGGCGGCATGATCTCCTTCATTATGAAAGATGGGGAGAAAGCGGCCCGCATTATCGCTCGCGAAACAGAGTTATTCACGCTTGCAGAATCA